>CACZYP010000095.1 GCA_902785425.1 uncultured Ruminococcus sp. | reverse complement strand
CTCGACCGGACGGGCTTTAAGCTCCTTGTTTTCTTTCTCGAGACGGTCTTTCTCGCTGTTCGCTTCTTCGGCACGCCTGCGTGCGAAACTAAGGCTTTCCCTAAGCTCATCGGCGCTTGCGGCTTCTGCGGCCAGCTTCGATTCAAGCTTGTGCCGTTCATTCTCGATTTTGAGCTTCTCGCCCTTGAGCTTGTTGATCTCTTCCTTAAGCTCCCTGACGGAAACGCTTTCAAGTTCAACCGACTCGGCGATCTCGGCTTGCTTGTCCTCGCTGAGCGAGGCAAGGAGAGCAAGCTTTGTCATTCCGATTTGTGACATCGATGTCACGTTTTTATGCTGTATTTTTTCTGCGATAGATATATAACGATACGCATTTCTGCACGTCATACCTGCCTTTTCCTCGCAGTAGCTCTCAAAATTCCGATAGCCAAGCTCTTTGTAGAACTTGCCGTCTCTGATGTCTTTGAGCGCTTTCGCCATGTTGAAAAGGTTCTCCGCAGCCAGTGCGCCGTTTGTCATGACTCATGCCGATTTACGCTTATTTCGCTGTTGTTCATGCTTTAATTCCTCCAGATACTGTTGATATTCCTGCTCGAATGCTTTGATCTCGTCGGGCTTTTCGCAGTTTTTATTGTTTTTATATCCGTAGCATTGCACGATATGATACGTGTTAGATACCTCTATCGTGTAGTACGGTGTGATCGGGTCCGACTTCTTGCGGATGAAGAAAATGTTCGTCTTCCCCTGCGAATGTCTGCTTGCGTATGACCCGACACAATGGTGCAGCGCTTTGCCCTCTTCGATGATCTCATCGGGGCATTTTGGCTGACGAAGTATCAGCTCGTCCGTCTCATACTCGAAGATCTTCCGCACATCGAACCATTTTGCGAATTCCTGTTTATCCTGCTCGCTCTGCCGGTACTTGATGATCTCCGAATACCTCTCATGAACAGCAAGAAGATCATGCGGAAGCCCGATCGCCGTATCGTGCATATCGTAGCCCAGTTTTCGGCATTGGTCGATATAATCACGGTAGATCACGGCCGAGATGTTGTTCTCGGTGAGGTAGCGGAACATTCTCATGATCGTTGTGCCCGCTGCCTTTGAGCAGTTTATAAGCTCGTATGCATAGAACGGCGAATCTGCGATCTCTAAAAGCTCTTCGGATTTCAGCCCTGGCAGCTGCTCACGGCAGATACGGTACTTGATGTACAGGTTGAACATATCCTCATGCCCCTGCAGCAGTTTAAACTCTGTTCGTGTCAGCCTCAGCATCTTCCGAAGATCGTTGCTTTTAAGGTCGATCCCACCGTACACATCAACGGGGTTAGAATGGTAGTAATAGTCAAACGATACCGATATCAGCTCTCCATACCCGCTCTCGATCAGATACTCAATGTTCGGGTGCTTGCAGTACAGCCGCAGGAATGATATAACTCCTACGCTTGAATTGGACCATTCGAAGACACGGCTGTAACGCATATCGGAGTTGTTAATGGCTTCGGCATTCAGAATAATGTAAGAATTATCAGTGTAATACGCTCCTGTATAGAACACAGGCTCTCGAAATGACATTGCTTTCCATTTGCCCTCATCATTCAGCCCGTAACGGCAAAAGCCGTCTTTTGCAAATACATAGCGCTGCGACTCTCTGATCTCGTTTGAGCGGCTGTACTTGTGGTAGCACCGCACGAACAGTTCATGACCATTGGTGAGGAACACACAGAAGTTAGCGGCTCTGCTCCTGCCGAAAATGTCGCCTTCTTTCATGTCAGCAATGATCTCCGGCGGAGTGATCGGGAAACAGCCGATAAGCTCATCTTTTCTTGTTTGCTTCATACGCACCTCACCAGTCAAGCAGGCTGTCGAGAGAGAAAGATATATCTTTCGGCTCTTCATGCTGTTCTTCTTCTGTTTCGTACTCACTCATGTGAAGAACCATCTTGTATTCGATGATTGCTCCGGGGAACCAGAACTGCACCGCTTTGGTATACAGGTCAAAGTCTGAGATCGACTTTCCGAGGCCTTTGCAGATCGATGTTAAACAATCGTCGTAGGTCTCATCACTCTCGACTATTGCACGGGCGAACTCTTCCGACTGTTCGCAGAACTCACGGAGTGCAGCAGCTACAGCCGAATTGACTGCGTTTTCGTACCGTCCGAGCTTTTTCTCTCCGGAAGGCTTGAAATAGTATTGGAATTGATTAATTTCGTGTCCGCTGACGGTGTTGCCGCACCGTTGGCGGTATTTTTTTGTCCTGTCATGGTGTACCTCCTAATCTGTCAGGCCGAGAAAACTATCGGCGTCAACGACTTCGTACTTACTTCCGCCGAGCAGCAGCGCCGTAAGCTGCTGAGCTTTGCGCTCGTCCGCTGCGGTAACTATGTCCATCGCTACTGTTGTCTTGCCGTCGGGCGTTGTGATCTTCAAAGAGCCTACCGGGAAGTCGGTAAAATAGTTGTGTTCCGCATCGTCTTTCGCAAGAACGTAGCGGTCGATAAAATTTCTAAGCAATCCCATTGTAGTACCTCCTGTTCTTAGTTATCGCTTATTTTTTCATTCGACTAAAAAAAAGGTTCATAATCACATAGAAAGTGTTCCGTTCATCTGCCATAGGTCTGCCGGGGTTCCGAATGTTCCATGTTTTAGAACATTCGGGGCAATACAACGCCGCACCATAGCTGCCCCAGCCACTTTTG
>CACZYP010000094.1 GCA_902785425.1 uncultured Ruminococcus sp. | reverse complement strand
CAAAAGTGGCTGGGGCAGCTATGGTGCGGCGTTGTATTGCCCCGAATGTTCTAAAACATGGAACATTCGGAACCCCGGCAGACCTATGGCAGATGAACGTAACACTTTCTATGTGATTATGAACCTTTTTTTTAGTCGAACGAAAAAATAAGCGATAACTAAGAACAGGAGGTACTACAATGGGATTGCTTAGAACTTTTATCGACCGGCTACGTTCTCTTGCGAAAGACAATGCGCAGGAAAACGACTACTTTACCGACTTCCCGGTAGGATCGCTTAAGATCACAACACCCGACGGCAAGACAACAGTAGCGATGGATATCGTCACCGCTGCGGACGAGCGCAAGGCTCAGCAGCTTACGGCGCTGCTGTTCGGCGGAAGTAAGTGCGAAGTCGTTTAGGAGGTACACCATGACAGGACAAAAAAATACCGCCAACGGTGCGGCAACACCGTCAGCGGACACGAAATTAATCAATTCCAATACTATTATACGACACGCGCAGGACAAAATCAAGCCATCCAATGAAAAAAAGCTCGGACGCTACGAAAAAGCCGTCAATTCGGCGGTGGCTAAGGTCCTCAAAGAGTTTTGCGAGCAGTCCGAGGAATTCGCCAAGGCGATCGTTGAGACGGACAAGACGTATGACGACTGCCTGCAAACGATCTGCAAAGGGCTTGGGCAGTCTGTATCAGACTTTGACCTGTACACTAAGGCTGTGCAGTTCTGGTTCCCCGGTGCGGTGATCGAATATAAAATGAAGATACGCATGAGCGAGTACGAAGCCGAGAAAGAAACCGAAAAGCCCGAACCGAAGCCGCAGGATATCTCGCTGTCGCTTGACAGCTTGCTGGATTGGTAGGTGGAACATGAAAAGAGAACGAAAAGAAGAACTGCTTCGCATGATCCCGAAAACGCCGAAGAGACTAATGCAGATTGTCAACTATGGAAAAGGTCATCATATCTGTGTTTTGCTCACTAACGGTCATGAATTGTTTGCACGCTGCTATCGTAGAGAGCGAAGATATGTATGGTCTGATGAAAGCAAAGAATATCGTTTAAAACGTTTCGTTACCGAGGTACAGCGTTATGCTTTCACTAAGGACGGCGCAGTAAGATATTCGTATTCAGATGGAGCCGGTTGGCATCCTGTACGATTTCAGGAACCTGTTTATCAGCGATCTCCCGGTTATTTAGCAGATCTTTGCTACGATATACTGAATTTCAATGCTGTTGCACATTCTGATCTCAGATACAGTATGCTTGATGAGAACGAAAAATATGTGATGTCTTATCTTAAACTTTATATCGATCACCCGAATATTGAGTATCTCATCAAGTCGGGATATCGGAAGCTTATAACATCAAAAAGCGAAACTCCTTTTTATTATTCATTCCGTAAAAAACGATGTGTAGATGAAACCGTAGATCTATCAAGCAACAATCTTCTGAAAATGCTTCGGTTAAACCGCACGGAGTTTTTTATGCTTCGAGGTCGGGAAAGTCTTTACAAAGACTATATTGCGCATCGTGAGAAATTTCCCAAAATGAAGCCTGAAGAAGTTCTGCTTGTTGCAAAAGTTTACGGTTCTCAGTTCGGACTTCTTGATACACATATTGCCGCTACAGGGTTAAAACCTCATCGTATAGCCCGGTATCTTATCGAACATCAGATCAGAACCATCGACTACAGCGATTATCTCGACCAGTGCAGGACATTAAAGTATAACTTTGCCGACACAGCTATCAGCATGCCGCATAATTTTAATGCAATGCATGAAAGGCTGTCGCAGGTCATAATTTTTAAGAAAAACAATGCGGCACAAAAGATGCTTGAAAAGAATTTTCCCGACCGTCTGCCATTTGAATTTGAGAGCGGCGATTTGTTTCTTCGTCAACCCAAAACAATATATGAGATCATAGAAGAGGGAAAAGCATTACATCACTGTGTTGGCGGTTATGCGGAACGGCACGCATACTATAGAACAAACATCTTCTTCATTCGCCGAAAATCAGCCCCCGACACACCGTACTACACAATAGAAGTCAGTAACGATCCCGACGAGATCAAAGCATTCGAGCAGGAATATCAACAGTATCTGGAGGAATTAAAGCATGAACAACAGCGAAATAAGCGTAAATCGGCATGAGCAGGCCGAGAGCCTGCACCAGACTATCATGACAAGCGGCTCGCTTGCTGCGCAGAACCTCTTCACAATGGCAAAGGCTCTCAAAGAGATGAGAGACGACAAGCTGTACAAAGAGCGTGGCTATCAGAGCTTTGAGAGCTACTGCGAGGAAGAAGTAGGTATGAAGCGCAGCAATGCTTATAACTACATCTCGATTGTAGAGAAGATCAAGCCTGAAAATGTCCAAACGTTTGGACAAATTGGTTTCAGCAAGATGGCTCTCCTCGCTTCCCTCAGCGAAGAGAAGCAAGCGGAAGTTGCCGAAAAGGTCGATCTTGAAGCGGTGTCCGTGCGTGAATTGAAAGAAGAAATCAACCGCATAAAGGGCGAGAAGATGAAGATCGAGCACGAGCGTGAGAAACTTGAAAGCAAGCTTGCGGCTGAGGCGGCAAGTGCGGACGAGCTGAGAGAAAGCCTTAGTTTCGCACGCAGGCGTGCCGAAGAAGCGAACAGCGAGAAAGACCGTCTCGAGAAAGAAAACAAGGAGCTTAAAGCCCGTCCGGTCGAG
>CACZYP010000093.1 GCA_902785425.1 uncultured Ruminococcus sp. | reverse complement strand
GTGGCACGCCGTAGGCGTGACGGAGGGGTTAATATATAAAGTGGCAAATACTATTTACTTTGTTTTATTCCTTAAGTTGTTGACATTGACCGGAGACCCTCACCCTGCGACTTTTTCGTCCAATTTGCCTCAAAATCTGACTGCGCAATTTTGGCACTCGATTTAATCAGTGCTTCCTAATTTTTTGCATATCCACCATTTTTTCAAATATAATCATTGCTTTTTCGGCATATCTGTTCTATAATTGAATCAAATGATCTTCATGGGAGGACACGAAATGAAAACAAAAAGCAAGCTTTTATTTCTGCTTTATTCGGTGCTGCTCGGCGGTGTTGTCGGTGCGATCGTGTTTGTGTTTCTGCGGATAATGAACCTCGGGATAACTTTGCTGTGGCACACTATCCCCGAAAAGACGAATATCCCGTTCTACACGCTTATCGTCTGCACACTGGGCGGCCTGCTCATAGGACTATGGAAAAAGAGATTCGGCGACTACCCCGAGGAGCTTGAACAGGTGATCGGCGAGATCAAAGAGAAAAAGCGCTACCCGTACAACAACGTGTTCTCAACGATAGTTTCGGCTATGCTGCCGCTGCTTATCGGCGCAAGCGTCGGCCCCGAGGCAGGGCTTACGGGCGTTATCGCCGGGCTTTGCACCTGGGTAGGCGACAAACTGAAAAAATACCTGAAAGAATCGGAAGAGCTTGCTCAGATAGGCATGAGCGCCACGCTCGGAACTATCTTCCGTGCGCCGATGTTCGGTTTTGTGGAGCCTATCGAATCAGATGATGAAACGGTGCTGCCGAAAACCTCAAAGATAGTGCTGTACTTTGCGGCGATAGTAAGCTCGCTCGGCTGCTTCGTTCTGCTCGGAAATCTGCTTGGCGGCGGTGTCGGAACGGAAGGTCTTGAAGCCGGAGATGTCGGAGCGAAAGCGTACATATGCGCCGTTCCCATGACGCTTATCGGTATTCTTGCCGGATATCTTTTCTTTGCATTCAAAAGGCTCACGGAGCTTGCAAAAGAAAAAACTGAAAAATTCGTGATAGTAAGAGCCGCGGCGGGCGGACTGCTGCTCGGCATCGCAGGAACAGTTCTGCCGCTTACCATGTTTTCGGGCGAGCACCAGATCGAAGAGGTCATGCAGGATATTACGCCGATCGGGGCTGTTACGCTGCTTATAATTGCTGTTGTAAAGCTTGCGCTTACGAATATCTGCATAGGTACGGGGCTTAAAGGCGGTCACTTCTTCCCTGTCATATTCTGCGGCATATGTATCGGCTGCTCGATGAGCCTTATGCTCGGTCTTGACCCTGTTTTCTGTGCGGCGGTAGTAACAACGGCGCTTGTGGGACACACGCTCAAAAAACCGCTTGCAACGGTGCTGCTTCTTATGATAGTATTTCCGTCGAAACTTATACCTGTAATGCTTGCTGCTGCGGCATGTGCTAAGTTCATACCCACACCGAAAGCGATACTCGGCAAGGAGGACGAATAATGAAAGGGCTTAAAAGGTTTTTGTTTGTGATAAAGCGAACGGGACTGTCGGCGATGCTCATAAACTTTCTGATAGTTATGTCGATAGGCGCTGTTCTTATCTCTGTTTTCGAGCCTAACGTAAGCACGATACGGGACGGCTACTGGTATCTGTTCGTTTCTTCGACGACTATAGGCTTCGGTGACATATGCGTTACTACGTTTGTCGGGAAGATCGTCACGATAATCGTTGCACTTTACGGTATAATTGTCACGGCGATGATACCGGGCGTTGTTGTGACTTACTACACGGAATATCTGAAGCTCACCGAAAAGGAGACTGTCTCCGAATTTCTTGAGCGCCTTGAACGGCTGCCTGAGCTGAGCCACGACGAGCTTTGTGAGCTTTCGGAAAAGATAAAAAAATTCAGAAAATAAAAAGACCTCCATGTTCGTGATCGGGCATGGAGGTTATTGTATGGTGTTTCCGTCGGGCGCATTGGCTGCACAGCGATCTCTAAAAGACTTGGCGAAAGCTTTCGGATATGGTCTTTTTTACTTTTTGACAAACCGAGGCTGCCGGTGTTCCCGCAATGTCATTAACTTAAGGTACAATAGAACTCTGCACAAAGTTTTTCGCCCAGCCTTTTTTCAAAAAGGCTGGCCGCCGGAGGCATGCTCCAGCCCTTTGCAAGAGTGAATTCATAAAACAGTCCGGTGGACTGTTTTATGAAGAGGGGCGCTTTGGCAGAAAGCGCCCCTAAGCTACAGTTCGTATCAAGGTTGCCTCGCCGCTCCAAGGCGACGCTAAAGCTTAAGTTAAGGAAGCACTGATTAAATCGAGTGCCCATATTGCGCAGTCAGATTTTGAGGCAAATTGGACGAAAAAGCCGCCGGAATACTGACGTATTTCAAGGT
>CACZYP010000092.1 GCA_902785425.1 uncultured Ruminococcus sp. | reverse complement strand
GAGAAAAACGAAATCTTCAAAGAAGAAGTCGGGAGAGCCTGTTGAACTGACAGACGCTGAGCTTCTTGATAAAGCGAAAAGCTCCGAGGACAGCGAACTCTTCACCGCACTCCTTGAGGGCAGATGGCAGGAATACTATCAAAGCCAATCGGAAGCGGATATGTCTTTTTGCAGAAAGCTCGCATTTTGGTCTGGAAAGGACAGAGAGCAGATGGATAGAATATTCAGAAGCTCTGCACTTTATCGCCCAAAGTGGGACGAGCGTCATCATGCGGACGGTGCGACCTACGGAGAAGAAACGCTCAACAAAGCTATCGAATTAACTGACAGCGTGTATTCACCGAATACAGAAAAGCCGATATACGAGTACATGGGCAGATACTGGCGGTCAAAGGGTGAGAATACATACCCGCTTACGAACTTTATATTCGAGCCTATTGAGATGATAGAATCCGAGGAAGAAACGCAGCTTACCGCAGACCTTGTTACAACAAGGGGTGAAACATTCCGCTTGACATTTATGACGACCGATTTTGCAAATCAGCAGAAGTTTAAGAATCTGCTCAACAAAAACACTATAGCCTTGACCTATCTCGGCGGTGACGGAGATCTTGAACTTCTAAAGGCATTCGTTTCCGAACTGAAATGGGAGAAGAAACGAGGCGTCAAAGCTATGGGAATCTACAAGCATGAAGGCAGACTCGTATTCGTATCGAAGGACGGCGCTATCGAGAAGGGCGGTCATTCCGTTGAGAATATCGTTCAGCTTGACAAGTACAAAAGCATAGAAAGCAGTATTCTAAGCTGTGATCCGCTGACTAAGGACAGGCTGACAGAGCTCGGAGCACTTTTGATGTCTTATAATGAGCCTGCGAAAGCGATATCTATCATAGCGTGGGCGGCGAGGGCATAAAGTTTCCGCATCTGTTTCTGATCGGTGAAGCCGGCAGCGGCAAGTCTACGACATTGGAGCGTGTATTACTGCCGCTGTTCAGTGAAACGAGAGTAACGGCTGCAACGCAGGTGACGGCATTTACTCTGATGAAGGAATCGTCCTCGTCAAACATGATACCGCTGCCGCTCGATGAATTCAAGCCGTCAAAAATGGATCGCATGAAGATAGGTATTTTGTACAACCATTTTCGTGACGCTTATGACGGGCATGAAGGCGTTAGAGGTAGAGCAGATCTGTCCGTGATAACATACGACCTTGCAGCACCGCTTATTGTTGCCGGAGAAGAGTCGGCTGACGAGGCCGCAATACGAGAACGCCACCGAATGGCATTTAACAGGATAATGGTCAATGCTGAGAGTATCTCCGATCTCGGTAGAACCTTGCTCAATGTCGCTTTGACCATTGACGGTGATACCGCTGCCGCTTGGTATGCAGAGGGAAGAAAGCTATTTAATTCTGAACTGCCGAGCCGTGTAGTGAGCAATCTTGCCTGCTGTTATACCGGACTGAAGCTCCTTGAAAAGCTCTGTTCGTTATATAACTGCCAATGGAACGAGGTGTTCCCGTACAAGATAGACGTTTGCGTGAGATACCTTGAATTTGCTGCAAAGGACTATCTCCTTGACGGCGGCACGAATAATCTGAGCATTGTAGAGCAGACGTTTGAGATCATGGCGAGAATGAAGCTCGATCCCACAGTTTACTACAAGATCGAGGACGGAAAGCTGTATCTCTGGCTGACTCCTGTCTACGATCTCTATACGAAGTACCGCAAGGACTATGCGATTGTCGGAGAGGTGCTGACGTATGCACAGTTTAAGAAACAGCTTCAGCATTCGGAGTATTATATAAAACACAATATACAGAAATTTTTTGGAAGCAATAATCACAAGTGTTGGGTTATCGATTTCGATTTATTGCAGAAAAACTGCGATGTATCGGGCTTTTATCCCACAGAAATCGAGCCACTTAATTAACTAACTTCTAACCTCCCTAACCTCCTATATGTAGAGAGATACACGGGAAGTTTTTTATACGTGCGTGGGCGTGCGCGTGTGCGCACGTATATACAAGTCTCTCTACATAGAGAGGTTAAAAGGTTAGAAGTTAGAATGGAGAATAGACATGTTGGAAAAAGACATTGTACAAGCAATACTTAAATATCTGAAAACTGTGCCTGAATGCTTCGCATGGAAAGAGCATGGCGGTATGTACGGCACAGCAGGAATACCAGATATTATCTGTTGCTATCACGGATTATTTATCGCATTTGAGGTCAAGACCGAAAAGGGAAAGCTCACCAGGCTGCAGGAGGCTACGATCAGAAAGATCAAGGCAGCAAAGGGCATGGCTTTCAAGGTGACAAGCGTTGACGAGGTCAAGCAGATAATCGAACTGACGGAGGTGTGGCATGATTAACAAGGTACACATCAAGAAGGGTATTACCTTCGACAGCCCGGAGTATGAATGCTACGAGCGACTTGCATACGCCATTGTAGCACGGGCTGTGAGAGACTATCGTACAGCGAAGCACATGCTCAAGTTGAATTCGCATGACGATAAGTCGCTTTATACGGTGAAAGAAGTTAAGAGATTTTTCCGCTCAAGCTGGTTCGGAGTACTGACAGGCGTTGAGCCGACCGTCCTGCTTGATAAGCTGGAAGAAATGGAGGACGAGGAATGACAACAAAGGAATATTTATCGCAGGCGTTTAGTCTTGATCAGCGTATCAACTGCAAACTGGAGCAAATAGCTCGATTAAGAGAGCTTGCTGAGAAGGCAACACAGACCCTTTCTGATATGCCAGGGAGTGCAACAAGAAATCCCCATCGCATGGAAGAAACGATTATAAAAATGATTGATCTGGAAAATGAGATCAATGATGATATTGATAAACTTATCGATATCAAGAGAGGGATAACATACTTGATCAGCGTTGTTACAAATCCGGATGAGCAGATACTTTTAGAATTACGATATTTATGTTTTAAGACTTGGGAGCAGATTGCTGCTGATACGGGCTATAGTATTCAGAATGTATACAAATTGCATTCCAGAGCTTTAAAGAACTTACCCTACGACCGAAAAGAGTAGAGTAAAGTAGAGTAAAATATAGCAATTTAGACTTTTTTATACTGCTAAAGTGTGGTATAATGTATGTGTGGAAGTTTAATAAATCAAGAATTTATTTTTATAGTTATTCAAAATATTAGTTTTATAGCCTTTGCAGAAGAACCCTTCTGTGAGGGCTTTTTTTATGCCCGAAAACGGAAGGAGTGCAAAGAAGTATGTACAATTATCAAGTATTGCCAGATTTGACAGCGGACGAATACGCAGAGCTTAAAGCCGACATCCAAGCTCGCGGCGTAATGGTACCGATAGAGTTTGATGAGCAGGGTAATACGCTTGATGGTCATCACCGGCTCAAAATATGCGAAGAGCTCGGCATCACCGATTATCCGAAAGTTATCCGAGCTGGTATGACCGAGGAAGAAAAGCGAACACACGCCCGAAAGCTCAATATGGCGAGACGACATTTATCAAGAGAGCAAAAGCAAGCATTATCAGCGGAATAACGGGTATACATCGGAAGCAATGTTTATTCCTGCCGATGTGATATTGGCAGAGGTCAAGAAAGAAATGACAGGAGGATTTTAGCATGGAAATCAGAACTTATCGGCAAGGACGCTGCGACAATGCTCGGTTACAAGAACCCGAGTGATGCTCTCTCTAAGCACGTCAATTACGAGGATAAGTGTCTTACAAGAGTCGGCGGCAAGACGATGACAGCAATAAACGGCTGCGGTCTATACAGCCTTATTGCGTCGAGCAAATCGGAGAATGCACAGGATATACGCAGATGGATAACGGGAGATGTTATCGGCGATATGCTTAAGCGTGATATTACGGAGCAGGGCGAGGAGCTGCCGAGCGAGATACTGGAAGCAACGGAAGTCGATACGAAGACGCAGCTTTACACGCTGACTCTGGGACAGAGCCGGCGTCGCACCGAAGTATCAGGCTATCGGACTTAAAAGGCATTACGATACCATCGCAATACCCGATGAAGTGTTGGAATCTTTGCCGGATGAGGAGTGAGCCTAATGCCCAGACGACCAAAGAAACCGTGCGCTTACCCCGGCTGCCCTCGGCTTACTGAAAACCGGTATTGCGAGGAGCACCAACGAACAGAAAATAAGCGATACGAACGCTACTACCGACAGCCCGAAACAAAACGACGCTACGGAACGAAGTGGCAGCGTATCAGAAAACAGTACGCACAGTCGCACCCGTTCTGCGAACAGTGCTTTGAAAACGGGATCTATGTTCCCGTTGAAGAGGTGCATCACATAAAGCCGTTGTCCGAAGGCGGAACGCACGATGCAGATAATCTCATTTCTTTGTGTCGGTCTTGCCATGCTCGGCTTCATGCACAGCGTGGTGATCGTTGGCACAGACACCGTAAAGGTAACGTTGAGAATAAAGAGTAGTTTTGTTGTTGAAACGGAACACAAACCGTGTAGGTAATGATTTTGAGTGATAGAGCCGTTATTATCAACAACTACGTCAAATCGGAAATGTGAAAACAACACAAAACCAAGGGGCGGTATCAATCTCTGTGACAAAAGCCTTCGGGAACGGGCGGGAGGTCTTACACACAAAAATCGCAGATTCTAACGGGGTATAACCCTTGAATATTTCTTGTTAAGAATATAGTGCGATAGAATAACTGAATAACGAATAATCTGGTGGGGTCCCCTAAAGAATTACGCTTTTAGGGGCTCCACATTTTTAGTAATCAAACGTTTTTTCAAACGGAAATCAAACAGAAAGAAGATGATAGTGTGGCAAAAGACGGTACAAACAGAGGCGGCGCTCGTCCGGGTGCGGGTCGCAAGCCGAAAGCGTTAGCCGAGAAACTCGCTGCCGGCAATCCCGGACACAGACCGCTCACGATGATGGATCCCGGTAATATGGTCGGGGTGGATATGCCGCCGCCTGCGGCTGCGTTGCAAGATGGGTACAGTGTGAGGAAGCAATCAGTAAGCTCGGCTTCATCGGAAAACATCCGACTTCCCAAGCACCGATACAGAGTCCTTTTGTGTCTATGAGCCACGCATACATGAAACAGGCTAACGTGGTATGGGCGGACATTTCCCAGGTGGTAAAGGAGAACTGCTCCGTAGAAGTAAAATTCGGCAATCCCAAGGACGACATGATGGAAGCGCTGCTCAGGCGCAGAAACGGATAAAGGAGACATATATGTACACATCAGCTTCCGAGGATAACAACCATGAGAAGCCTAAACGTAAAGAGAATAAAAAGAAGCTGCGTGACAACCGCAGAGACACACGCAGCTCGATGAAAAGAAAAATCGGGAGGAGGGGCAGAAGATGACCACAACCACAGAAATGCAGCTCGTTGATATCAACAAGCTGATACCGTATGTAAATAACGCTCGGACACACTCGCCAGAGCAGATAACAAAACTGCGTTCATCTTTGAGAGAATTCGGGTTTGTCAATCCGATAATCGTTGACAAAGATCTGAACGTCATAGCCGGACACGGCAGACTTGCCGCCGCAAAAGCCGAAGGTATAACGGAGGTGCCGTGTGTTTTTGCCGAACATCTGACGCGCAGGGTGGGACGATGAGCTTTTGAAAGTTGAGATGGAATCATTGCAGGATCTGGGCTTTGACCTGTCAATGACAGGGTTCGATACCGATGAACTTGACGAGCTGTTTTCTCCCGACATCGAAGATGTAAAGGAAGATGACTTCGATGTTGAGGAGGAGTTACAGAATCCGTGCTTCTCAAAAACGGGCGATATCTGGCACCTCGGCAGACACACAGTTATCTGCGGCGACTCGACGAGTGCCGATACATACAAGCGGTTGCTCGGTGATACGAAGGTAAATCTTGTTTGTACCGACGCACCATACTTTGTTGACCTTAAGAGTGCGTCCGGCAAGATCAAGAACGATGACCTCAGCGACAAAGAGGGCTACGAGTTTCTGATGAAGGTGTTCACAAATTTTCACGACTATATGGCGAAGGACGCATCTTTCTATGAGTTCTACGCTACGGCAAAATCTCGTGTCTTCTACGATGCTTTTGAAGATGCGGGTTTCAAGGTCGGTGCGGGGCTTATTTGGAAAAAGCCGAGAGCTCCGCTTTCGCGTACCGATTGGAAATTCAATATGGAGCCGATAATCTTCGGGTGGAGGAAGGACGGCAAGCACGTCTGGTACGGCGATCAGAAGCAGACGGCTGTGTTTGAGTTCGACGGAATAAAGAACAGCAAGGACGACGGTTTCGGACACCCGTCGAGTAAGCCGGTACCACTGATAGCGTATCTCATCAAGCAGTCTACGATGACAAACGGTATCGTGCTTGACGGTTTTCTCGGTTCGGCTTCAACGCTCATCGCTTGTGAGCAGATGGACAGGGCTTGTTTCGGTGTTGAGATCGAGGAAAAGTTTGTAGACGTTGCGGTAAAAAGGTACATTCAGTTTAAGGGCGGCAGCGCCGAGAATGTGTATGTTACACGCGGCGGTGTCGATATTCCGTATGACGAGGTGATAAAAGAGGTGAACCCGCCGGATGACTAAAAAGGAATTAAGGGTAGTCTCATTTTCAGGTGGAAAGGATTCGACAGC
>CACZYP010000091.1 GCA_902785425.1 uncultured Ruminococcus sp. | reverse complement strand
TACCATGCCGATCCTTATGAGAAATACACGCATGGCGAACTTGGGATTGTCTGTCTGCGTTTTTGAAACGTTTACTCGCTTCTGCTCTTTGACGTGCGCCGTAAGCTTGTCTATGAAAAGGCTGTATGCAAAGCCCTCATCGGCGCTTCCCTCCCACGGAAACCATGCAAATGTCACCTTGTCATCGGTCTTTTCGTAGGAAAGGTCGTCGGTCTTGAATGCCATTTTGAAAAGTTCGCTCTTGCTGTCTATAAGGCGGTCGAGCTTTGCGAAGTCGGCTTCATCGAAGAAGTCTCGCCGCATTGAAATGCTGAACCTGTCAATGCTCTCGGCGGGTTCCTCTGTGTCGGGCTGTGCCGCCGTGTCCTCCGTTATTTCGGCTTCTTCGTATACTTCCTCGGTATCGTTCTTCTCCGCTGTGTCGGCCGCTGTCGGCGTTTCTTCGCAATCATCGGTCGTTTCCGATTCGCCGTTTTCGTAAACGCTGCTCACGATCTCAAAACCGCCCTCTGCAAGTCCGTCAAGCACCCGTTCCACGATCTCCGTGTCGCTTCTGTCGGGGAACTCAAGCGTTCCCTCTTTGGTCACCGTGAAGAAGTCGATCTCGTAAGCGCAGGTCGGCAGTCCCGCAGGTCAAATGTGATAACCATATTTTTGCTCCTTTCTCTCGGATCAGTTTTACCCGATCCGTTTTTCAAGTACATATATTGCTCGAATTTCGGACGATTTCAAGCTTTTTCAAACATATTTATCACATTCGGCCTAATGAACAAGCCGTCGGGGACACCGACGGCTATCTTATACAATTCAATTGATGGAACTTTTCGGCCGTCAATGTACTGCGTCATACCGTTAACATCGTGATACCCAAAATCGTAAAGACGATGAGCAGCCATAGTCTTTGTGACCCCGTAATAGTCAGCCATATCATCGACAAGGCGTTTCATCTTATTAAGTGGTCTCATCGAACCATATGAAGCCAATAACTCCTTTGCCTTTTTCTTGCCCGGAATAGTTTGAATAAGAATATATCCCGGCAGCTTATTTGCGTGAAGCTCCATTATGTCGTTAGGCGACCACTTTCCGTTTTCCATCTTCCTGCGTTCACCAAATCTTTTACAAAGATATGAACTGATCTGTTTTCCGTGGCATCGCTGCAGCATAAAGTAATACCAAGCTAATCTATGGTGTGTACCTTCATGCGCTGCCGTAGTACTCACCATTCCGTTTGTTTCGAACATACTTATCTCTTTCGAGATCGTACACCTCGGCTGTTCCTCGTCCGAAGAAGTATTCTCCCATGATACCTCTATCTTCAAATTTGCCCGTAAACACTTTAAGGTGCATATGCTCCAACCAATCCATACCGCTGTACGGCTTCGAGGAATTGAAGAACTCCGGCATATCCTCTTTTATGATCTCCCGTGCGAGATACTCATAATCTCTTGAATCACGCAGCACCGGAAGGAGATATTTATTCATACGAATGGCATCGGGATTCATTTCCAGAATACTCATTTTCTTATTTAGGATCACACCTGCATAATTACAGGCTAAATGGCAGGGTGTGAAATCAAAAACGTATCTCAATCGCAGCTCCTTCTGTACAGAACGATACTCAACCGAAGATTTTTGATATACGCCTTTTCCTTGAATTTTGATCCTAACCTCTACCGAGATATCAACAGGGCATAAATTACCTCGCAGTGAAAACACTGATTCGGGCTGCTTGATTCTAAATTCGTTGATCCAATATGCGGTGATTTTCCAAGCATCGGTAAGGTCAAAAAGAGTAAACAATATAGATTGATCGCTTTTTATAGACTCCTTTAGGTCATCTATAAATGAACGCTTATAGACCTTGGTGATTACATCTATCACCGTATACGGTCGAAAAAGCTCATCTGCTCGGTTGCAATAAAGATCGTCAATTTCTTCATCGGTCATAAGCAGGGTCGCATACGGATCGATAGAGTACGGACTTACTGTAATAGGTTTTCCAGCCATCGTTAGCGCCTCCAATTATCGAACATTCATTCTCATGTAACAATATTGTATCACATTTTTTCTTGACTGTAAATACTTTTTGTGTTGACAATTTTGATTTTATGTATTACAATATTGTTATGAGGTGTTTTCCGACCGTAAAAACAACACTTATGAAAGGAAGATGAAAAATGCCAAGAAAAAAGATAGAGCCGGACGATAAAGACGAAAGAAAGATCATAGACATAAAAACGCAGAAACCGGTAGATAAAAAGACTTCCATTGTTTGCAAAACCATACGCAAATATCGTGAAGAACTCGGAATAGAGCAAAAGGAGCTTGGCGCGCGCATAGGCGTAAGCGGTAATGCCGTATGCAATTGGGAGAAAGGATACACACGCCCCGATATAAACCTTCTCCCCCGTATATGTGACGCGTTAGGAATCACATTGTACGAGCTTTATGACATTGACGATCCTCTGCTGCGATACACCGCAGGCGAACAAATGCTGATCGCAGATTACAGAGATCTCACTAAAAGCCATCAGTATGTCTTAAATAAAACGCTAACGGCTCTAAAGACAGCAGAAGCGGTTGACGAGTGTCCGGATATAAAGAAACTGATTCTGTTTGAACGCACACTTGCCGCCGGAATCGGAGATCCTACCGAATTTGACGATAAGGGTGACCCGATCTACGTTTACTCTAATTCCTTAATCAAGCACGCAGACTGTGTTTTCTACGTCAACGGAGACAGTATGGAGCCGAATTTTCTGTCGGGTGATATGGTACTTGTACAGCGTTTCCCCGATTGCGGCTCGATTCAGCCGGGCGAGATCGGTGCTTTTATTACTCATAATGAAACGTATATCAAAGAGTACCAGGAAGACGGACTTCATTCGCTTAATAAATCATATCCTACAATGGCGTTTGATGACGATGACAGCGTTTATTTCATTGGAAAGGTCATCGGACTATTAGACCCTTACGAAGATATCGCAAGCGAAGAAGATATACAAAAGTATCAGCGTGTGTACGGTGATGATTAACAAATCGAAAGGAACAGATATATGAACACAACATTTCCCGAGTTACTCAGATTCTATATGAGTGAGAAACGCATGGACGATCTGGCGCTCGCCCACAAATGCAGAATTTCTCCGATAAAGATCGTTAATATACGAAACGGCAGCCACACTTATTCTCAGCAGCTTGTTGAGAATTTGGGACGTGGGTTGGAGCTGAGTGCTGATGAAATGCGTGGATTTATGGGCGCTGCGGGATTTTGAAGAAAATACCGCTTGAAGAAAATACCGCTTTATGGATTAAGGAAAAAAACTATGTGTACACGCTTTTACGCAGCCCTATCCCCCGAGCTTCGGCCGTATATCGAAGCAGCGCAGAAAAACAGAATAGCCGAGCAGATGATGAGAGTTCTTGCGAAGCCTGTAAATATGACGGGCGAGATACGCCCCACAGACATGGCGGCTGTGATAGCTCCGAACAAGCGTGGTAAACGAGCTGTATTCCCTATGCTTTGGGGCTTCTGCGAAGAAAACCTGCATCGGCCGCTTGTGAACTGCCGTGTTGAAACGGCAAGAGTAAAACCGCTGTGGAGCGACTCCTGGAAACAGCGCCGCTGCGTTATCCCAGCGTCGTATTATTTTGAGTGGAAGCATTACACCGATGCAAGAGGGAAAGTAAAGACCGGCGATAAATACGCGATACAGCCCTGCGGCAGTGACGTCACATACCTTGCAGGGCTGTATAGGATTGAAGAGACGCGGGATTTGAAGTATCCGGTTTTTGCCGTGCTGACGAGGGAACCGACGGAGGAACTACGGGAGATACATAACCGTATGCCACTGATATTACCCGAGAGCGCTGTTGACGAGTGGATCAGTCCGAGCAGTGAACCGAACAAGATTGTAGGCAAGGCAATTACAGAACTTGTTGCTGAAAATGCAAGCTAATATTAGCTACTACAACTACTCACCCACACTCCATCGCCGCCTTTAGCTTCGCTGCCGCAATATTTTTATATGAAAACGACAAGTCGAAAGGCTTGCCGTTTTTTTATGTAATTTACAATTTTATTGTAATATGTAAATTAGGCTACACTGCGTATACAATTTGTAAATTAAGCTACAGTTAAGGCGTGATCTGCATATATGCAAAAGCTGATTTTTCTGCTATGATATAGATGTACTCAAGAGAAAAACAAAATCAACAGATAAAAGGAGATAATCAAAATGAAAAAGGCAGGAACGATCAAGACAAAGGTAGTCGCAGGAGTTATCGCAGCAGTTTGCGCTGTATCGGT
>CACZYP010000090.1 GCA_902785425.1 uncultured Ruminococcus sp. | reverse complement strand
ACTGACGTATTTCAAGGGAGTTGAGTGCAATATGACAAAAAGATGCAAGCAAGATGGGTGCTCAGCCCGTAGGGCGTGATTTATTCAGTGGTTCCTTAATGATTATACCATAAACATTTGGGGATTTGCAACATAAAACCGATAAACGGCGCATAATTTCTGTGCAAAAGCTGCGGCGAGGAATTGAGGTGTCTCATATCGCAAGGGGCGTTCGCTCATCAAAAAGGCAGATCACGAAACTCGGTACAGTTACATGATCGACTCTCTCAGAACGATCAGCGCATCGCCCGATGTGATAACGCCGTCATTGTCTGTGTCGCTTATGTCAAGGCGGTAGCTGTCAAACTCTTCAAGCTCTACACTGCTTCGCAGTATCTTCAGAGCGTCGTTTGATGTGATGAAGCCGTCCATATCGGCATCGCCCGGAAGCTCCGTGCCGAGATCGGGCTTTGAGTTTACAAGCACAGCCTGCATACCCATCTCGCAAAAACGCTGCACAAGCGTGTCGTGATCGTATGCTGTAAGGCCGTAGATCGGATCGGCTGTATAGACAACGTTTTTCTCACGGTCGTAGCCGATGAGCACAACGCAGTGCTCGGGGCGGCGCCACTGAACAGTTTTTCCCTCGGGAGTTTTCCATACAGTCGAAAGGCTCGACGGCTCAAGACCGTAGTTCGTTATCCATATCATCAGGGGGATATCATGCTCGATATAGTCCGAAAGAAGCTTCTCAAAATCGGAGCCGCTGAGATCGTAAGCCTTGCCCTTGTATTTATTCGCAGAAAGATAATTGTTCGCCGTTGTCACCATGCAGGGCGCATAGCAGCCGTAGGAGTTCTCGTCTTCGGGGTCGCCTGCAAAAGTAGTTACGAAATCGGCGCCGTAAAGCTGATCGTCTATGTAGTAAAATTCCTGCTTCGGAAGATAGTTCCTCACGATATCGAACTTATCGGCAGGATATCCGACATGATCGAGTACGATAGTAAGCGAAACGCTCTCGCAGCCTGTGGGCAGATCGGGCATTTGCAGCATGTTCTCAACGTCGATATAGTGTCTGACGCCGTGCCTGTTTCCGGGGATATCGTTCGTATCGATATTATCTCCGCTCGTATAGAAAGGCGCTTCTTCCCGAGCACCGCCTGCCGATGCGGAAAGCGGCACCGATGAAAGCATCAGCGCCGCAGCGCATACAAGCCCGGATATTTTGAGTAAAGAATGATCGTTCATTATTGTTTTCTCCTTTTTCAGACCGAATTGATACAGCACAAAGCTTCGCTGCAATGACTTTTAGCAGTCATTTAGTGCGTTTTTTAAGGAGGCACTGATTTAATCGAGTGTCCATATTGCGCCGTCAGATTTTCAGTCAGGTTGCACGAAACGACCGCAGGGTGCAGTCTGCCGGCGGCAGCCGAGACCATACTGACGTATTTCAAGGGAGTTGAGTACAAGATGACGAAAATATGCAAGCAAGATGGGCGCTCAGTCCGCAGGACGTGATTCATTCAGTGGCTCCTTAAATGTATTATACCATTATGCTTCATGCTTGTAAATACATTATAACGCTCTCGGAAGTGATTAAGTTACAATATTGTTATTTGTATTATTCCAAATTGCATAATTTAGTAAACAGTGTTATAATATGTGTGTAAGTTTTGACAATCGGAGGAATGATCATGAAAAGAAAGTTCACAGCAGCAGTTCTCTGCGCACTAATTCTCGGCGCTTTCCCAATTTCGGCGTCCGCTCACAGCATTGACGCTTTTGCAAGCACTAACGACGGCAGGATCATGGGCGACCTTGACAACGACGGCAGCGTTACCTCGACCGATGCGCTTATCGCTTTGAGAATAAGCGTAGGTCTTACGGAGGAAACTTCTGAATACAACGCATTCGGCGATATGGATCACGACGGCAGCGTTACCTCGACCGATGCGCTTCTTATCCTGCGCAAGAGCGTAGGTCTTCCCATAGGCGACAGCACCGATATAAGTGCAAATGTTATAGGCGACTGGACATACAGCCCCTCGGACGGCGTCTTCACTAACGTTACTCTCAATAAGGACGGTGCAAGCAATTTGCAGAGTACGCTGTTCGCAGCATGGAGAACAGAAGGCAGCGATGTTATCGTTACTGTTTACGGCGAAGACAATGTTTACACCTACACGAACGACACGCTCGTTAGCAAGAGCGATCCTTCCGTTGTTTACACAAGAGGTACGACAGAAGCAGATATCTCAAAATTGATACCGGGCGACTGGACATACAGCCCCTCGGACGGCGTTTTCACTAACGTTACTCTCAATAAGGACGTGCAAGCAATTTGCAGAGTACGCTGTTCGCAGCATGGAGAACAGAAGGCAGCGATGTTATCGTTACTGTTTACGGCGAAGACAATGTTTACACCTACACAAACGACACGCTCGTTAGTAAGAGCGATCCTTCCGTTGTTTACACAAGAGGTACGACAGAAGCCAAGACAGAGGAAGATATCTCGGAAAAGATACTCGGCAAGTGGACTTACGATGACGGCACGAACTACACAAACGTTACAGTCAACAGTAACGGCACAGTAAATCTCAACTCAACGCTCTACCCCATTCCCGTAACAGGCACATGGACAGTTGACGGCAGCACCGTTACGGTAACGGCTATCGGTCAGAACGATTCCTACACCTACAAAAACGACACGCTTGTAAGAGTCGCCGATCCGACCGTAGTGTTCAGAAGAGGCACAACAAAAAAATAATCTCCGCATAAAACATAACTGTGAGATCGGCAAAACGCTGACCTCACAGTTTTTTCTTATAATTCTCCGAAAGATTTTTCCTGCCTGCTCAGTCTCTTTCTTATCATTCCGATGAACCTGTCGGGGGCGGTCACCTGTACGAGCGGTCCGAAAGACAGCACACGTATGAGTATCTCCGTTTCGTCATTCTGTTCGTAGCTTATAGTCAGACGGTAACGGCTGCCGTCAAGCTTTTCGGCTGTCTTTTCAAAATGCGAAAAATGCAGCATAACTCTTTCAAGTGCGTTCCTTTTATCAACAAGCTCAAGCGTGACGGTCCTGTTCCTGCCTAAGCGCTTCTTTTCGTTTACGGCAGTGAACTCGCCCTCGTGCAGCGTGCATTCGGTGATCCTGCCGAGATTTATTACAGCCGCAGTCCGGCTTCCGCTCGTCAGCAGGCGGAACTTATCGTCCTTTTCGGAGTATTCAAGCTTTTCGGGCATTACGGTGTATGTAAATATATTGCCCTTTTTGTTCGTTATCGTAACGTCAAGCGGCGTGCGGCTGTGTATTGCGGAAAGGATCATATGAAAGCGGGCGATGTATGCTTCGTCCTCGTAGTCGTCGCCGTCTTTATAACGGTCAAAAACGAAAAAGTCGTCTTCCGTAAAGAGGGGTTCTGTCTCATCGGGCAGATCAAAGCGGCAGTCAAAAAGGCGCATGCGCTTATCGAGAGATATGGCTTTCAGCCAGCGAAGCTGCAGATCGGTCAGCGGTATGTCGGGCTTATGACGAACAGGCGTTGTACCGTCGGGCAGGATAAGCTGCCACGACTGCGATCTTATTGCCGTTTCTATAGCCACAACGCTTTCCGAAAATGCGTATTCAGCGGCAATAAAACGTATTGTATCCATATTCACGGGCGAATCGACAGCCTCACCGAGAATACGGGAAACTGCATTGTAATAAGCGCCGTATATCTCGCTGAAAAGCTTTGTATCACAAGCAGCAGGCTTACCCGATAATCTCGGTGTGCCTGCCCCTTTGCTTTCCGGGACAGAATCTGCCGCCGTGCTCCTGTTTTGGCGCATTGCAGCTGCGTTCCCGGGGGTATCTGTGCTTTCCGTATCCGATCTTTCAACGCACTGATCCTCATTTTCCTGCCGGCAGACGCCTTGCCGAAGGTAAATACTATGCATGGCTTCTATGTCCGAGATAAACTGAGACTCTATATCTTTGTTTGAAAAGCTGATCGACGTGATACGGCATATAAAGGTGCGTATCCACGTCAGCATCTCGTTCGTATCGTATACCTCAGCCGAAAAACGAGCGTTGTGCTCGTCAAGAAGCTCCACTCTGCCGCAGCGCTTCTCTCGCAGAAGCCTCTGATATATATGTTTCTCGTCATCGCCGAAAACGACCGTAAACTCAACTGTCTCGGTCCGTGCGCTTGCGCCCTGCGTGCTGACGCCCCACATATACTTCTGCATTCCTGCAAGCTTTTCACGCAGGATATCGAAATCTTCCGCTGCTGCAAACGGCTTTACGGCTATTATGTAGTCTATTCTGAACGATATTATCCTTCTTGCCGATCTGATGTATGCAAGAAGATACTGCCTGCCGTTTGACACGCTTATAAATATCCTGAGCGGCACGACCGCCATCGAATGTGTTTTTCCTTTGTGCGTTACCTTTGTGATCTCTGTTTCCTGCTTTGCGTGCATCGCATCAAGAAGCGAGCAGAGTATCTCGCTGTCGAGTGCGGAATTGATGTAGTGGTGCTTGAAAGAAAGTATATCCTTTTGCGCATCGATACGGTCAAGCATGAACGACCCGATAACTCCGCACGGCGCCGCCTCCGAAAAGAAATGAAGCGCATCGCCGTTTTCAAAACGAGCGCTCTCCCTGCGTGAATAGTAAAGCGTTTTCCCCCGTTTCTCCGTTTTTATCATTCCGAACGAAACAAATTCATTGAGCTTCTTTCTTACGGTAGACACATCAAACACTTTAGGCTGATCGAACAGTGAAAGATACTCGCTGTCTATGATATCAACTATCTCACCGAGAGGCAGGCTTACAGATGAGTCATGCAGGATATCGAAAATAATAAAAAACAGCGTGATATCGCCGTCTGTAAAGCTTTTCGCCTTGAACGCCTTGAACAGCGGATTATGCACCGTACTTCTTGTATCAACGGATATGAACACCTTTTTGCCGCTGCTGTCACGGTTATACTGCATATACTCCGAAAGATAGCTTTCCACACGCCTTTTTGCATCGTCGTAAGTACGGGCGCTTTTTTTGCTGTAATCCTCACGGCTGTCAAAGCCGTAAACATAAAAATCACGGACATAATCACGAATGGTATTGAAATTCTTGATAAGCTCATTGTACGGCACATTCTCACCCCATTTGTATTCTTTAATTATACAATCAACCCCCTCAAAAAACAAGAATTTTTTAAAAAGGATGTTATTAAGGAAGCACTGATTAAATCGAGTGCCCATATTGCGCAGTCAGATTTTGAGGCAAATTGGACGAAAAATTCGCAGGGTGAGGGTCTCCGGTCAATGTCAACAACTTAAGAAACTTTGCCTGAAAAACCCCTCAGACGGCTGCGCCGCCAGCTCCCCTTTCAGGGGAGCCAGCCAACTTTTAATAAAACAAAAGCCTCTCCTGAAAGGGTGCGGTCTGC
>CACZYP010000089.1 GCA_902785425.1 uncultured Ruminococcus sp. | reverse complement strand
TTTTGCAATAGAATTATATGAGCCGCCTTTCATGTATAGTGAAAAAATCAACCTCACTATCTCTGCTTCTTCGGGAACGATTTTCGGAAGTCCGTCCTCCCCCTTTTCGTATCCGAGGAAAGCTGACCACGGCAGAGAAAAATGCCCGTCCTGCATTGCCTTTCTCTTGCCCCATGTTACATTTTCGGAAATGGAGCGTGATTCTTCCTGGCTTAGACTGCTGAGAACGGTCAAAAGAATCTCAACACTTGGGTCAAAAGTCCAGATACCCTCTTTTTCAAAATAGACCTCCGTTCCGTGTTCCTTTAGCTTTCTGATGTTGGTTAAGCTGTCAACGGTATTTCGAGCAAAACGGCTCACGCTCTTGGTGATAATAAGGTCGATTTTCCCAGCACAGGTTTCTTCGATCATTCTGTTAAAGCCGTCTCTTTTTCTTGTCATAACTGCACTCTTGCCCTCATCTGTAAACAGACCCGCAAAAATCCAGTCGCTGCGGCTGTTGATATAATTTGTGTAGTATTCAACCTGTGAATGATATGAGTTAAGCTGTTCTTCGCTGTCGGTGCTGACTCTTGCGTAAGCCGCCACTCTTCGCTTGCTTGTCTGCAGCACGCTTTTTGATGATACCTTCGGTTTCTTAGCAGGAATAACCTGAACCTGTGCATTACGCATTTTTACCACCTCTTTCCGTCATATTCACGCTTGGGACCACGCTTTTTTGGCTCCCATGTTTTCAGAATTTCGGTACCGTCTTTCAGTCTGAAGAGCAGCTTGTAGTTCTCGGGTACATAGATTTCTTTTACACATTCGTTAAAAACATCACTGTCAAACTCTTCCAGTCCGAGAACCTCTGCCGCAGCCTGCATCAAAACATCTTGACGGATATCTTTAGATGTACAAACAGCACCGTTTCGTTTATCATGACCGTTGCAGCGCCAAACATAAAATGTACGATTTCCTGTTCCATTTATTGTGTGCATAAAGTTCATACCGCAAGGGCACAGTATCTTCTTTCTGAAAGCAACACCCTCATAGTGATACAAACCTCCGTCATTTGATCTGCGCTCACGTTCAGCCTGTGCTTTCTTGAAGATTTCCTCCGAAACAATACCCTCATGTGTTCCGATATGCAAATACATAGGAAGCTCTCCCCTGTTTTTTCGTATCTTTTTCGTCAGATAATCTTCTACATAATTTTTTTGATAAAGTATATTGCCCATCATCTTTTCATTTGTTAATATGCTTCTGACAGCATGACACTTCCAAAGGACTGTACCACCCGGCGTTGGAACACCCTTTTCATTTAGCGTCCTTGCGATATTTGTATATCCATTCCCTTCGAGATACAAACGGAATATCTCTCTGACCACAGCTGCGTGTTCGGGTATTATTACAAGTCTGCCGTCAATCAGATCATAGCCATAAACTTTCTTCGGAATAGTTTTGCCTCTTTTCATATCATTGCGCTTTCGCCATTTTAGATTATCGGAAACGTTTTTACTTTCTTCCTGAGCAAATACCGCAAACAAGCTGAGCATCATTTCGCCGGTCTCTGATAGTGTGTGGATATTCTGTTCTTCAAAGAAAATGTCGATCTTAAGATCCTTCAGCTCACGAACTGTGTTTAGCAACGTAACTGTATTCCGAGCCATACGGGATACCGATTTTACGATGACCATATCAATATTTCCGTTTCGGCATTCCGTAAGCAGCCGCTGAAATTCGGGACGGGACTCCTGTGTTCCCGTCTTATTGTTGTCAGCAAATATGCCGGCAAATTCCCATTCGGGATTGTTCTGAATCAGACTGCTGTAATAGCTGACCTGTGCCGCAAGCGAATGCAGCATGTGTTCGTTTCCTAACGAAACTCTTGCATACGCTGCTACACGCTTCTTCTTTGGCAATTCAAGGCTTGTTTTTTCGATTACATGTACCCTTCTATCCATATTTTTCTCACCACCTTGCTACTATATATTGCTCTTTATTCAGTATATAGCAAGGGGTTCGGGCGATAAATGCTGGACGAAGATATGCAGTATTTTTCGCAGAGATTTGTGTCTAATGTCCTGAGTTCCGAGCCTGATATCAGCCCCTGTCGATACCAGGAAATGAATATCGATAATGATGTTTTGTAGCAAATAATAGCGTCATTCTTACCCATGTATCACAACCGCCTTCTTTCGCATATCGTCTGTTTTGCGTGTCATAATACTACCTCCCATTTTTTGTAAAAAAATAGGCACTCAATCATTACGACTGAGTGCCTGAAAAAATCATTTTACAACTATCTGAACTCGATCAATAGCTTTTCCTGCTTTTCCGGCAAAGGTATCCGAACTGCCGCCCGTATCCTTCTTGTTCTCCATCCACGAGTAATAGTCGGAAGCTCCGATTACTCTTACACGATAGCGAATTGTATTCTTGCCCGCAAAAATCGTGAGCTTATCGATGTTGCCGTTAGACATCTGATGTGTCTGAACTGCAAGGGTATCGCTGTTCAGATACACTCTGATTCCCTTGATAGACTGACCGTCTATGCCTGCATAGTCTTCAAGATTACGAACCACAGGCAGCCAACCGGAAGCATCGGTAAATACCTGATATGTGATGTCGGGAGTAATCATTTTTGTTGTCGTTTTCGGTGTGGTCGAATTGTCTGATATACTCTTCTCAACGGAAGTTTTGCCAAAGTCACCGTAGTAATAGTTCGAGTCAACCTCGCCGTTGATACCGTCAACCTTTGATGTGCCGTACTGCCAGATAAGGTACTCTCCGGTATAACCGCAGGTCGGATTCCAGTGTGCGACCCAGCGTGTGTACTCCTTGATCTCGGTCAGACAGCTGTTCCACCAAGACAAAGACGAGTATACTCCCGGCAGAAACCCTGCTTTTTTCAGCCCTTCGCAGACAATACGGCAGGCTCTTGCACAGAATTGCTCAGAGCCACCCTCTTCAACGTCGATAAATATGGGCAATTCAAATTTGTGCTCTTTTATTAGCCGGAGAACATGAGCAAGTTCCGATTTTGCCTGTGCTTCGGTCATTGCGTACGAATAGAGATAAACGCCGCAAGGAATTCCGAGTCTTTCGCACTCCGAGAGGCTGCGTGTCGTCCTGCTCGGGAAGATCGTCGCCGTAACCGCAGCGAATTATAGCGCCGTCGATCTTGTCCTTAACAGTGTTCCAGTTAATAGTGCCCTGATGCTGCGAAACATCGATTACAAATTTGCTGGTTTTCATATCTGTATTAACGCTGTCATACTGCGGTCTGATAATGGCGATTATGCTGCTGTAATACCTCGTCATTTTGAGAACATAACCGCCGTTGGTATAATTGTAAGATGCGGTGTTGCCCTCAATTGTTTCATACGTACCGTTGCCGTTGCGAGAAATGATAAGTCCGATATGATCAGCAACGCCGTCACCGTTCCAATCGAAAAGAACGATATCGCCGTACTGACCTTCGCTTGTCGGAACAATAAGATTATTCTTTTTTCCCCACTCATGAACAGTCGGACAATACGCCGTTTTCTTGCCGTCATAGAACAAGTCGGAAGCACCGCACTCATTGAATATACACCAGACAAAAGCACAGCACCAAGGGTACGAATCTCCCGCAACGTGTTTGCCATAGTATCGATCGTTGAAAACAACTTCGTTTGTGCCGTTGTCGTATGTATAAAGATATGATAACGCTGTATCAATAATCGTCTTTGCTGTCACTGCTTTTTCCTCCTCATCGTAGTCTTTTTTTCTTCATTCTGCTTTTCATTGCCATCTCTGTTTTTGATCTGCTTAAGCACCTTTTTAAGCTGCTCCGGTATCGGCAGTCCGAGGATCGCTGCATTCTCCAAAATGGATAATCCCTCGTTTGAGAGATAGAAAAAACAGACAGCGGCTCTGAGCACACTGCCTGTTCCGATGACATCTGCATCTACGATATTTGCTATCCCGACAAGGAGAAAAATGAGCACTTTACGAAAAAGCCCCTTGAATCCTACCTCGCTTGAAAGCTCACGATTCAAAATTGCGCACATAACACCCGTGATGTAGTCG
Organism: uncultured Ruminococcus sp.; assembly: GCA_902785425.1. GTDB lineage: Bacteria > Bacillota > Clostridia > Oscillospirales > Acutalibacteraceae > RUG592. The sequence continues at coordinate 1,797 of CACZYP010000089.1, read as the reverse complement.
ATAACGACGAACGCTAAAAGTGCGTAAAGCAATCCGTCACAGCCGCCTAAAAACCAACCGATAAAACCCCCGATTGCCGCAAACGATAACTGATTCGTTGTCCATAACTCTTTCATTATTTTTCCTCCTAAGATTTGCATTCAAGGCAGAAATGACTGCCGCTGATAAACTCACTGTTGTCGAGCTTTATCTTTCCGAATCTGCCCGACTCCGATTGTATCTTTTTGAATAAATGCTCCGCCGTAAGCTGCTGTGAGTACGACGAAGCATTGTACATTACTGTCTGATTTGCATCATTGCCAAGCATCTGAAAATGACCTCTCTGCATCTCAAAGACATTGTGTTTTTCGGTTGAAAAATAGATCCAGTCACGATAATCGGTGCTATCTGTTTCGTTGCCTGCTTTCATTGTGTACACAAAGCCGTTTATACATTTGCGTAGCTCCATCGTGTCTGCGGTCCTGTGATTACTTTGGTCGGGTTTATGTTCTTCTGTGTCATAGATTTAGTCCTCCATAAAATCGTTAGCGGCGGTCGTTATCGCCGGTCTTTTGTCGGTGGTGTGTACAAGTGTCGGCTTTCCCGGCGGCTTTGTTATATATGGGTCAAGCAACTCATTGAACTTGTCTCTGCCGAGCCGCTTGGTCATCTCCGTGATGCCGACGACCTTTTTCTCGTATGGATCGAAGCCTGCGTGTACAACCACATCGGCTACAATATCCGTATCGGTAAACTTGCGGTTAGACTTACCCTCGACGACCTTCCAGCCTTCCCACTCTCTGCCCTTGAGTGCTTCACTCAGAGCATATTCCTTAACATCGTTCACCCAATTTACAAGTTTGTCTCCTATATCGAGAACGGATGATATTTCGGTGTCTGTGAGTGTCGGCGGCGGTTTGAATTCGTATTGTGCAAGCGTGAGATTATATTCCGCTCTCTTGCGGCAGACAGCACTTATCTTGCAGAACTTGCAGTGATCTCCGGCGCAATACTCGCCCTTTAATGCAAGCTCAGCGGCAGGTTTTAGAACTGTCTCTGCCCAACGCAGAAGCTCGTCCTTCGTAATCGTTGCCGTTGAGATGTTCTCTCGTCTCGGCTGATAGATCGTCATCGTTATGGTCTTGATGTCGTAAAGCGCACCGAAGAGATTAAGCGCTCCTATTGCGTAACACATCATTTGGGGGTTGTTCTCTGCATCAACGACTACGCCCAAGCCATACTTGAAATCAATAACGGTAAGGTTGTCGTCAGCTACGATCACACAGTCACCCGTGCCAAATCCCTGCGGAACATAGTTTGTGAAGTCGAGCTTCTGCTCGATAAGTATGATGGGATCGCTGCAGCTTTCTTTCACTCTTTCGATTTGCTCCAGCACAAACTGCATATACCCCTCAGCGCATTCCTCCATCTCGGCGTTGTAGTAATCAAGGTCTTCCGTAGGGTCTTTTACGTTTTCACCGAGAGCGTTCATGACCTTATACTCACACAAACTGTGAGCTGCTGTTCCTTCGAGTGCAGACTCTGTCGGATTGTCCTCGATCTCTGCATTCTTCAAGGCCGACGGCGGACACGCTATCCACCTTGCAGCCGACGAAGGTGGTAGTGGTGAGTGTCTCTTGTTATGCTGTCGATACCGTCATGCTCATAAACCGGCAGATACTGTATGGTTAGCCCCATACGGCGAGCAAGCGTTTTAGTGTTCCTGGCTTCCGGGTCTGTAAGAGCTTCCTTCATTCCATACCAGGACCATATCTGTTCGGCTGCATGATCGACATCGGAATTTGAATACACAGGCAC
>CACZYP010000088.1 GCA_902785425.1 uncultured Ruminococcus sp. | reverse complement strand
GATCTACAAGGACGGCTTGATGTATATGCAGTTCAGCGTATATGATGACGGCTTTACGCTTGACGAAAACATTGGCGCCGCAAGCGATTTTGACGGAACATACAAATATTTAGAGGACGTTACAGGCGAGGTGTACACGGTAAAAGAAAGCCCTGATGTGCTTATCGTTAAACTTAGCAACGGCGGCACGGTCGTACTTGCAAAAGCAGGACAGCTCATTGTAAACGGCACGCCGTACTGCTCTACTATGCTTGACACAAATTTTTATCCTGCGAACAGATTCATCGGTCATGTATCGGATTTTGAGACAGTCAATGTGCCGTACCTCCATTATGAGATCGAGCTTTCGCCGAATGACGAGGTATATACGGTAGTTGACAAGGACGAGGGGACATTGTGCATCAAGCAGGGAAACGGTAATGTTGTGATATTTGTTGGTATGTGTGACAGGATCATCCGGCAAAGAGAAAAAACTTTGTCGGCTGAATATTGTGAACCCAAAACAGCGGTGAGTAAGGATAATTCCTGCTCGCCGCTGTGTCACAGTATGGAACTTTTAAAGAAAAGAGATATTGATGTATTGGGCATACTGTGATATACTTATTTTACCACAATATGTTGAATAAAGCCGTGAAGAAACAAAAATGTCAGAATGATTGTGAAAATAAAACTTAATACCATTCAAACAACCAAAGTATAGTAAAACATGATCATTGTCTAATTTCGTATGAAGGAAGATGAATTTATGGATTTTATCGAAGAAATGAAAAAATTGATAGATGAACGTTCACACTATCAGCGAGCACAGAGCTGCAATGCACCGACGACACTTAAAGAAGTCCGTGATTTTGAGCGCGATATGAACATAGTGCTTCCGGAGAATTACGTCCGCTATCTGACAGAACTGGGAAACGGCGGCCCGGGAGGGCTTTATCGTATTTATTCACTGGATCATGTGCGGAACAATTATTCTCCCGAATGGGCGGCGGAAACAGCCCAGCTACCGCCCATGCTCGATCACAGTCTTTCCGATGATGAGTGGAAAGCCTTCGGTAAGAGGTATGCAGAGGCTGACGAAAACGACGAGGATACCGGCGATATGGAAAAACATATACTTGCAGGCGGCATTGTCATCGGAACAGCGGGCTGTACCATGATGCTGCTCCTGATGTGCCGGGGTGCGGCAGCGGGTGAAGTTTTCCTCATTGATTTTGACTATATGGAATATCTGGAAGAGGAACCTTGCCTCGGCAAATTTGAAGATGTTCTTATTGAAGGAATGCGTAAAAATATTGAAGAAGCAAAGAATCATATTGATGTCAGAACCATCATAAAGGATAACATTTGCAATATTCGGGAAGGCGTAAACATGATTGATGTTCTCGTTGATATGCGGATACGGCAGCTTCGCGAGGAAGGTGCAAAAGAAGAGTATGACCTCGCGCCTGCACTGCGGGATTACTATGACCGCCACTTTGGTGACCATAGCTTTCGTGCATGGGTCGCAATTCATGAGGGAGAGATCGTCGGAGTCTGCGGAATGTCTATCGTGGAAAAGCCTCCGTATTTTTCTTGTCAGACAGGGCGGATAGGACTGCTTTCAAGCGTCTACACTGTTCCGGAATTTCGTCGTCGGGGCGTTGCCAAGCGGCTTGTAAATGCGGCAATTCGTTTTGCCAAAATGGCGAAGTGCGGAGTTGTTCAGCTTACTGCATCGAATGACGGCGTTAAGCTCTATACTGCTTTGGGTTTTACACATAACGGAAATTTTATGCAGATGAAATTATGATATTCCCTGATGGTATTCGGAATTAATTGATCATGCAAGTCCTTGCTTCACGGCGAGGGATTTTTATGCGCTGATACAAAGAAAGTATGATCTATAGACTTCGACAAGGGGATCATTTTTATACATAAATCTGCATATAAAATCAAAGGTGAGCCGATCGGTACAAAGGCTTGCCGCACAAGAAGTTGCTTAAGCCGTTTTCGGGACGTTAAATGGTTACAATGACCAGTATTTTACGATAATGAAAGGCGATCACGGATATACCTCGGCTGATGATTGGACGGATGAAGAAATACTTTATGAACTGCATATTGAACTGGAATTGATAAGGAGTACAGATTAACACTCCAATTCTCAAACCAAAAAGATCGAAGTACAATGCACCCCAATCGTTAAATCACCGACATTGCAAAAATTTCCTTTACCCGTAACCATAATCTAATATCAAGTTTTTAAGCGGTGACACGCATTTGTGCGAACGAGAGAGCCGTTATAACAACAGAGCGTCCTATGGAAAGTAACTCTCCGTAGGACGCTCTGTTGTTATGTTGAATCATTGTATACTGATATTAAAGCAAAAAAAGAAAGAAAACATAAAATAAACCCTTTTCGACAACAGCTTATGACAAATTTTTCATTGTACATGGGTTATTATATAATTGTCTGCTTTTATCATTTTTTACAGCAAGTGGCAGAACAATAAAATAACAATGAAAAATCTGTCTGAGTTGGATAAGTCGAAAATAGAACAGCTTATGCATCTTCGGACGGACGAAGTTCAATGTGAGGAATTAGTATGAACAATAGTAGAGAAGCATTAACACTTGAAAAGATTGGAGCGAGAATCAGAATTAAGCGAGAGTCATTAGGAATGACGCAGCAGGAATTAGCTGATATGGTGAATGTAACACGTAATACCATATCACGCTACGAAAATGGAGAAACTGAAATAGGAGTAATCATGTTGAAAAATATCGCAGATGCTCTTTCGGTGACTGTTTTATGGTTGCTATTTGGATTCGATTATGAAAACGACATTTATAATAATCTGCTAAAGCTAACGGAAAGAGACAGACAGATAGTAGTAGATACTATAATGGCACAGATAAACTCTATGCTTAACAGGTAACAATATTGTAATCTGAATGCACTATTTCTGTTGCACGCACAGCTAAATTGCCCTATTTCTGTGGCAGACAAAACGAGCCGAATGTAGTATAATATAGACAGTCAAGAACCCGCACCACATCTTGACAAACAACAAAATAGCCTGATTTGCAATAGGGCGAAATAACTCGATCAAGCAGACGGAAAGCCGTTTTTAACCCCAACGGGCTAAGTCTGCCTACACCGAAGAACTGCGTCCTGTTGCGTCATTTACTTAAGGTCTGCGGCCGCTTCGGTAGGTCGCAGACCTTTTTCGCATATTCCACCTACAGGCTCTCAAAGATACAAAGATGCAAAAATCAAAAAACAATGTAACAAAGATATTCCATTACAGAAGGGAGTGAGAGAAAAATGAATTTATTTGAACATCAGCGTAAGGCTCGTGACTTTGCCGTTTCGATCTTTGCTAAGGCTATCGACAAGCACGACTATGAGGGCGAGACGCTCAACTGCGGAGCCGCATTGCTTATGGAAATGGGCTGCGGAAAGACTGTTACTGCTATTGCAATATCTCAATGGCTGTATGAGCATAGACAGGTCAAGAAAATACTGATCGTTGCACCGCTGTCAATACTGTCTGTCTGGGAAGAAGAGCTGCGAAGATTTGCGGAGTTTCCGTACACCGTTCATCTGCTCAAAGGAAATCTGCCTAAGAAGAAGCAAGCGATAATGGAAGCTCGTTTCAAAAGCGATCTACAAATAATTATCGTAAACTATGAATCTGCATGGCGTTTGGAGAAGGACATAATGTCTTTTAATCCGGACTTAATCATAGCAGATGAGGGACACAAGCTCAAAGAAGGCAGAACATCACAGTCAAAGTCAATGCATCGCTTAGGCGACAAAGCAAAATTCAAGCTGCTGCTTACGGGTACGGTTATTACCAACAAGGAGATCGATGTGTTTTCACAGTACCGTTTTCTCGATAAACGCATCTTCGGTACGAGTTTCGTTATCTTCCGCAACAGGTACTTCGAGATGACAGGCTACGGTAATCATACTCCTGTTTTCAAAAAAAGTATGATGGACGAGTTTCTCAAAAGGCTGCATTCGGTGGCTTTCAGAGTAACAAAGTCCGAGTGCCTTGACCTGCCGGATATGATCGAAGAAATCAGAACGGTAGAGTTGGAGCCGAAGGCTATGAAGCTGTACAAGGAAGTCGAGCGTCAAAGCTACGCAGAGCTTGCAGAGTCAGAGGTGTCGGCAGTCAATGTACTGACAAAAATGCTGCGTTTATCGCAACTTACGGGCGGTCACATAACGGACGATGACGGCAAGGTCAATGCGGTCAGCACAGCCAAGCTCGACGCGCTTTCCGATATTCTTGATACCGCAATAGAGGAAGATCGTAAGGTCGTTGTTATGGCAAGATTTACAGCGGAGCTTGACGATATACAGAAACTACTTGAAAAAAAGCAAATCGAATATGCCGTTATCCGCGGCGGCATAACTGACCGTGACGAGCACATACGTAAGTTTCAAAATGACGAGAGCTGTCTTGTATTTGTAGGGCAGATAGCGGCGGCGGGCTTGGGCATTACGCTGACTGCTGCGTCAACGATGATTTTTTATTCGCTTGACTACAGCATGAGCAATTTCGAGCAGGCAAAAGCAAGGATACACCGAGTATCGCAGAAAAACGACTGTCTGTATATCTATCTCATTGCTAAAGATACGGTAGATGCAAAGATACTGAAATCCCTGCGTGAGAAGGTCGATCTTGCGAGACTGCTCGTCGATGATTACAGAAACGGTAAAAATCCGTATAAAATAGGAGGCTGATTTAATGGCTGAAAAGTCAAAGATCTTCATGCTTGCCGAGCAGCTTAAGGCGGCTAAGGATAAGAAGAAAGAGTTGGAAGACGAGACCAAGAGAATGACTGCCGAGATAGAAAAGCTCGATAAGCAGTTATCCGATGAGATGGCGAAGGAAGAGTGCCCTAATTTCTCTCATAACGGCAGTACATTCTATCTTACAAGCAAGTTGTACGCTTCTCCGAAGGCGGGAGGCAAGGACGCAATGTTCGCTGCACTCAGAGCAAAGGGCTTCGGAGATATGATAAAAGAAAGCGTTAACGCCAATTCGCTCTCGTCCTTTGTTAAGGAGCAGCGTGAATTGAATAACGAGACGATCCCCGAATGGATCGAAGAAGTGGTTAACACTTTTGAGAAGATCACGGTTGGGATCAGAAAGGTTTAAGGTGATGATATGTCAGAGATCAAGAAAACAGAGCTTGAAGTGACAAGCGGATTCGTAAGCACAGAGGGCATTGATATTCTGCGTGAAGCTCTTGCTGACGATTGCCAGGGAATGGATTTTTCCTTCGATAAGATCACTATTCCGACAGGCGGCGTAACTATGTTTCAGATGCCTGATGAGGACGAGGACGGAAACGCAATGGCGAAAGAAGTCACGGGCGTTATACTCTACAACCACCCTGCGTTTGCGTACTATTCGCAGAAATACACGGGCGAGAGTGTACCGCCGGAGTGCAGCTCGTTTGATGGAGTAACCGGCAGCGGTGAGCCGGGCGGTGCGTGTGCAACGTGTCCGTATAACCAGTACGGCAGCGGTGAGGGCAAGAGCAAGGCATGCAAGAATAAGCGATTCCTTTACATTATCCGTGAAGGGGAGCTGTTCCCTGTGATCTTGTCGCTGCCGGCAGGCTCTCTCGGTAACTTTGTGAAGTACACCAAGCAGCAGCTCACGAAGTGCCGCAGACTCAACCAGGTGGTAACAAAGGTCACGCTTAAGAAGTCTACCAACAGCGGCGGCATAGCGTATTCGCAGGCTGTATTCACCTTTGTCAGAGAACTCGAACCGCAGGAGCGTGAAGTAATCACCAGTATGACGGCGAATGTCAAGGACTCAACATTGATCCCGAAACAGGAGAAGTGCTTTCCGAGACACAGCAAACACCGAATGATTGATATTTGATTTAACAGAACGAAGCTCCGGGGAGACAAGCTCTCTCCGGAGCGGACAAGAGGTGATTACATGGAATACAGATGTTTAACAGATTTAGATCAGATCAAAGAGTATGTCGATAATGATAGACCGATAGCGTTTGACTTTGAAACATCTCCCAATGAACTATACCGCAGAGAGGATAAAGCGGCGCTCGATGCCCATAAAGCACATATCGTAGGTATCAGCTTTTCTGTTGACGAGGGTGATGCGATCTATGTACCGCTTACACATGACAGCGGTACAAATGCAGAACAGCAGGACGAGCTGTGGGCATTTCTTAAGACCTCAGTTTTTGAGAATAAATCCCGTGTAAAGATAGCTCACAACCTTGCTTTTGAAGCGATGTTTCTGTATGCTAAGGGAATAATCGTTCAGCAGCCCTGCTATGACACTATTGCCGCTGCCCAGCTTACACTTAAAGCTCCGTATGAGTTTAGAACACTGCACGACAGCAGGCTGAAGCTCCTTGCAATACAGTTGTACGGTGCCGATAAGCCGTCTTTCGAGAAGGTCACTAACGGCAGGCATTTCGATGAGATGTATCCGCAGGAGTATGAAACTATCAGATACGCTTGTGCCGACTCGGATTATACGCTGCGTCTGTACTACAGATTTAATGCGTGGTTCAACAGCTATTTACCGCAGCACCGTGTGATCGTAGAGCAGCTTGAGTCTCCGACAGCCGTTTACTGCGGAATGATGAAGTATAACGGTGTACCTGTTGACAGAGTGCTTATGCAGCGAAAAAACGCAGAAGCTACATCGAAGATTGATATCATAAAATCTGAAATCGATAGCATAACAGGCGGAGTCAATATCGGTGCAAACGCATCGACAGCAGCTTTCAAGAAGTATCTGTATGAGACACTTGGACTTCCTGTGCTAAAAACTACAGAGAAAAACAAGGAAGCGGCAGATGATGCAGCTATGCAGATGCTCATGGATTGGTGCGAGAAGCACAAGCCCGAATATGTGAGACTATTTGAACTTATTCAGGAATACCGCAAATGGGGCAAGCTCAAAAGCACATACATTGACGGCTACTTTTCTCATATCAACGATGAGACCTACCGTATACACCCGGACTTTATGCCGCTCGGAACGGAGACGGGCAGGTTTGCAGCCCGTAATCCAAATCTTCAAAATTGCCCCAGGAAAACGAATGACCCTATCGGTGTGCGTAATTTTATCTGTGCTACAAGTGGAAATATCCTGATGTCGCTCGACTTCTCTCAGATAGAGCTTCGTGTAGGCGCGTTTTACTGCCGAGACGAGAAGATGCTTGAAACCTATCGCTCTGGCGGCGATATACACGCACAGACTACATCGGTTATATTCAATGTTCCGTTTGAGGTAGCAGTAGACAAGAACGCTCCCGACTACAAGGAGCATAGAACGATAGCGAAGAACTGTAACTTCGGTGTGTTCTACGGATTATTTCCGAAGGGATTACAGCAGACTCTTAAATTCAAGGCAGGCTTAGATACGCCACTTGACCGCTGCCGTGCGATCATAGCAAATCTAAAAGCAGGATACCCCGGTCTGACGAAATGGCAGGAAGAAACAAAGAAACGAGCGCAGATCACCTGTTACGCAGAAACTTGGCTCGGCCGCCGTCGTTATTTGCCCGGAATGTTATCTGACGATTGGGGCAGACACTCCTTTGCTGAACGATGTGCGCTCAATACTCCTATACAAGGAACGGCAGCGGATATTCTCAAAGCCGCCTGTGCCCGTATCGTTGCCGGACTGCCGGAGAGAATGTGGCTTAAACCGCTGCTGCAAATACACGATGAGCTTGTTTTTGAATTACCCATAGACAAGTTAGACGAAGCCGTGGAGTTTGTGAAAGCGTGTATGGAACAGCAGCCCTATCCGGAATTTGATGTCCCTATCGTTGCAGAGGCGGCGATCGGACTTCGATTCGGAAATATGACAGAATGGGAGGACTTTATCCGTGAGCGTGAACAAGTATAACAGCGAAGGCTACTACGACCCAACAGCGTATGAAGCTCTGACGATCATTGACAGAGAGATATCGCAGAACAGATACAAACGCCCCAGACGCTATATGCCAAAGGTATACATCTGCTCACCGTTCAGAGGAGATGTTGCGAACAATGTCATTAAGACAAGAGCATATTGCTCGTTTGCCGTAAAGCAAGGACGAATACCCTTTGCAAGCCATCTGCTCTTTCCGCAGTTTATGTCGGACAGCGACCCTAACGAGCGAAATCTCGCCCTGTTCATGGCGCTTGTGTATCTCGACTGCTGTAAAGAGTGCTGGGTGTTCGGCAATACGATATCCGAGGGCATGGAAAACGAGATCAGATACGCAAAGCGTAAAAATATCCCCGTGAGATACTTCACCGAGGATTGTACGGAGGTGTTTCAGTGAGCTTTCCGCAGGAATTAATGAATAAAAAGCAATGGGTGTGCTGGCGTTATGAGCCTGCCCCAAACGGCGGCAAACCGAAGAAAATGCCGATCAACCCCAAAACGGGTAAGGGCGCTATGTCCAATAACCCCGATACATGGAGCGATTATCAGACAGCGTTGAATGCTACAACGAAATTTGAATATACAGGCATCGGGTATATGTTCTCAAAAGATGATGATATAGTCGGCGTCGATATAGACCATTGCTATAACCCCGAAACGAAGGAATTTAACGATATCGCAAGAGCCATCATTGACAGACAGCCGACATATGTTGAGTTTTCTCCGTCCGGTGACGGCGTTCATCTGTATTTTAAGGGTACAAAGCCGAAGGGCAGCAGCAAGAATAGCGAGAAAGGCGTTGAGATGTACGACTCGGTGCGGTATTTTACCGTAACGGGCAGACAGCTTCCCGGCTCTCCCGATACGATTGCCGAGGGTACCGATACTCTCAAATGGATCTATGAAACCTACATCAAGAAGCCGAGAAAAACGAAATCTTCAAAGAAGAAGTCGGGAGAGCCTGTTGAACTGACAGACGCTGAGCTTCTTGATAAAGCGAAAAGCTCCGAGGACAGCGAACT
>CACZYP010000087.1 GCA_902785425.1 uncultured Ruminococcus sp. | reverse complement strand
GGCCGTTATCGAAAGAAGAACATCAGGCAGCACTTTCACTCTTCCGATGAAAGGTATTGACTGGAACTACTTCAGCGACAGCCTTGACGTAACGGTTGATTGTGAAATCGATTTCAGCCGCAATTTATGCAACTTCAAGTTTACGGCGATCAGACCGGGCGCGGCAAATATTACGCTTCAGACAAAGAGCACTGACGGTACATGGAGCAATACTCCTATCAGAATTACAGTCGACAGTGATCTGCGTATGAATATTGTGCAGAACGGTAAAGCCGCCGCAGCAGGCAACGATATAAAGTTTACTGTTGATGAAGATGATACAACAACATCATCAACTGCTGCATCCTCTGTTATTTCGGAGAAGTCAATCCCTCAGGACAACAGCCTGGTTGAAACAAATGATAATAAAGATTACTGGCTTGGCGAGTATGCGGGTACTACGCGCAATGAAGCTATAAACCTTGTAGTTCCCAATTACTATGACGGTTGGACTCTTCTCATTGCAGATGAGAGCGTTTATTACGGCGCTGACGCATGGTACATTTCTATAATCAATGAAAATACGGGCGCAGTAAAGTCTGCTTATGTAATTGGCGATGATTGTTTCTTTGTAGAAGACAGCGGCAGGAATATGCTGATACAACACTTGTTGACGCTGTAAGTCTTGCTGCTTCGTGTCTCGGTGAGGAATGGTACTACGTTAATTCAGAGCAAACCAGATATGACGGCTTTGCAGCATGGGCAATTGTTTTTGGCAACTACGAAGGTGAAGAAACAGTTCTTTTCGTAAATGGCACCGATTGCTATTCTAATTGATCGACAGAGATACGCAAGAATTATAGACAAGTTGGAACTGCGAGGTTTTGAAGAAAAGACCGTCCTACGGAGAGTAAATCTTCGTAGGACGGTTACTATTATATCAAGTCTGTTGTCCGATGTTCGTTTGTGGATATACAGATTCACATTCAAGCATAATCCAGCATATCATGCGCATTATCCGCCCAAAGCTCGCACTGGAGCATGACCGTCTGAACAGCGTCTTCCATACCCTCTGGTGGATATCGGTGCGTTTTCAGCAGCTTCTTTATCATCATTCTCATTCGAGCACGAGCCGACTCCTTCTTCTGCCAATCTATCGTTCTGTTTTTGCGCAGAGTTTCCGTCAGCTCTTTTGTTATTGCTATCAGCTCGGAGTTTTCGTAAAAATCCTTGACAGCCTGCGGCTTTGTGAGCGCATCGTAAAAAGCAAGCTCCTCGGAAGTAAGCCCGAGCTGTTCTCCTTCCTTGCTCGCCTGCGCTATTTCTTTTGCAAGCTTCATCAATTCGGCGATAACTTCCTCATTCGTCAGCATTCCGTTGAGATATGCGTTTAGTGAACGCTGTATTATCTCCGAGAATTTTTCGGACTTGACAACATTAGTTCTGCGATAAACGCTTATCTGCTCGGCGATCAGCTTTTTCAGAAGCTCTACGGCAAGATTGCGCTCTTTCATCCTCGATACTTCCTCAAGGAAGGACGGATCAAAAAGCGAAAACTCTTCGTGAATATCGGAGAATAGATTAATTACGCCGTCGCTTTTTATGCTGTGTTTTAACAGCTCGTTTATCCTTGCGTTCATTTCGGGCAATGATATTCTCCTGCCCTGACCTTGATTTTCAAAGCACAGAAGCAGAACTCTCACCGACTCAAAGAAAGCCGCTTCGTATCTCAGTGATTCCTCAACCAAAGACGAACAAAGCGATAATGCCTGATGTAAGAGAAGCGATTCTTTGATAAAATCCTTCCTGTCGTCTTCTTTGTCGGTCGAAAGCAGGAAGTTCACAGCACCGCTTATCGTCCTTGCGCGTTCAAGATCGGTGCCGTTCATAAATGCTCCGTAATCGTAGCCATAGATAAGATCACGGCAAACCTGGAGTTTCTCAAGAAATTTCGGATACGCTGCCTTACTGATGTCTGTGTCTCCGTAGTTATGCTTATCACGAATGGTGTAATCGTTCATAGCCTGTTTGAGAGCGGAAGCAATACCGACGTAATCGACGACCAATCCGCCCTCTTTATCCTGAAAAACACGATTAACACGAGCGATAGCCTGCATCAGATTATGACCGCTCATCGGCTTGTACACATACATCGTTGCAAGCGACGGAACGTCAAATCCCGTCAGCCACATATCAACTACTATAGCGATCTTAAGAGGGCTTGCGTTATCCTTGAATTTTACGGCAAGCTCGTTCTTGCGGGCTTTATTGCCGATTATCTCGCGCCATTCCTCGGGATCTTTATTGCTCGACGTCATTACAACGGCGACTTTACCGAGCTTTTCCCATTCGGGGCGAAGCTCTAATATCCTTCGGTAGATCTTCAATGCGATAGGGCGTGAATACGCAACGATCATCGCTTTTCCCGTAAGCAGATGAGCGCGGTTGTTTTCGTAATGATCGAGAATATCGTCAACGAGTGTTTTTATCGTTGTATCGTTTCCGAGAACCGCCTCCATGCGCCCCATTTCACGCTTGCTCTGCTCAATAACGCCAGCATCGGCATTCTGCGCCATAATTTCATATTCCTGATCGATGAGCTTCATCGTTTCTTCGTCGAGTTTGAGCTTCATAACGCGGCTTTCGTAGTACACGGGGCGCGTTGCGCCGTCCTCAACGGCCTGCGTCATATCGTAAATATCTATGTAATCGCCAAAAACCTCACGGGTGCTTCTGTCTTTTGACGAGATAGGCGTACCAGTAAAGCCGATATATGTTGCATTCGGCAGGCTGTTTCTGATTATTCGGGCGATTCCCGTTTTTATCTTGCCTGTTTCGATATCGATCTTTTCTGTCAGACCGTATTGTCCTCGGTGTGCTTCGTCCGCCATAACGACAATGTTTCTGCGCTCGGAGAGGCAGTCGAACGACTCCTCGAATTTCTGCATTGTCGTAAATATTATCCCATTCGCTTTTCTGCCTGCAAGGAGGGATTTCAGGTGTTCTCTGCTCTCGGCGTGAACAGGCTCCTGCCGCAAAAATTCACGGCACTTTGCAAACTGCGAATAAAGCTGATCGTCGAGATCGTTCCTGTCCGTCAGCACAACTATTGTTGGCGACTGCAAAGCCGATTGAAGCAAATGGGCATAAAAAACCATAGACAGAGATTTGCCGCTGCCCTGAGTATGCCAGAACACGCCGCCCTTACCGTCTGTGAGGGTGGCTTTTTTAGTAGATTCTATCGCTTTTGAAACGGCGAAATACTGATGATACCCCGCAAGGATCTTTATTTGCTTTGTGCCGTCGTTTGAAAAGCAGATGAAGTTCTTTATGATGTCAAGAAAACGCTCCTTTTGGAATATACCCTCAAAGAACGTGTCGAACTGCGCGAACTGCGTATTCTCATAGCTGCCGTCTGTCGTTTTCCACTCCATGAAGCGATCCTCGCCCGAGGTTATCGTACCGGCTTTTGAGGTGAGCTGATCGCTCATAACGAGAACAGCGTTATATATGAACATCGACGGAATGTCATGCTTCAAGTAGTTGCGGAGCTGGCGGTAGCCCTCGCTTGCGTCGGTATTCTCACGGGAGGGCGATTTCAGCTCGATCACAACGAGCGGCAGACCGTTTACAAAAAGAATGATATCGGGGCGCTTTTCGCTGTTCTCAATGAACGTCCACTGATTAGCGGCTATAAACGAGTTGTTGCCGATGTTTTCATAATCTATCAGATAAACAAGAGCTGCTCGTTCCTCGCCCTTTTCGGTGTACCGAGCCTGAATGCCGTTTTGCAGATAGTCCATAAACACGGCGTTTTTCTGCACAAGCTCGCCGTTTTCAAAGTTCGTCAGCTTGTAGAGGGCATCGTTGATAGCATCATCGGAGAGCGTGGGATTGAGCCGATAGAGTGCTTCTGTAAGCTCGTCCATATACAGCGGTGTCTTATAATCACGGTCTATTGCCGGACCGTAGGCGTGGGTGTAGCCCATTTCTTGAAAAAGCTGTATGATGGCGTTTTCGTATTTTTCTTCGGTATAGGGCATTCCTGTATCTGTCAGTTATTCGTGATCTGTATGACAACAGTATTGTTGCCTACAAAACATCGACTCAACAAACAATTAACTTAGTCCTGAATACAAT
>CACZYP010000086.1 GCA_902785425.1 uncultured Ruminococcus sp. | reverse complement strand
TCTATAAACTTTGTGCGCATACTGCTTGTCGGCGCTTGCCGACCGGCAGACCGCACCCTGCGGCTTTTTCGTCCAATTTGCCTCAAAATCTGACTGCGCAATTTTGGCACTCGAATTAATCAGTGCTTCCTTAACGATCATTCACTTTTTCTTTCGCCTTGTTCTTTTGCTACCTTTAGTCTTTCCGCAATCCACCGAGGGAAACTATCGGGATTGGCAATATAGAGATTTTCCGCAACCGATATGGCTTCGTTGATAATGATATATGCACATATGATCAGTGCAAAAGGTGTATCTTCTCCGAACGAGACGCCGGCATGCGTCAGGACAATAGTCGAAGCATAGTCGAGAAACATACCGAAAAACAGCGCCGCAAACAGCGACATTTTGCGCCAGAAGCCACGGTTTGCTTTTTCGGAGGACAAGCCTTCGCCCGTTGCTTTCGCCTTTATAAGCCCCGTTATGACGTCGAGGACAACACCCACCGCCACAAGAACGAAAAACAGCCCGTACTGCCCGAAGAATGCCGCTGCTGCACCCGACACGGAGGCTATGATCCATTTCATCATATTCTGCAATATGACCGCACCTCCTAAACTATGCAGCACGCAGGGGCTGCACCGCATAAGGTCTTTGACGAAAGACCAAAGCAATTGCCGCTCGTATTAATGTAACGCACAGCACCTTTCTGGTCTATTCTCGGCGTCCTCAGCCACCACGACGTTGCTTCACTATTCTTATATTTTACTCTGTTCTGATCCGAACCGGCTGACGGCTGCGAACTGTTTATGCTGTAATAATCGTACGGTTCTCCCTCGGTCACGGACGATGTCTCGTTTCCTGTGTATGCTTCTCTTCGTGAGAGAAGAAAGAAACGGTCGTTTGTAACGTCATACCCTTCCGCAGCTGCCGTTACCTTTCTGACAGCGCCGACCGCCGATAAGAAGCCTCTGTCCATTCCATACAGCATGCCTGCCGAGCTTTCCGCCTGTGACGGCGGTCTGCTCCACTTGTTCTGCGGTGACCACACACCGCCCGACGGTAAATCGGAATTTATCCACTGCCTGATGTAGGAATCGGCATAACGATTTGTTCCGTTGATCGCATTGAGCAATGCATTCATATCATTCGTGCTTGTATCGCCTGCGTTTCCGAGCGATACGCCGCCGCTTCCCTCTGTAAGGGCCGCTGTTTCAAGAGCATCTGTCGATACAGCAGAAGCGTATATGGTAACTGTTTTGCCGTCGAGAGAAGCCGAAGGCACAGACTGTACCGTGATCTGTCCTCCTGCAGGGACATCATGAGTAAGCGTAAACTGAAAGCTCTTTCCGACGTCAGCCGTATAAAGCGGCTGCGATACGACCGTAAAATGATACGTTCCTGCAGGCAAAGCTTGTTCCTGTGAATAAAGCGCCTCCGCAGTTGAAAAGATCACCTTTCCAAGATCACAGCCATGCATCTGAAGCGTCATGCTATGGGTAAAACGTGAGTCGGACGGCGTGTCCTGATCTATCCCTATAACATCCCATACGACAGCCGAACCGCCCCGATACGACACAAACTGAGTTTCATGCGGCGTAAAATACTCGGAAGCCTTCCCTGCACGCACAATATTTCTTATCCCATGCCACGTATCGGGATCAAGAGCATCATAAGTCCCTGCATTCTCGCCTACACCGTACTTAAAACTATAATACTTACCGAGAGAATCCGATATACATTCACCACGATGAGAACGATACCACAGCTCAAGATTATCCATCAGACCAGCTCCCCGTCAATATCGTCCGTTTCCGTGATATCATCTGTGATGACAGGTCTGTCGATACTAACAGGCGCAAAAGACGGAGAGACACTGTTCGTACTATCGGAAGTACCCGCCTGCGAGCCTGCCCCGAACATCACCCAGCCTGTTTTTGTCAAGCGGTAGATATCAGCCGTATCATCACACAAAGCGGTAGATCCGGGCGCTGCATTTGTAATTATATCCAGCTTATCGACATCTTCGGAATTGAGACCATACTCATGTACTCCCGAAACGCCCTCATGAACTCTGTAGATACTTCCGAAATCAGGCTCACTGCCCGATTCAAATTCCATTCCCATAATAATTACATAATCCATATATTCACCTCATTATTTTATTGACCTCGGCCTGAACCGCAGCGTAGTCATACCCCGCCGCAGACAGACGATTTTTTCTGTCCGAACCGTTGCCCCATTTTCCGGCGATCACTTCGTTTGCGATCACAGCAATACTTTTTGCCGCCGAATTTCGTGGGGAATACACAAGCCTGCCCGTTCCGTCATAAACGTTATATCCGCTCTTGTCGGCGTGCTTTTTTGCATTCGCCAAAACAGAATAGGCTCCGATCTGCGACTTTGCGTCATCAGCCGATCTGCGTAAACGGTATATCGGAGTATTGACAGTCTTAGAAGTATTGACGCCTGTTGTACTGCCGGAAACAGCCGCCTTGAATCTCTTCCAGACGTCTTCACCCGTCGTCGGGATCCATCCTACTGCCTGCGGACACAGCTTCAAGGAAACGTCGTAGTGTCTGATGACATTTTCGGCGGGAATACCGTATTTACTCATCAGATACTTTGTAAGCTTAACTGCATTTTCATACGTCTTATCGGATATATACCATTTTCCGTTTTTCTGATAGCAGCACATTTCGACTGAGATCTGATTTGTGTTATTGCATTTACCGCCGAAGCTGCCGCCATTGCCGTCACCGACTGCCCATGAGAAACGGGTATCAAGCATACTGTTGTACTGCCATATCTCCCCGTCATCTACAAAGAAATCCGCACTTGAATTGACAGCAGAAGGGTTTGCCGCAAAATACATCACTTCATTATACGCAGTCGCACCATTTGTTGCAGTGTAGTGCATAACGATAAACTTCGGTTTCTCCCTGCCGCCGCTCGTGTTTCTGGTTACGTCATATTTGTGAGTCTTAATGTTTATAGTATCATCACTCCTGTTCTTAATAACATTATACGGATAGCAAACAGAAAGTAGACAAAAATTCTTCCTGAAAATCCATATCTAAAAACGAATGATAGAAAAGAACAATTGTATTCTTCCCGTCAACCGTATAAGAGACCGGGAACTATCTCTGTACTTACCTCAAAAAATAAGAAAAGTTGCATACAACTATACAACAAAAAAATACTTTTTTTCAAACAAAAAGTCGAAAACAAATATTTTTCATATTTGTGTTGATTTTTTCGACACAACATGTTATAATAATACCAGTGAATATATTTCACCATGTAAAGAGGTGATATTATGGATGTTAAAACAGCAGAG
The DNA here is from genome assembly GCA_902785425.1 of uncultured Ruminococcus sp. Lineage (GTDB taxonomy): Bacteria > Bacillota > Clostridia > Oscillospirales > Acutalibacteraceae > RUG592. The sequence continues at coordinate 321 of CACZYP010000086.1, read as the reverse complement.
TCAAAGATTCCCACAACATTTGACGATCTTGACGACAACGAGCTTCTGTTCCTGCTTCATTATCGTGAGATGAACGCAGAAGAGCGTGCGAAGATCGAAAATGAAATCAAGGCAATGATCGCAGAAAACGAATCCGCAAAATAACATAATAAACCAAAACCACCCGTACAATGCAAAAAGCAATGTACGGGTGGTTTACTGTCATAAACAAATATAAAAAATAAGACCCTGTCCAAAAGACAGGATCTTTGTTTTGGCTCCCCCAACTGGGCTCGAACCAGTGACATCATGATTAACAGTCATGCGCTCTACCGACTGAGC
>CACZYP010000085.1 GCA_902785425.1 uncultured Ruminococcus sp. | reverse complement strand
GACGAGGAAGCCGACGAATACTACGAAAGCGAATGGGAAGAACGAAACGACGTTTACATTTCCTTTTGGCAGAGCAAGGGATTCAGGATCATGACGGAGGCTGAACTGAAAGTCTGAAACACAAAGCGGCCGCCCTTCCTTCGGGGAGGGCTTGCCGTGATTTATCAGTACAACTTTTTTTACTGAGCGATTATCTTCATTTTCTTGCCGTTAATCTCCAGCACTCCTTCATTCTGCATTCTGCCAAGCTCTCGTGATAATGCGCTGCGATTTACTCCGAGATATTCGGCAAGGGCAGTTTGCGTAAACGGGATTTTTACATAACCGTACTTATCCTTTGGCAGTGAAGAAAGATAAATGTAAAACCTGTCACGCAGGCTTTTCTGACTGAGTATCCTTACCTTTTGATTGAGGATGAAATTCTTTTTTGCAAGGCTTTTTATCAAGTTTTCTGCAAGAATCATTCTTATCGGTGAATTGTCAGAAACGGTATAGATCGCCGATAAGTCAATAAATAAAACGATACTGTCCTCAACAGCTCTGACTTGAACAGGGCTGTGCTCTGCGTTGTTGATCACAAGGGCTTCTCCGAAAAGATATCCGCCATCAAAGGTATGCATCGTGATCTGATCGAAATTCTCATTTTGGAACGAGGTTTCGATCTTGCCTTTTAACAGCATACCCGCCCTTGTCATTATACCGCCAAGCTCTAAGATGTATTCGCCTTTTCTGATTTTCTTTATCCGTCCGTTAAGCAGCTTTATCGCTTCGGCGAGTTGTTCGTCTTCTATCCCTCCAAACAGATAACATTTGCGTATCGAATAAATATAATCCTGATTCGTGATCATAAAAAACACCTCTTAAAAAAAGAATATCACAAAAGTGTTGCTGTAGCAACAGAATTTCTCAAAAAAATGAAGTATCATTTAATCAAGAGGTGAGCATAATGATCAGAAAGATAATCAAAATAGACGAAGATAAATGCAACGGCTGCGGAGCCTGTGCAAACGCCTGTCACGAGGGCGCGATAGAAATGATAAACGGCAAAGCAAAGCTGACGCGTGAGAATTTCTGTGACGGCTTTGGTGATTGCTTGCCGGGCTGTCCTACAGGAGCTATTTCTTTTGAGGAGCGTGAGGCTCCCGAATACGACGAAAAAGCAGTAAAAGCCGCACAGGAGGAAAAGAAAATGACCGAGCATCATCAAGGCTGCCCCGGTTCAAGGGCAATGCAATTCAATCAGAACAACCGACAAGAGGCGCCATCATATACAGGTAAGCCTGTATCCTGTTTGCAACAGTGGCCTGTGCAGATCAAGCTGCTTCCGACAGAGGCTCCGTTTTATGACGGTGCAAAGCTGCTCATTGCCGCCGACTGCACCGCTTACGCATACGCCAACATGCACGAGAATTTTATGAAAGGCAAGATTACGCTTATCGGCTGCCCTAAACTCGATATGGTGGATTACACGGAAAAGCTGACCGAAATTATCAAAAACAACAACATCAAGAGTGTAACTGTCGTCCGAATGGAAGTGCCCTGCTGCGGTGGGTTGCAGAGAGCCGCAGAAAACGCCCTGAAAAACAGCGGAAAATTTATTCCGTGGCAGGTCGTTATGATCTCAAGAGACGGTCGGATCTTAGATTGATAGGGTGATATGATGAAGCTGCGTGTAAACAGAACTGATTGTATCGGCTGTCAGCTGTGTTCCGATATCGCTCCTGACGTTTTCGGAGGTGACACCGAAGTAGAAGATATTGTCGGAGAGATCATTGAAGATAATTACAGTGCAATACGGGAAGCTGAAGAGAGCTGTCCTGTCGGCGCAATAACAATCGCAGAAATCTAAAAACAAAGGAGAGATACATTATGGTAGAGATCAACAGCAGAAAAGCGGCAATTGTTGGCTGCGGATTCGTAGGTTCGGCTTCGGCATTCGCACTAATGCAGAGCGGATTGTTCTCCGAACTCGTTCTGATTGACGTCGATAAAAGCAGATCCGAAGGTGAAGCTCTCGACATCAGCCACGGACTTCCGTTCTCGAAGCCGATGCAGATCTACGCAGGCACATATGAGGATATAATCGACGCTGTAGTGATTATCGTTACCGCTGGCGCTGGACAGAAGCCGGGTGAAACAAGGCTTGACCTTGTCAAGAAAAACGTTGCTATCTTTAAGACGATCATTCCCGAGATCGCAAAGTACAACAAGAATGGCATACTGTTGATAGTCGCCAATCCTGTCGATATCCTGACATACGCTGCAAAGAAGCTCAGCGGGTTCCCGAGTAACAGAGTGTTTGGCTCAGGCACCGTGCTTGACAGTGCACGACTGAAATATCTTCTTGGTGAGCACCTCGGTGTTGACAGCAGAAGTATCCATGCTTTCATTATCGGCGAACACGGTGACAGCGAGATCGCAGCTTGGAGCAGCGCCAATGTATCCGGCGTTCCGCTTCATAAATTCTGCGAGATGCGCGGTCATTATAACCACGTCAAGGCAATGCGAGAGATCTCTGATAACGTCAAAAACAGCGCATACGAGATCATCGAGAAAAAGAAAGCGACATACTACGGTATCGCAATGTCCGTCAAGCGTATCTGCGAGGCGATTGTCAGAGATGAAAAGTCCGTCCTTCCCATTTCGAGCGTACAAACAGGTGAGGAAATCAACGGAGTAGCACTTTCAATGCCCGCCATCGTAGGAAAGCACGGCGTTGAAGGCTTGGTTCCGATCGAACTGAACGATAAAGAAAAAGCCGCTCTCAAGAAATCAGCTGATACTCTGAAGGCAGTCATCAAAGATGTATTAGAGGATTGATGATTTACCCAACAACACTTATACACGTTAAAGCTCCGAGCACAAAACCCGGAGCTTTTATATTTCATTTGTTCTTTCCGTAGACAGAGAGCATAAAAAGAATGAAGAAATGGGCTTTAGGGTAGAATAAAAATCGGAAACGCTGCCAAATAAAACGGCGGCGTTTTTCTCTGCCGTTTTCGTGATGAATAGTACACAAAAATGATTTTTATCATTGTCGAATATATCGCTTGATAATAACCGCCGATCATTGTAATATGTCACTGCAACGAGCCGAAGAAGGCTCACGCAGGAAGGAGCAGAAAAATGCAGATATTCAAAATTGACACGGACGGCAACGCCGCCGTTAAAAACATCAAGGGCGATCTTAAATCGCTGCAAACAGAGGTTGGCGGGCTGCTAACGCTTGCACCATACTACGAGGAACTGGAAATGTACGATATCGACATCTTTGCAGACGACGAGGGACTGTTAAAAGCAAATCCGATAACTACGCTCATCATCACCGACAAGAAAAATCGCATGAAGGTGTTGACAGCGCTTGTCGGAAATCTGATCTTCGTATCGCACGACAACGAAGGCAACACGCTCGGTTTGACCGATGATCAGATCAAGTTCATAAAAGCACATCTGAAGCAGCTGTTCTACTTTTCGCCTAACGGAAAAATGAACATGGCACATACCTTTTGGTTTTGATAGGGGGTGAACAGCGGTGAGCTACTATGCGAACGGAGAGCTTAAGATCGTCTATCTTTCAAGCGATAAAGATATATCCGAGAAAGTTGAAGACGCTTTCCTTTATGTCAATCAGCGGTATGATATGGACTGTGATGTATCGGAAGACTGCACTGTAATCGAAGCGTGGGGGAACGAGCTTTATTCGACAACAGCAACAGAAAAGCTGCTCGAGCTGCTG
>CACZYP010000084.1 GCA_902785425.1 uncultured Ruminococcus sp. | reverse complement strand
AAGGAAGCACTGATTAAATCGAGTGCCCATATTGCGCCGTCAGATTTTTAGTCAGATTGCATGAAACGACCGCAGGAATACTGACGTATTTCAAGGGAGCTGAGTGCAATATGACAAAAAGATGCAAGCAAGATGGGTGCTCAGTCCGCAGGACGTGATTTAATCAGTGGTTCCTTAACATTTGAAAATCATTCGATAGTGCTTTTGTATAAGCAGGAGCACGTTCGGACATTTTTACGTATACACAAGGGGGAGTTTTAGATGACAGCTTTTTCTCAGTGGGACGGCTTTGAGGGTCGTCTTTGGCAGGAAGAAATCAATACCCGTGACTTTATACAGAAGAACTACAAGCCGTATGACGGCGACGAGAGCTTTCTTGCGCCTGCAACGGAAGCTACCGATAAGCTTTGGGGTGAGCTGCAGAGACTCCAGAAGGAAGAGCGCCAAAAAGACGGTGTGCTCGATATGGACACAGACGTTGTGTCGAGCCTTACTTCTCACGCTCCCGGCTATATCAGCGAGTCTATGAAGGACATGGAGAAAGTTGTCGGTCTTCAGACAGACAAGCCTCTTAAAAGAGCATTCATGCCCTACGGCGGCATCAGAATGGCGGAGCAGGCATGTACTACTCACGGCTATACGCCGAGCGAGCGCCTGCATGAGATATTCACAAAGTATCACCGCACTCATAACGACGCTGTATTTATGGCATATACTCCCGAGATGATGAAGTGCCGTCATTCGCACGTTATCACGGGTCTGCCCGATACATACGGCAGAGGACGCATCGTGGGCGACTACAGAAGAGTTGCTCTTTACGGCGTCGATTATCTTATCGCAAAGAAGCTTGAGGATCACGCAAACTGCGGCGACGGCACAATGACGGAAGAGATCATTCGTCAGCGTGAAGAGATCGCTATGCAGGTAGCTGCTCTTAAAGATATGAAGAAGATGGCGGAAAGCTACGGCTACGACATCTCCGAGCCTGCCGCAAACGCAAAGGAAGCCGTTCAGTGGCTTTACTTCGGTTATCTTGCGGCGATCAAAACACAGAACGGCGCCGCAATGAGCGTCGGCAGGATCTCTACGTTCCTCGATATCTACATCGAGCGTGATCTTGAAAACGGCACACTCACAGAGAGCGAAGCTCAGGAGCTTATCGACCATCTCGTTATGAAGTTCAGAATGGTTCGTTTTGCTCGTATCCCTTCGTACAATATGCTGTTCTCGGGCGACCCCGTGTGGGCTACGCTTGAAGTAGGCGGCATCGGCATGGACGGACGTTCGATGGTCACAAAGAATGACTATCGTTTCCTTCATACGCTCGAAAATATGGGACCTTCTCCCGAGCCGAACCTTACAGTCCTCTATTCGTCCTCGCTTCCCGAAACATTCAAGAAGTACGCAGCTCATATCTCGATAACGACAAGCTCTATCCAGTATGAGAACGACGAAGTAATGAAGCCTGTATGGGGCGACGATTACTCTATCTGCTGCTGTGTTTCCGCAACGCAGACAGGCAAGGAGATGCAGTTCTTCGGTGCAAGAGCGAACCTTGCAAAGTGTCTTACGTATGCTATCAACGGCGGCGTTGATGAAATGACATTTGAACAGATCGGCCCGAAATATGCGCCGATCACATCGGAATACCTCGATTTTGACGAGGTCATCGAGAAGTATACTCTTATGATGGAGTGGCTTGCAGGCGTTTATGTAAACGCTCTCAACCTTATCCATTATATGCATGATAAATATTACTACGAAGCAGCCGAAATGGCTCTTATCGATACAGATGTCCGCCGCACGTTCGCTACGGGCATTGCAGGCTTCTCTCACGTTGTAGACTCACTCGCAGCTATCAAGTATGCTAAGGTAAAGACGGTGAGAAACGAGCAGGGCTTTGTTGTTGATTATGAGATCGAGGGCGACTTCCCCCGCTACGGCAACGACGACGACCGTGCCGATGATATCGCTCTGTGGCTGCTCAAAACGTTCCTTGACAAGATCAAGAAGTATCACACGTACAGAAATTCCGAGCCGAGCACGTCTATCCTCACGATCACATCGAACGTTGTATACGGCAAGTATACGGGCGCTCTTCCGGACGGAAGAAAGTCGGGCGAGCCGTTCTCACCAGGTGCAAACCCGAGCTACGGCGCAGAGAAGAGCGGACTTCTTGCATCACTTAACTCCGTTGCAAAGCTTCCCTACGAGTGGGCGCTTGACGGAATCTCAAATACTCAGACGATAAGCCCGGCAGCTCTCGGCCATGATGACGAGGAGCGCAAGGAGAACCTCGTTCAGGTAATGGACGGTTACTTCGATCAGGGCGCACATCATCTGAATGTAAACGTCTTCGGCACAGAAAAGCTGATAGACGCAATGGAGCATCCCGAAAAAGAGGAATACGCAAACTTTACTATCCGTGTTTCGGGTTATGCGGTCAAATTCATAAATCTTACAAGACAGCAGCAGCTTGACGTTATTGCACGCACATGTCATAAGATCATGTAAGGTGCATTTTAAGGTGTATTATGGCTTACAATTACGGTAGAGACGAAGTAAAGGGGAGCGTGCATTCTCTTGAAACATTCGGCCTTGTAGACGGGCCGGGTGTACGCTTCGTTGTATTCATGCAAGGGTGCGCTCTCAGATGCAAATACTGCCACAACCCCGAAACGTGGGCCGGCGGCGGTTCTTTGTGGACGCCTAATCAGCTTTTTGATAAGGCGTGGCGTTACCATGCCTATTGGAAGTCAAACGGCGGTATAACGGTAAGCGGCGGCGAGCCTCTTCTTCAGATAGAATTTCTGACGGAGTTTTTCCGCCTTGCAAAGAAAAAAGGCGTTCACACAGCAATAGATACTGCCGGTCAGCCTTTCAGCCGTGATGAGGAATGGTTTGAAAAATTCAATACGCTCATGGAATATACCGATCTTGTTATACTTGATATAAAAGACTGGGATAACGAGTCGCATATTCGTCTTACCGGAAAGGGCAACGACAATATCAAAGATCTTGCCCGGTGTCTTTCCAATATGGGTAAGCCTATGTGGATACGTCACGTTCTTGTTCCCGAACTTACCGATAACGAGGACGATCTGAGAAGTATATCTGATTTCATATCCTCTCTTAAAACGGTTGAAAGAGTGGAGATACTTCCTTATCATGCGTTTGGTATGCCATCATGGGAACGACTCGGGCTTGATTACAAGCTGAAAGAAACACAGGCGCCCTCGGAGGAGAGCGTAAAACGAGCGGAAGAACTGCTTCATACGGCTGACTATACCGCTTGGCAGAAATAATAATTAAACATAAACGGCTGCTGTGCATATGTATAGCAGCCGTAAAAACATATATGGATATAGAAAGGATCATCAGGATGAGCTACGTTTACACAAGAAAGCCAAACTACTACGAAACCGACATGATGGGTATTGTTCACCATTCAAACCACATCAGATACTTTGAAGAAAGCAGACTTGCATATTTCAGCTCGATAGATTGTGATGTAGCTGAGCTGGAGAGACAGGGCGTTATTATCCCTAATGTAGACGCCTATGCTAAATACCTTGTACCGCTCAAGTTTGGCGATACGGCAGCTATAGAGGTCAAGCTTACAACATTTACAGGCACACGCATGGAGCTTACATACGTTATAAAGAACGACAGAGGAGAGACAGCCGCCGAGGGACACACTATGCACTGCTTTGTAAACAGCGACTTCAAACCGATCTCGCTAAAGAGAAAATACCCCGAGTATTACAATAAACTTATGAACATTCTCGAAAAGTAAAAGTTGATATGTAATGTTGACGATAAAAGGGTAAATCTGTACACAGTGCCGATTCGAAAAAAATGTCGATTTTCTTGTTGACACAACGTGAAAACTGTGATATTATATATAAGCACTCTTCAAGAGAGCGATGAAAAAGAAAGCCAAAAATCATAGATTTGAAGCCATTTTTCGAGCTTTTTGAGTGTCTGGGATATCACAAGTTTTTGAAAAAGATCAAGAAAAATTTTT
>CACZYP010000083.1 GCA_902785425.1 uncultured Ruminococcus sp. | reverse complement strand
TGAAATACGTCAGTATTCCTGCGGCTTTTTCGTCCAATTTGCCTCAAAATCTGACTGCGCAATATGGGCACTCGATTTAATCAGTGCTTCCTTAATTCGTGATCTGTTACAATATAGTGTGGAGTGTGGAGAGAGGAGTTGAAACGCTCGTTCAGTGAATAGTGAATAGTTGCGGAGTCTCTTCGCTCTTCACCGATCACTATAAACCGGGGTGTTGGTATGAAGCTTTTTGAAAAAATAAAACAATACTATCTCCCCGAGCGTAAGCTGTCTTATCGGGAAGAGGTCGTACCTATAACGAAAAGCATAAATGAAAATGCCGCCGCTTTGCGCTCGTATTTCGGGTCGGGCGGCGATCTTGTACTCAAAACCGTCAAAGCAGGCAGCCTGCTTTCCGGAAAGCTTGTGCTTACGGCGGCTGTGGACGGGCTTTACGATAAAGAACTGGCGGCCGTAAGCGTTTTAAGCCGCCTTACGGTTTCGGGAGCAAAAACACAGGACGATGCGTTTGCTGTTCTGCGAAGTGATGTGATCTCAAATCCCGACACGAAAACGGTGACTTCTATAAATGAAGCGGCGGCGCTCATGATGTCGGGCTTTATGTGCGTTTTTTTGCAGGGGAGCAAAACAGCGCTTGCTGTCGGCGTTCAGGGTTATGCGTACCGTTCCGTTGACGAACCTCAGACAGAGGTCTTGCAGCGTGGCAGCAGAGAGGGCTTTACGGAGCCGCTGAAGCTCAATCAGGCTCTTATAAGAAGGCGGCTCAGGACAGGCGCTCTTCGCTTTGAATCTATGCAGATAGGCGATACGGCGAAAACCGATGTGTGCATCTGCTATATTGACGGAAAAGCAGATAAGATAATGCTTGAAAAGCTGAGGGAACGATTATCGGGTGTTCATTTGCAGACGGTTTTTACATCGGGCTGCCTTGTTGATTATCTCGATAAAACGCCCGTGTCGTTCTTTAACGGTATCGGCGTAACGGAGCGTCCCGATACAGCCTGCGCAAAGCTGTGCGAGGGGAAGGCTGTTGTTATAGTTGACGGCACTCCGTCTGCGCTTATCGTGCCGCATATAATGGCGGAAAATTTCTCAACGCTCGATGATTACTCAAACCGCCCGTACTTTTCGTCGCTTACACGGTGGCTTAAATATGCGGCTTTTCTTATAGCAGTGATGCTGCCCGGGATTTACGTTGCGCTTGCTATGTACAGTCCCGAATTTTTTCCGAACGAGCTTCTTACAAGAGTGTCTGCGTCAGTTTCACACACACCGTTTTCGGCGTTTGCGGAAGTGCTGATATTTACGTTTATATATGAAGTGATGCGTGAAGCAGGGCTGCGTCTGCCGAAAACGCTCGGTCATGCGGTGAGCATAATAGGCGGGCTCGTTATCGGCGAAACGGCGGTAAGTTCGGGCTTTATCGGTGCGCCTACGCTGATGATAGTTGCGCTGACGGTAATATGTTCATACGTGATCCCCGAGCTGTATGCACCGATATCTGCGCTTCGTTCGCTGTTTATCATTTTCGGCGGCATATGGGGCGTATGGGGGATAATGCTCATGGCGTGCATCATGATCGCCGACCTTTGCTCGAAAGAGAGCTTCGGAGTGCCGTTCTTGATCCCGTTAGCTCCGTTTGATCCTTTCGGGCTCAGAGATACAGCCGTAAGAGCAACGCACGAAACGCTGTCGAGGAAAGTTTATGAAGAAAGTTGAAAAAGAAACAGCAGGAAGTTTTTTGCGCAGCTTTTTTTCAAAAAAGCTGCCGGGGTGCAGGGGCGGCCCCCCTGCATAAATAAAAAGCAAAGCAGGAATAATGAAAAAAATCTTGCGAAGCACAAAACGTAACCGTCGCTGCGGATAAATCAGGCACGAGGCGCAGCCAATGTGCCGATCAGAAAGCCAATAATGCCCATGTCTTAAAAAAGATCTATGTACTTTGAGAACCATAATCCAATGAATAAGTATATCGACAAGCTGTCAACTCGCCGCAGGCGAGTTCCGCAATTTTCCATTTTCCATTTTCAATTTTCCATTTACAACGTGGTGGTGTTTCGTTGACGCAAAACAGCTTTGGAATATTCGCACTCTCATCGATCTGCTCTGTGTTTTTTGTGATGATGTATTCAGTCTATGATTCAACGGATATATCGCTTCTTTCGCTTGCCGCTGTTCAGGCGGCTGTGATAGTGGCGGCGCTGCTTCTGAGCGCTTTGCTTGTGCATTTTAAAAGAAAAAATGTTTCTTTGACACGGCTTGCAATGATCGTGCTGTATGTTTGCTTTGCAGCATTAACGGCGGCTGCGCTGACTTCATTTGCACTGTTTTTAGGCTCTTTTACACATCTGAGCATACGCTTTTTCGCTTACCTCGCCGCACTGCTGCTTTTGTCCGCCGTAGCTGCCCGAAAAGGGCTTGCGGTGATAATGCGCTGTTCGGTTGTGATCTTCTTTGTGAATATGTCGCTCGATATTCTCGGCGGCGTTATGCTTGCATCAAGGTTTTCGCCCGATCTGCTGCCCGATAGTGCAGATGCGGTAAAGGGGCTTTCTTCTGTTGCCGGTATTGCTGTATCGGAGCTTGCCGTGCTGCTTGTTCTATTCCTGTTTTCAGATGAGCTTCCGGAAAGACTTGCAAAGCCTCTTTTTGCATGGAGCGTTATCCTGCCGCTTTTTTCGGGCGTGATGTGCGTGCTGTCGCTCGGTGCGCTCGGAGATTACTCAAAGCTTGTGCGCTTTCCGATGTACTCTGCTATGCAGACGATAGGCTTCGGCACGTTTCAGCGGCTTGATGTGATATTTCTCTGCTCACGGGCTTCCGGAATGTTTATAGTGCTGTCGCTGCTGCTTTGCGCACTTGACCGTTCGGGAGAGCGTGCGTTCGGCAGGACGGCTTTTCCTTTGGGTATTGCCTTTATAGGTGCAATTGTATTCTTAGCTGCCGAATACCGTAGGATAGGTGCGGCTGTGATGATGCCTGCGGTCAGGATAGCTGCCGTGCTGCTGTGTGTATTTGTATTGCTGCTTTCACTTCCGAAAAAACGGCTCGCAAAAGGTGCGGCATTGACGCTTGCACTTGTTTTGCCGCTGTTGTTTATGTCGGGCTGCGATAAGGTGCAGATACAGGACAGAATGCTCATCAAGGCGATAGGGATAGATTATTCGGACGGCGTATATGCTTTGACTGTTCAGTACGCCGATAATTCTTCAAGCGGCGAAGAACAGATAAACAAGCTGCTTTCTGTTGCCGGGAACTCAACGTCGCAGGCGATAGGCAAAATTAAGGACAGTTCCGGCAGCGAGCCGTTTCTCGGGCAGACTTCGGCGCTCGTTATAGGCAAAAGCGCTGCGGAGAAGAGTTTAGATGAGATACTCGACTACTTTGTAAGCTACAGTGAGGTCCGCCCTACGGTGCGCCTCTATCTGTGCGAGAACGCAAAGGATATACTCTCGTTTAAAGAGGACGATAAGCTCGTCGCAGTTGACCGTATAACGAGCATAACTCCGTCGTCGTCGAACAGCGACAACCGCTTCACTATGATGAGTACGGTAAATCTCATGATGTCTCAAACGGACACAGTGACGGCTGCTTTCATCGGGATAAAGGACGGTGCGATCCGTCTTTTATCGGCGGCGTATATAGATGAGAATAAACTGCATATGCTCGGCGATGACGAGTATACGGCGTATTGTCTTCTCAATGGTCTAAAAAGCGAAACGGTGCTGACGAAAGGCGGAGTGTCGTGCGAAGTGACGTCCTGCAAAACAAAGGTGCGAACCGAAACATCGGAAGGAAAGCTATTGCTTTATGTAACGTGCGAGCCTCAGCTGAGTGTGCTTGAAAATACGAACGAAACATCGGGCAGCGAGATAGAACGCTTGTTTTCCGAATCGGTCGAAAAAAACACGGCGGCTTCGATAGGAGAGATAGTCTGCACAAGAGGCTGCGATATATTCGGTTTTGGTCACTCTGTTTCGGGTGAGATTATCGCAGGCAAAGACGATCTTCGAAGACTTCTGAAAGGCTGCGAAGTGCATATGACTGTGAATTGCCGTGTTGTAGAAGAAAAGGCGCTGCGGTGATATCTTAGGGAAGCACTGATTAAATCGAGTGCCCATATTGCGCAGTCAGATTTGCGGACAGTGTCCGCAGACAGATATGCGTTACACACTTTGATTTATGATAACCCGCCTGACGTATTTCAAGGTTTTTGAGTTCAATTTGACCAAAAGATGCAAGCAAGATGGGTGCTCAGCCCGTAGGGCGTGATTTATTCAGTGGTTCCTTAGCTTCAATGTATATTTTTATGACCTCCGTCATACAATGAAACATCAAAGTTTCGGACGGAGGTCTTTTATTTTGGCAGAGAGAACAATTTACAGCGATATATCAAGGCGCACGGGCGGCAAGATCTACCTCGGAGTTGTGGGCGGCGTGAGGACGGGCAAATCTACGTTTATAAAACGATTTATGGATACGCTCGTTATACCGCATATCGAAGATGACGATCTTCGCCGCAGAGCGATCGACGAGCTGCCGCAGTCGGGTGCAGGCAGAACTATCATGACTACGGAACCGAAATTCATTCCCGAAGAGGCGGTAGAGGTCAAGCTCGGAAATACTTCAAAGCTTTCGCTTCGGCTTATAGACTGCGTGGGTTATATCGTTCCGAGTGCGCTCGGCTACATCGAGGACGAACAGCCGAGAATGGTAAAAACTCCCTGGTACGACGAGGAGATACCTTTCAATATGGCGGCTGAGATAGGCACGCAGAAAGTGATCGCAGACCATTCGAGCGTCGGTATCGTCGTTACGACAGACGGTTCTGTTACGGATATCCCACGAGAGGAGTACGCCGAAGCAGAGCAGCGTGTTATCGAGGAGCTGAAAGCTCTCGGCAAGCCGTTTGTTGTGCTGCTCAACTGTGCCGAACCGCACAGCGACAGCGCAAAAGCTCTTTCGGGCGAGCTGTGCGAAAAATACGGCGTAAGCGTGATACCCATAAACTGCCTTGAAATGGGCGAAAGCGAGATCGCACGCATTATGGCAGGCATTCTTTTTGAATTTCCCGTGCGTGAGATATCGGTCGATATGCCGAGATGGGTGACTTCTCTTGAACGTGACCATGCTATCAAGAGCAGCATATTGACGGCGCTCACCGATTCGGCTTCAAGTGCCGTAAAGCTTGCCGATATCGGCACGATATGCAAGGGATTGTCAAACTGCGAGTATATCAGAAGAGCCGAAACAGGTGAGGTCGATCTCGGCACGGGAACGGCAAGGATAGACATTACTCTTGAAAAAGGTCTTTTCTGCTCCGTTATAGGCGAGAAAACGGGTATGGATATCTGCGATGAGTCGGACATACTGAAAACTATCGTCGAGCTTTCATCGGTAAGGGAGAAGTTCGACAAGCTTGCGCAGGCGTACAGCGATGCGCTCGAAACAGGCTACGGGATCGTCATGCCGTCAACGGAGGAGCTTACGCTTGAAGAGCCGCAGATAGTAAAGCAGGGCAGCCGCTACGGGATAAAGCTGCGTGCAGCGGCGCCGTCTATCCATATGCTGAAAACGAACGTCACAACGGAGGTCACGCCGATAGTCGGTTCGGAGGAGCAGTCGCAGGAGCTTGTGTCGTATCTTCTGGGAGAATTCAAGGACGACCCGGTGAAGATCTGGCAGTCAAACATTTTCGGAAAGTCGCTCAACGAACTGGTGGGCGAGGGCATGCACAACAAACTCTACCGAATGCCGTCCGACGCCCGCCTGAAACTCGGCGAAACGGTGGAACGGATTATCAACGATGGGTGTAATGGGCTTATTTGTATTATTTTATAACCAATTGATTCATTCAGGCGGAATTTTATGTGAAATTGAAAATGGAAAATTGAAAATGGAAAATTGCGGAGTCGCTTCGCTCCTGTTTCTTAATGTGGAATGTGGAAGGTGCAATGAAGGAACTCGCTTAGTTTTTGCAAAACTCAGGGAACCACTGAATAAATCACGCCCACCCATCTTGCTTGAATCTTTTGGTCAAATTGAACTCAAAACCCTTGAAATACGTCAGGCGGGTATGCACCAAATGTCAACAACTTAAGAAATAAAACAAAGTAAATAGTATTGGTTACTTTATGTATTAACCCCTCCGTCACGCCTGCGGCGTGCCACCTCCACTTTCAGGAGAGGCTTTTTAAAAGTTGGCTGGCTCCCCTGAAAGGGTGCGGTCTGCCGGTGGCAGACGTTGCCGCAAGGTAACAGCACCGACCGAGGCGGCAGCCGAGACGCTGGCGGCGCAGCCGTCTGAGGGGTTATATCAGGCAAAATTTCCTAAGTTGTTGACATTGGGTATGCACCCGCTTGCAGAACGCATTTAAAGGATCATAATTGAAAGCTTTTTTGCGTGCGGAGCAGGCTATCATAAATCAAAGTGTGTAACGCATATCTGTCTGCGCAATATGTGCACTCGATTTAATCAGTGCTTCCTTAAATAAAAAAAGCGAACGAAGTGAGCGTTTCCGCAATTTTCCATTTTCCATTTTCAATTTTCCATTAAAAAAAGCGCCTTTCGTTTTTGGGAAAGGCGCTGAATTGCTGTTATTCGTTATGTGTGTTGTCTATGTTTGCTTTTATCTGTTCAAACGTTACGCCGTACTTTACGGCAATGTCACGGGCGTATGAAACGCCCTGAGGCGGCGCTATCGAGACCTTGAACGATCGTTCGCCGTGATCTACTCCCGTAACGAGGCTTTCAACACGGCTCGTGCCTTCGCTGTCGTTGTTGAACTTGTCAAGCCCCTTTGCAAGCTCGTGCATGTGCGTGTTGAATATCGTTCTCGTTCCGACGTACCTCATAGCTTTTACAACGTCCCGTGCGATGTAAAGACCCTCCGAAACGTTCGTTGTGGCAAGGCTTTCGTTAAAGAGCAGCAGGCTTTCGCTCGTTGCTGTTTCAAAGATCTCGGCTATTCGCTGCGATTCCTCTCCGAGTCTGCCGAGGTCTACCGTTTCGTTCTCATCTGCCGGGAAGTGCGTGTAGATATTATCACACGGACTGAGTGAAAAATTGCATGCCGGAACATATATGCCGTTTTGTGCAAGCAGGCAGGCAAGTCCTACCGCCTGGGTGAATGTTGTTTTGCCGCCTCTGTTCGGACCTGTCAGGATATATATGCGTGCTTTGTCGGAAAACTCGAAATCGTTTCCGATTATTTCAAATTCCGGCCCTTTGAGGCACTTCACGGCAAGCTTCATGTTGTAAAGCTCCATTGCGTGAAGTTCTCTTTTTTCGGGCGGCAGGATCGTCGGCTTGCAAAGTGTAAATCCCTGCTCCATAAGCTCGGAGATGAAGTCTGCCCAGCGAATATAGAACACTATCTCCGGTACGAGGGAAACAAGCGTAAAGCCGCTTATGCTGACGTATTTGTGCAGCGTTGATTTGAGTGAGTTTACTATCTTCTTGACGATAGCCGTTACCGTTTTTGTAAGAGCGCCTGAAAGATTGTCCGCACCGGTAGGAACGCCGTCGCCCATGATATGAGCCTTGTGCTGCGGATCCATAACTAACTGAGCCGTTCCCATTTTCATGCTTGGCGGATTCTGCGGGTGGAACGACTTCATGCTCGCAAAGCCTTTGTCGGTGTTAAGCTCGTTTCCGCTGTTCTGCATGATGTGCCCCATGAAGCTTCGCAGAATGCCGCTGTCTCCGATGGCAAATTTGTTTACCGAAATGATTCCCGCACTTATCGGGCGAAGCAGGTTGTCAAGGTTTACGCCGAGCGTGATGCTGCGTATCTGCTTTGCGACCTCCATAGCTTCAACGATATCCTTTTTGATCTCCGGGAATCCGGAGTTGTCGTGGATATCCGTAACTATGTCTTTGAGTTCGAGCAAGCCCTGCGATCTTATATCGGCGTTTTCGAGCGAATGCTTGATGCTCGTTATACATTCAACATAGCCGTCTATCTCACGAAGCCTGTTTATGAGCGACCAGAGATCGGAAGCGTCGGAATCTTTCTTGAACTTTTCAAGCTCCCGAAGATCGGACAGATTTACAAGAAGCTGTTCAAGCTCTTTGCGAAGATGAGGGCTTCTGTACAGATCATCGAAAATGTCGCAGCGATACTGTATTACCTCGGCGTCGGCGGTAAGGTTTATCATCAGATTCTTGATGCTGCCCCTCTCGAAAGCGTCCTCTGTCAGAGCGGCGCAGAGGTAGTCGATAGAAAGGTCGTTCACTGCCTGCGGCGGCAGTGTGTTGTATTCGGCTTTTGAATCGCTTGGATGAAGCAAACTGAAATCCATAAAACGCCCCCCTTTTTATAATTGAAAATTGAAAATGGAAAATGGAAAATTAAGTTCAGGCTCACTGCGCTCGCCTTTTTTATAATTGGGCACCTCTAAAAACTCGCTTTTGAAACAAAAGGTATGTAGATTTTAGTTATCAGTGCCATGTTATTTCTTCGATTTATTAACATTTTGACA
>CACZYP010000082.1 GCA_902785425.1 uncultured Ruminococcus sp. | reverse complement strand
CTTGTGTAATGGTTTTGTTAGCACTTACATTTTACACTATTGATGCTATGTTGTCTATTTTTATTTTACTGTTGCACTTCAAATGATAACCTATCCAGCTCCCCTTTCAGGGGAGCCGGCCAACTTTTGATAAAACCACAGCCTCGACAGAGTAGTTTAAAAATCACCTGTCAGGACAAAACTGCGATAATCATAAAAAAGGAGAACACAATGTCAAAAGAAAAACCTTTCACAGGTTATGTTTCTGCAATAAAGCCTAATGCTCGGCAATTGCGAAAGAATATGACAATGCAGGAAAAACATCTGTGGTATGATTTTTTGCGTACATATCCGATAAAGTTTTATCGTCAAAGGATTATTGATGGTTACATTGCAGATTTCTATTGTTCTAAAGCTAAACTGGTTATCGAAATAGATGGAAATCAACACTATACTGCACAAGGTAAGGAATACGATTCTATCCGTACCGAAATATTACAAGCTTATGGTCTTGAAGTAATACGATTTAAGAATAAACAAATAGATAATAGTTTTCAAAGCGTGTGTGAGGAAATAAACAGAAAAGTTACTGCCAGAATGACTTGATTATTCAAAATGGGTCGGTGCTGTTGCCTTACGGCAACGTCTGCCACCGGCAGACCGCACCCTTTCAGTGTAGGCTGTGGTTTTATCAAAAGTTGGCCGGCTCCCCTGAAAGGGGAGCTGTCAGCGCAGCTGACTGAGGGGTTAAATCAGGAGCGAAGCGACTCCGCCATTCCACTTTCCACATTCCACATTCAATTTTAACTTCCGATTCCTCGAAAAAGCATGATAAAAACTTATGTAAAAAAACGAAAGGAGTGTCGTCTTTGTCCTTCGTCCATCTTCATCTGCACAGCGAGTACAGTTTGCTTGACGGTGCGTGCAGGATAAAAGATCTTGTCGCTGCGGCTAAGCGTAAGGGGCAGACTGCCGTTGCCGTTACCGATCACGGCAATATGTTCGGCGCTGTCGAGTTCTTTCTCGAAGCCAAAGCTCAGGGCATAAAGCCGATTATCGGCTGTGAGGTCTACTGCGCCGTGCGTACCATGCACGACAGAGCGGCGGAGCTTGACGCTTCCCCGTATCATCTTGTGCTGCTGTGCGAAAATATGACCGGCTATAAAAACCTTACGAAGCTCATCTCCGAAGCGTGGAAAAAGGGCTTCTACCGTAAACCTCGTATTGACGACGATCTTCTTGAAAAGCACCACGAGGGGCTTATCGCCCTTTCGGCGTGTCTTGCGGGAGCTGTTCCGAAAGCGGTCATTGAGGGCGATATCGACTCTGCATACGAAAAAGCACGCTATTACCGTGACCTGTTCGGCAAGGATCACTTCTATCTCGAATTGCAGGATCACGGTCTTAAAGAGCAGCTTGAAGTGAACCGTGTGCTTAAAAAGATGTCCTCAGACCTCGCCATTCCGCTTGCTGCTACGAACGACTGCCACTATGTCGAAAAGGACGACGCTTCTACTCACGATGTGCTGCTCTGTATACAGACGGGGCGCACAGTCAACGACCCCGACCGCATGAGATTCCCGACAAACGAGTTCTACATCAAGACGGAAGACGAGATGAGGCAGCTTTTCCCCGATTGTCCGCAGGCGATAGAGAACACACAGCGTATCGCCGATATGTGCAGCGTCGAATTCGAGTTCAACAAGACGAAGCTGCCGCATTTTGAACTCGAAAACGGGGAAGACCATTACGAATATTTCAAGAAGATGTGCTTCGACGGGCTTTACAGGCTGTACGGCACAGACCCCGGTGAAGAGCTTGTAAAACGCCTTGAATACGAGCTTTCCGTTATCTCGCAGATGGGATATGTCGATTACTATCTTATCGTCAGCGACTTTATAAATTACGGCAAGTCTCACGGCATACCGATAGGCCCCGGAAGAGGCTCCGGTGCAGGCAGTCTTGCGGCGTATTGTATCGGCATCACAGAGGTTGACCCGATAAAGTATAATCTCATCTTCGAGCGCTTTCTCAATCCCGAAAGAGTCAGCATGCCCGACTTTGACGTTGACATCTGCACACGCCGCCGCCATGAGGTGATGGAGTACATCAGGCGGCGCTACGGCAAGGACTATGTGGCTCAGATAGTGGCTATCGGACGTCTTGCCGCAAAGGCAGCCGTGCGTGACGCAGGCAGGGCACTCGATGTTCCGCTTTACGTTGTGGACAAGGTGTCGAAGCAGATACCCAGAGTGCCGAATATCACGATAGAAGCGGCATTGAAAGCTTCAGGCGAGCTTCGTGAGATGTACGACACGCAGCCGCTTGTGCATGAGCTTATAGACATTGCAAGAAAGATAGAGGGCATGCCGAGGAATACGACCACCCATGCGGCAGGCGTTGTCGTAACGCCCGAACCTGTTGATGAGTACGTGCCGCTTGCGCTCAATGACGACGTTGTTGTTACGCAGTACACGATGACGTATCTTGAAAAGCTCGGTCTTTTGAAGATAGACCTGCTCGGTCTTCGCAACCTGACGGTGCTTGACGACGCAAAGAAGCTGATCCTCGCAGAAGACCCGTCTTTCTCGGAAAGAAATATAGACTATGAAGATAAAGGCGTTTTTGAAATGCTCTCTCAGGGGCACACAGAGGGCGTGTTCCAGTTTGAGTCTCCCGGTGTGCGCAGAGTTCTCATGCAGCTTCGCCCCGAAAGAGTGGAAGACCTGATCGCCGTAAGCTCGCTGTACCGTCCGGGTCCCATGGAGTCTATACCGAAGTATATCGAGAACCGTCACCACCCCGACCGTGTTACGTACAAGCACCCGCTTCTCAAAAGCATACTCGAAGTCACGTCGGGCTGTATAATCTATCAGGAGCAGGTAATGGAGATATTCCGTGTGCTTGCGGGTTATTCGTTCGGGCGAGCCGACCTTGTGCGCCGTGCAATGGCGAAAAAGCACAAAGACGAGATGGAGCGTGAGCGTGATATCTTCATAAACGGTCTTACCGATGAAAACGGCAGTATTATCGTTGACGGCTGCGTGCGCAGAGGTATTCCCCAAAAGACGGCAGAAGAGATATTTGCCGAGATGGAGAGCTTTGCTTCATACGCATTCAATAAGTCTCACGCTGCGGCATATTCAACGATAGCGTATCATACGGCGTGGTACAAGTACCACTACCCGAAGCAGTACATGGCGGCGCTCATGACGAGCCTTATAGACGATCACGGCGGACTTGCGCCGTACATCGAAGAGTGCAGGAGAATGGGCATAAACGTTCTGCCGCCGCATGTGAACAACAGTGACTACGGCTTTGCGGTTAAAGACGGCGTTATATACTTCGGGCTTCTTGCCATAAAGAATCTCGGCAGGCTGCTTGCAGACGAGATCGTAAAAGAGCGTGAGAAAAACGGGATATTCCGTTCGTTTGCCGACTTCACTTACCGCATGGCAGGAAAGCACATGATGGTAACGAGCGTTGAAAGCCTGATAAAAGCAGGAGCGCTCGACGGTCTGGGCGGCAACAGGCAGCAGCTTTTCTTTTCTGTAAGGCGCATCATGGAGAACGCAGAGGCAGAAAAACGCAAAAACCTCGAAGGGCAGCTCTCGCTGTTTGACGACAACGAAGAGAACGACCCGACAGACCTTGCACTGCCGGTAGTGGGGGAGTTCCCGGTATCGCAGCTTTTAGCGATGGAAAGAGAGGTCACGGGGCTGTATCTTTCGGGGCACCCGCTTACGGAGTACAAGGGCTTCATAAAGAGCGTAAGACCCGACAAGATCGCAAATATACTCGCCGCCCCGGAGCGCTATGAAAACAAAACGATACATCTTGTGGCGTTTATCGGCTCGGTGCGCACACGAACGACACGAACGAACCTGATGATGGCGTTCATTCAGGCGGAAGACCTGACAGGCTCGATCGAGGTAACGATATTCCCGAAAACGCTCACGGAGAACATGGCGCTGATACAAGAGGGAGTGGCAGTTGAGATATTCGCACGCCTTGACGACGGCGACGACTCCGTAAAGCTTCTGTGCACGTCAATAAGAAGAGCCGACAAGACTGCCCCAAATGCGCCGCCGCCGAGAGAAAAGCCGAAAAAGACGGTATACACGCCCGGTATGAGGCTTTATCTTAAACTGCCGTCCGAGCAGTCGAAAGAATGCGCATATGCAAGAAAGCTCTTTGACGTATTCGACGGACAAAACCCCGTGTCGCTCTACTACAGCGACGAAAAGCGCTACGAACACCTGCCCCAAAGCGCCTGCATAGACTTAAACGACGTGCTTGTAAACGAGCTGAAACGAGTGCTCGGAGAAGAAGCGGTCGTGGTGAAGTGATGTTTGTGCATGTGCTTGTGTAGTTGAGTATGTGTAATATTATCCGATCTTCCGGTGAGGACACGCTGCGTGTTGTCCTTGCCGGAGCTTTTTTATAATTGACAATTGACAATGGACAATTGACAATTGCGGAGTCGCTTCGCTCCTGNNAAGGGGAGGTGGCACGCCGTAGGCGTGACGGAGGGGTTAATATATAAAGTGGCAAATACTATTTACTTTGTTTTATTCCTTAAGTTGTTGACATTGGGTAACGGCTCTAAACCGGGATAGAATAGCAGAGCCTGAGTCGAGAGAAATAATGCTCGCTGTTGCTTGATATGTGTACAATCACGGATAAATGCTCGGTTTTGTGGAGTGTGACGCAGGGACGCATGGGACGCAAGTTTTCTTAACTTTTATTTTTTTTTAAAAGTTGTATACAACTAAAAAAATTTCTGGTTTTACTGTATTTTTGCGTCCCTGCGTCCCGGAGAGCCTAAAAACCCAGGTATAATGCGGGTTTTTAGTGGGACGCAACTCCAAAAATAATGCGTCCCGTTGCGTCCCATGCGTCCCGCTGTTCATGTTCTTATGGATATCCGTTGTACTTTCTTCTTGGAAGTAAAAAAAGTCTCTTGGATTTACCGTCGATTCTTTTCTTTACTTGCGTATATCCGAGTTTGGCAAGTATAGTAGAAATCTGTCTTACCGAAACCCCATACAGCGCACCGCTGTTCAGTTCTTTGAACTCCGATAGCGTCATCTCTTCGTACACGATCTTGTAGCATGCACCGTTGCAGCTGCCGTCGGTC
>CACZYP010000081.1 GCA_902785425.1 uncultured Ruminococcus sp. | reverse complement strand
AAAATGCCGATGCTCCAATGATTGCACCTGTTGATATAACCGATACAGCGCAAACTGCTGCGATAACTCCTGCGACTACCTTTGTCTTGATCGTTCCTGTCTTTTTCATTTTGATTATCCCCTTTTATTCGTTTTCTTTGTTTCTCTCTTGAGTACGTCTATATAATAGCAAAAAAATGCGCTTTTGCATATATGCAGATCACTCTTGATCTGTAGCTTAATTTACAAATCGTATACGCCGTGTAGCCTAATTTACATTTCACAAGAAAATTGTGAATCATTCGGAGAATGATCAGTTACCCAATAAAAAGAAAAACGGCAAGCCTTATGACTTGTCGTTTTCATAAAAACTATTGCGGCAGCGAACCTATGAGCTTATTTGTGTTTTCGTCAAGCTCGGAAACGATCTCTGTTATCAGTTCTTTTTGTTCCGATTATTTGCTGAATTCTCCGGTTATATTGAATTCTCCGGTTATATTATACCACTGTTACGATTGAAGTTCAACGAAGGGTCATAAACATAACATCAACGAGATTTGGAAATAGACAGCCGTCGCAGCAATACTCGATGTGGGGGAGTGGTTATAGCAGAACTGTCAATTTGACTTTTCAATAACAACATCCGTAACCGCTCACTCTCCGGCAGAATCAGCGGCATACGGTCGTGTATTTCTCTTAAATCGCCCGTCGGTGTTCTTGTCAGCACAGCAAACACCGGATACTTCAAATCACGAGATTCTTCTATCCTATACAGCCCCGCAAGGTAAGTGACATCACTGCCACGGGGCTGTATTGCGTATTTGTCACCTGTTTTTATCCTACCATTAGAATCGGCATAATGCTTCCACTCAAAATAGTATGATGACGGAATAACGCAGCGGCGCTGTTTCCAAGAGTCGCTCCACAGCGGTTTCACCCTTGCAGTTTCAACTCTGCAATTTACAAGCGGACGATGTAGATTTTCTTCGTAGAAGCCCCAGAGCATGGGGAAGACAGAGCGTTCACCACGCTTGTTCGGAGCTATCACTGCCGCCATGTCTGTAGGGCGGATCTCACCTGCCATTGTCGCAGGTCGTGCGAGATGCCGCATCATTTGTTCGGCTATATTCATCTTTCGTGCGGCTTCAATAAACGGCCGCAGCTCGGGGGAGAGTGCGGCATAAAAGCGTGTACACATAGTTTTATCCTTGAATCTCGAACTCTTCAATAGCTTCATTATACAGTTTTACCTGTTCGGGTGTTGGAATAATATCTTCAGTGACCTTGCATAGAACCCTTCCTATAACTTTAGCTCCCTCTTCATACGGATAAACGTCATCGAATTCAGGATTAAGTGAATGCAGTCGGTCATGGGATACTTGCTTTATCAAAGCTCCGTATCCTGTTGCGAAGAAAATCCCGATATCACCTATACGGACTTCGCTACAATACTTAACAAGTACGCGATCGCCGTTATGGAACTGAGGCTCCATACTATCTCCGGAAACGGTAATTATCTCGTCCGCCTGAGAAACGGCATGATTGTTGAGAAGAAGCACTTTTTCCTTATCGGGATAATCCTCCCACTCGGAGCCTGTGCCTGCAGCGGCCAAACGGCCGTAATCTGAGATTAAGCTCATTGATTCAACCGAATTCTTTAACGTGTTGATTCGAGATTGCTTACTGAGCGTTTCGGATATAGCGACAAGATTGTTTTTGCTGATCTCATCAAGAGTTCTGTAATTTTTTACAAGTGTCTCTTCGTCCGCTGTGAGTACCGATCCTATACCGCCGATCTCAAAAAACTCATTTGGCTCGACGTCGAGAATAGTGAATAATCGAAACAGAAACTCGGGGTCGGGTCGTGTTAATCCGCATTCCCAATTCTGTATTGAACTTCTTGTTATTTGTAAAGCGTCCGCAAGCTGTTGAGCTGACAGTCCGGCTCTCTTGCGGTATTTTTTTACCTTCGATCCGTAAAGCTCAACATTACGCTTCTTTATTTCCTGTGGCGTGAGCTTTTCAAGACCCGAAATTGTGCTGTAACCCTTGGCTTTCATAGAAATACCTCCGAATCGCTTTTATATACATATTATAAACCATAATAAGTGGTTTGTCAATTACAAAATACAGGGATAGTGGTATAAAGCATTATAATGACTTCAGATATAGACAAGATGTAGTGTGTAATTGTTATAATATTGTAAATTGACAAAACCATATAAGGTGGCTATAATTGGTGTATAATTACTGCGTATACTGATAAAACGACTCTCGGAAGGATTTATATGGAAGAATATGAAGTAAAATATCAATTTGACAGCCCCGTCCCCGAAGATTGTTCTACAGACCTTGTACCTAACGGAGCGGTAAACAAAAAAGGAAAAAGAGTCATCGAAGTTCCAATTTTGACAAGCATGACAAAATATCTGTTTGATAAGGACCTCGGAAATCAAAGGCTGCCAATGTACACATTTTTGAACAGATTACTTCGCAACGGTTCATTATCACGAATTGTAGGCTGTCGGGTCATGAATAAAGTTATCAACAGACAAGCGTGTGAATTTCCCGATGTAACATATTGGAAGATCAGCAGAGAAGAATTCTATGCCGATGTCCGTGTACACCTTACGCTTGATACCCCAACAGGAACTTGTGATTGGTACGGTGTGCTTATATGCTCATGCGAGTTTTCGATCGACGGTTTTTTCTGTGAGATTGAAGAACTGACAAGCTATGTTGATCGTGAATCTCAAGGTCTGATAATGCTAAGTCCGTTCCTTATTCCATATTATAAAAACAAGATGGTAGACGAAGAAGCAGAAGAAATGTGGGTACGTCACAGAATGGAAGAAGCTCTTACAGATCCGTCAAAGCGTGATCCACATGAGCTTGCTCGGCACATGGGGCTTAAGGTTGTTTATTTACCTGTTTACGAACATCAGAATGTTGACGGAATAGTTTTCTTTGACGACAGCACTCTGGTAGTAGGAGAAGATTATATAACAAAAGATGAACATGGCAGGAAGATACATCATAAGTCTGATTCACCGCAGACCATTGAGATTGCTGCAGATACGATAGTAATGAACAGTAATCGTGTGAAAGAAAAATATGCAGATTTTCCAACGTTCCATGAGTGCTTTCATTACGATAACCATTTCTGCTTTGCAATGCTGCAAAAGTTTGTAAGCAGCGACAGACGCATCGTAAAGAAGGAGAAAAAAGAAGTTCCCGAAGATGAAGAGCCGAGAGACCCGATCTACTTTATGGAGAAACAAGCGAACCGCGGCGCATTGGCTCTTATGCTGCCTGTTTCCGATACAAGCGTTATGATCGAAGAAGAAATAGGCAGAATTAAGAGATACGCTAACACGGGCGAGCTTTATGATGACGCGGGCAGATCTATGAGCCGTTCTCTTGAATTACCCGAATTCAGAATAAAAGCTCGTATGATACAGCTCGGTCATATAGAAGCAGCGGGTGCTATGAATTATGTAGACCGCAGAAGAATCCAGCCGTTCGCTTTTGATACTCAGTCGTGGAAAGCCGCAGAGCATACATATATTATAGAGCCATGCAGCGTGAGTTATCTTTGTAAAAAGGATAAGGACTTTAATGAACTGATCCAAAGCGGCAAATATATTTATGCTGACGGTCACATTGTTTTGAATTTTCCAAAATATGTTAAGATGTTTCTCGGTGAAATGAAATTGACTTCTTGGGCGCTTGCTCATGTCGATCTGTGTTGTCTCAGATTCACGCGCCGATATTTGCAACAAAGTGTCGGCCATTATGTCTTGGGAAGGCTTTTTTACGATTCTGACTATGTAAAGACAACGCTCTTTTACCTAAAAGACTTAATGGAAAACGAGCGGCTTGACACCGTTTCCGCTAAAATGGAATACAAAATGAGGTTCCCTCGTTTGTTTATTGACGCTTTTGATGAGATAATGAGACTTAACGGAGATACGAGAGAATCTATTTCCGAGAAGCTGAATATTAACAAAAAGACTCTTAAACGTGTTCTTGATGATCCGACTAAAATGCCAATGGATCTTATTGTAGCTGTATGCCTTATCTGGAAGCTCCCCGATTGGTTGAGCTTGCTGCTTCTTGAAAGATCATATAATCCCATTATGGAGTTTGATCGCAGGCATCAGGCTATAGACTATATTTTGAGAGTGATGTGGGATAGAGGCGTTGACGAGGCGAATAAACTGCTGAAGAGTATGCATTTGAAAGAATTAGAGTATCCGCTAAAATATAAAGATACAACAGAATAAAGCCAAGCTAATATGCTCCGATCGTAATGCTGCGGTCGGAGTTCTTTTTTTTGAAAAAATTTTGCTTTTCAAAACACAGGTGGACAAATTTTGTCCACTTGAAAGTGTAATTTTACCCTTAAATTATTCTGAATAAGAAATAAAATCATTAAAATTTGTATATAGTGTTTATATATGTTCAAGATATATCTTGAAGAATAGATATAATATACAAAATTCAAAGCGAAAAAAAGGGACATTTTTTGTCCTTTAAACGGCCTTTAACCTATGGTATCATATACCCACAGTCAAGCAAACGACTGAAAAACAACATACCGAAAGCCGGATGCATACGGCAGAGGGTGTTCAAAGACTAAAAGATAACAACGGGATAGCTATACCCGAAGTGTGTCTGAACGTCTATTTTGTCGTATGCGAAACGGAGTGATACCCAATGCCATAGGTAATCGGTCAGTTACATCAACATCAAAATTTCACGGAGGTAATGACATGGACAACGAAGTAATCGCAATGGCACTTAGAATGATCGGCAAGAACATCATGCTCATCGCAGATGCGATCTACAAGGAAGATGAGCCGGCAGAGGCCGAAGAGAAGCCAAAGAAGAGAACAAAAAAGACAGCTAAGGCAGAGCCGAAAACAGAAACAGTCGAGGAAGAAACTGTTCCCGAAGAAGAGAAAAAGCCGGAGATCACCTTTGAGCAGGTCAGAGCTGTACTTGCACAGAAATCCCGTGAAGGATTTACAAGTGCTGTCAAAAACATCATCGAGTATTTCGGTGCGGAGAAACTCTCTGATATCAAGCCGGAGCATTACGCCGAAGTGCTCAGTCAAGCGGAGATGATCGGATATGAGTGATATCAGAAAGCATTCTGTGCTCCCACCATCGTCGGCAGCTCGGTGGATAGCGTGTCCGCCGTCAGCGCTTAAGAACGCCGAGATTGAAGATCAGCCCACCGAGGCGGCGCTTGAAGGAACAGCAGCTCACAGCTTGTGTGAGTATAAGGTAAAGAATGCTTTGGGCGAGAATGTAAAAGACCCTACGGAGGATCTCGACTATTACAATGCCGAGATGGACGAAAGTGCCGAGGGGTACATGCAGTTTGTCTTAGAGCAGATCGAAAGAACGAAAGAGAGCTGCAGCGATCCAATTGTACTTATCGAGCAGAAGCTTGACTTCACAAATTATGTTCCGAGAGGATTCGGCACAGGAGACTGCGTTATTGTCGCTGATGATAATTTAACGGTTATAGACTTCAAGTACGGCTTGGGCGTAGTTGTTGATGCGGAGAACAATCCGCAGATGATGTGTTACGCAATAGGAGCGCTTAATCTCTTCGGTACGCTTTACGACATTAAGACGATAACGATGACGATCTACCAGCCGAGGCGTGAGAACATCTCAACGACTACGATCACAAAGGACGAGCTTCTGCATTGGGCAGAGACAGTTCTCAAGCCGGCAGCAGCTTTGGCTATCAAAGGCGAAGGAGAATATTGTGCCGGAGACCATTGCAAATTCTGCAAGATAAACGCCACCTGCCGCAAGAGAGCAGAATATAATCTCACGCTCGCACAATACGACTTTAAACCGCCGCCGACACTCACAGACACCGAAATATCAGCCGTTCTCGACATCGGAGACAAGCTCGTCAATTGGGTGAACGATGTAAAAGAGTACGCATTAAGCGAAGCTCTCAAAGGCAGAGAATGGGAAGGCTGGAAGGTAGTCGAGGGCAAATCTAACCGCAAGTTTACCGACACGGATATTGTAGCCGATGTTGTAGAAAACGCAGGCTACGATCCTTATGAAAAGAAGGTCGTCGGTATCACGGAGATGACAAAGAGGCTCGGCAGAGACAAGTTCAACGAGCTGCTTGAAGCCTTTATAACAAAGCCTCCGGGCAAACCGACGCTCGTACACACAACAGACAAACGACCGGCGATAACGACCGCCGCTAACGATTTTATGGAGGACTGAATCTATGACACAGAAGAACATAAACCCGACCAAAGTAATCACAGGACCGCAGACACGATGGAGCTATGCTAACGTCTGGGAAGCTAAGAGTATTAACGGCAGCGACCCGAAATACAGCGTTTCGCTTATCATTCCGAAGGACGATCAGAAGACCGTCAAGAAGATCAGGGAAGCTATCCAGGCAGCGTACAAGGATAGTGAGTCTAAGCTCAAGGGCAACGGTAAGAGCGTACCGCCGCTTAAGGCGATAAAGACGCCGCTTCGTGACGGTGACATTGACCGCCCCGATGACGAAGCGTATGCAAATGCGTACTTTGTTAACGCAAACAGCAAGAATGCTCCGGGCATTGTCGATTCCGACAGACAGCCTATCCTTGATCAGAGTGAGGTGTACAGCGGCTGCTACGGCAGAGCGTCGATCACGTTCTACGCTTTCAACAGCAACGGAAACAAAGGAATTGCGTGCAGCCTTAATCACCTGCAGAAGTTCGCAGACGGCGAACCTCTAAGCGGCAGAACGTCGGCCGAGGAGGATTTTGCGGACGATGATTACGATGACGACGATTTTCTTTCTTAACTATACACAGTGGGCGGTCTCTTCGGAGGCTGCCCGACAAGGGGGTGAACATAATGGTTCATACAGTTTTTGAGTTTATCTGCTCGCTGCTTATCAGCCTTGTACTTGTCGAGATCGGTATGCTGCTTTTCGTGAGCGTACATGAGATGTTTTCCGAGAAGCGCAGGCAGATGAAGCAGTATTACAAAGATAAGCGTAAGGGCGGTGGAACGAAGTGAAGACTATTTCTCTGGACTTAGAAACGTTTTCGGACGTAGACCTTAATTCCTGCGGTGTTTACAAGTATTCACAGAGCAGTAGTTTCTGCATATTGCTTTTTGCATACTCTGTTGACGGTGGTGAGGTTCGAGTAATTGATCTGATGGCAGGGCAGGAAATTCCGGACGATGTTCTTGAAGCTCTGACAGACCCCAACGTCACCAAGTACGCCTACAATGCAATTTTTGAGAGAGTGTGTTTGTCTGAATATCTACGCCGCTATAAGCCTGAATTCTTTAAAGGCTATGGCGATGAAGCTACAAGGAAATACATTTCTCCGAGAGGCTGGAAATGCACAATGACGTGGGCGGCATACATGGGGCTGCCGCTATCACTCCGAAATGTCGGGCTTGCCCTTAAGCTGGATGAAAAGAAAATGGAAGAGGGCAAAGATCTCATTCGATACTTCTGTATGCCCTGTAAGCCGACAAACGCCAATGGCGGCCGCACACGCAATCTTCCTGCACACGCTCCGGATAAGTGGAAGGTGTTCAAAGCCTACAACAAGCGAGATGTTGAAGTTGAAATGGCTGTGCAGCATAAGCTCAGACATTTTCCTGTTCCAGAGTTCGTCTGGGAAGAATACTGGCTCGACCAGGAAATCAACGACAGAGGAATTATGCTCGATATGCCGCTTGTAAATAACGCAATCTCCTTTGATGAGCAGACCCGTGAAGCACTTATGGAACGCATGAAACAAATAACCGAGGTCGAGAACCCTAACAGCGTACAGCAAATGAAAGCATGGCTCAAAGAGAACGGCCTTGAAATGGAGTCTCTCGGAAAAAAAGAGGTAGCTGCCGTTCTAAGAACAGCACCTTCGGAGTTAGCGGAAGCACTGACGATAAGACAGATGCTATCGAAATCATCGGTTCGGAAATACCGAGCAATGCAGAACGCAGTGTGTCAGGACGGACGTGCAAGAGGAATGTTTCAGTTTTACGGTGCGAATCGTTCAGGAAGGTTTTGTTTGGCAGAAGGAACACAAGTGCTCATCAAAGATAAAAACAATGCTATCTACGAGAAAAACATTGAAGATGTAGATATCGACGACTTGGCCTTTGATGGTGAAAATTGGGTTCATCATGAAGGTGTAGTGTTTAGCGGCGATAAGGATGTTATTACGTGGGATGGTATTACGGCTACACCGTGTCATAAGGTCTTTATTGATGCAAATACAACAATAACGCTTCTCGAAGCGAAAGAAAGGGGGCTCAGAATATGGCAGGGAAATAAAAGCGATATTCCGTCTATCGAATAACACTTCCATCCGGCAATCAGTATGTGGGGTACACTTCAATGACGGTAAATGAACGATTAAGACACCACATTAATCGTGCTCAAGAAGGTGTTGCTGAAAAGCATGGGTTGCGGAGGAGCAGGAGATCCCCGAAACGACCGATACATTCACGCAGAAAACCATCACCGCGCACAAGCTGACGGCTCTTATCAAGATCTCCGAAGAGCTGCTCAACGACTCCGCTTTCGATCTGGAATCGTACATCGCCACCGAGTTTGCTCGTAAGATAAGTGATGCGGAGGAAGAGGCATTTATCACCGGTAACGGCACAGGAAAGCCCTTCGGTATTCTTCACGATAAGGAAGGCGCAGAGGTCGGCATCACATCAGCCGCCGCCAATGCGATCACCACAGACGAGCTTATCGACCTTTATTACTCGCTCCGTTCGCCTTACCGCAAGAGAGCCGTGTGGATAATGAACGACGCTACCGTCAATATGATACGCAAGCTCAAAGACGGAAACGGTCAGTATATTTGGGAGCCCGGCATAAAGAGCAACGACACCGACACAATTCTCGGCAGAAAGGTGTACACGACGACTTGTATGCCGACCGCTAAGACAGGTGCAAAGACGGTAGCCTTCGGCGATATGAGCTTTTATTGGATCGGTGATCGTGAGGGCATCTCCTTCAAGCGACTCAACGAGCTTTACGCTACAAAGGGTCAGGTCGGTTTCCTTGCGACAAAGCGTCTCGATGCAAGGCTTATTCTTCCCGAAACGATTAAGGTGCTCAAAATGAAGTAATTCTGCTTTTGGCTGCCGGGAGAATTCTCGGCAGCTTGAAAATTCTACTTGAATGTTCTAATTTGCTGTGATATAATCTACTATAATAAATGGAATTAAGTTTATATAAAAGGTGTATAAAATGCTTTTCATTCAATCGTTGAATACATATTATGAAAAACAGAAACGCTCTTCGGAATATGCCAGGTTAAGAACCATGGATATGTTCCGTAAAATAGACGTCAGTAAGATCAAAGAGTGTGAAGTGTTGGCGCAGCTACTCCACCTCAGATATAATGATAAAAGCGGAGTTTCACAGGCAAAGCCTTACAGAGTAACATACAGAT
>CACZYP010000080.1 GCA_902785425.1 uncultured Ruminococcus sp. | reverse complement strand
TCCGTCACGCCTACGGCGTGCCACCGTCTCGGCTGCCGCCTCGGTCGGTGCTGTTGCCTTACGGCAACGTCTGCCACCGGCAGACCGCACCCTTTCAGGTGAGGCTGTGGTTTTATCAAAAGTTGGCGGGCTCCCCTGAAAGGGGAGCTGGCGGCGCAGCCGTCTGAGGGGTTTTTCAGGCAAAGTTTCTTAAGTTGACGACATTGACCGGAGATCCGCACCCTGCGGCTTTTTCGTCCAATTTGCCTCAAAATCTGACTGCGCAATATGGGCACTCGATTTAATCAGTGCTTCCTTAAAGTTTTGCCATACTCCACCTTCGCTCTACGCTTCAAATTAGAAAATCAAGCAGTTCGCCGTAAATAATTTACAAATAATTCCCCTGTTATCACTTGACTTTATCGGTCGTATAATGTATTATTACCTTGAAAAGTTACAGGAATGTTATATCTGAACAGAGAAGGTATATCAAAATAAAAAAGGAGGGTATATTAATTGAAAGAAAAAAGAGCGGCTGTGGCAGCTGCGGTTTGTATTATGGCAGTCCTGCTCGGCGGCTGTACCGTTGACGTGAACAGCCTTGCCAACGTTTCATCGGCTCAAAGCAGTGTGTCGTCCGATACGGACAGCGAAACACGTTCGGCTTTTTACAAGAACGACACCGATTCCGCCGCCGATACAAGCAAGGCAAGCGATACCGATACGTCTTCAGATACCGATACGCAGACGGCTTCCGCATTCGATGAAAGCAAATATCTACCGATGTTCGTTTCGGGTGCGGCGAAGATACAGCTTTACTCCGACGCTTTATACGGCAGCGATATAGTCGGTGAGCTTAACTGCGGTGATCGTGTGTCGGTCGTGCGGCGTGATGTAATGGAGTATTGCTTCGTTTACAGCGCCGATCTTTCGGCTTTCGGTTACGTGCGCAAGGAAAATCTTGCCGATTATCTTGAAGAGACAACTATCGGCGATGTCTTTTACGTCAAACCTGCGTCCGCTCAGGTCTACAGCGATATTGCATTTACCGAATCGCTTGAAACTGTCTCTATGAACGATATGCTAACTGTTATCGTGAAGAGAGCGGACGGCAAGTGGCGTGTTGCGGACAAAGAGGGTAAGATAGGATACATAGACAAGTCTTTGCTTTCCGAAAAGCGTGTAAAGAACGAGTCTTCAAAAGCCGAAAGCTCCAAAAAGACGAGCAGTAAGGCGGAAAGTTCAAAAGCGATCAGCAAAGCCGAAAGCTCGAAGATAGTAAGCAGCAGAGAAGCTTCGAGCGCCGTGTCAAGTGCGGCTTCAAGCGAAGAGACGGTCAGCGGCCTTTATACAGGCACGGGACAGCCTCCGGAGGAGTATGAGACTTACATAATTGATGTTGACGTCGGGTATCTGTCTCTTAGAGCAAAGCCGAGCGCCGACAGCAAAACTATCGGTGAGCTTTATCTTGACGAACGTGTATATGCTATCGACACGAGCGGCGATTACTGGTACATTTATTCGCCGAAGCTCGGCAAGTACGGCTACGTTACGGGAGATCTGAATTATCTTTATCCCGAGTATTATGATGATTAAGAAGACTTTTGGAGAAGAGCTTCGATCGGTCGAAAAAGTATCTTCGTTGCCGTGTCACGGCAATAAAGCATTATGCGAAAACTTTTGGATATCTTTTTTGATCCGAGAATATGGTATTATGAAAATTATTAGAATATGATATGGAAGGTATAATAAAATGGTACAGTATATAGTAACAGTTGTAATGGGAACAGTGATCGGTTACGGAACGAATCTGCTTGCGGTAAAAATGATGTTCCGCCCTAAGCACCCCGTTAAAGCTTTCGGAAAAACTCTGCCCTTTACTCCGGGCGTTATCCCGAAGCAGAAGAGTAAGCTTGCCCGTGCCGTAGGCAATGCGGTAGGTACATCGCTGCTGACAAAAGATGATATCAAAAGCAAGCTTATGGGGGAGGAGCTTAAAAAGTCGGTTACGGGCAAGATAACCGAGATACTCTCTGCTAAGATCGACGAAGAGGTAAAGCACCTTGCAAAGCTTGACGATGAGGGCTATGAAAAAATGAAAGGCAAGCTCTCCGGAATGATAACGGGGCAGATACTCGGCTCTGTAAATTCTGTAGGCGTTGCGGAAAAGATCTCCGATGAAACATCGAAGTCGCTTATGGAGAAGATAAGCGGAAATATGCTTCGCTACATGATCTCCGAGGATATGGTGAAACAGTTTACCGATCATGTCGGAAGAAAGGTGCAGGAGTATATCGACGAAAACGGCGAGACTATTATTCGCACGGAGGTTGACAAGAGACTTGAAACGATCGAAGGAAACACTGTGACGGAATTGCTGTCAAGAGTAGACATCACCGAAGAGAAGCTTGAAAAGACCGTTTCGGACTGGTACGATAAAGCGGTCGATAAAGCTGTTGACGAGCTGCTGTCGAGAGTAGATGTTTCAAAGATGATACAGGATAAGATCGACGCTATGGATATAGATGCGATGGAAGAACTGACTCTCAGGGTAATGAAAGAGCAGCTTGACGTTATCGTAAACCTCGGTGCGCTTATCGGGTTCGTTCTTGCACTCATAAATGTGGGAATTAACGTGCTCTTTGCAAAATAAAATAATAGTTCGTTTAATCCTTTTGTTGAAAATAAACTAAAAACAGACCGATTATTCTGCTTTACATCAAACTCGTGCTGTGATAGAATTTAATTGTAAAATTAAATTCCCAGTCTGTCGATAAAGTTTTTGCGTCGCCGTGATGACACGGCGAGAAAAGCTGATACAATTGGCTGCTCAGGGGCATTTTCTGCTAAAATGCCCCTCTTTCCAAAACAGTCCACCGGACTGTTTTGGAAATTCACCCCTAAAAGGGCATGAGCATGCCTCCGGCGGGCAAGGGCGCTGCCCTTGCAACCTGCCCGCTTTTTGAAAAAAGCGGGGCAAAAACTTCCGGCTGTGCTTTTCTTAACTTTTTCAACAAGCTGAAAATTTAATTGTAAAATTAAATTCCTGCAAGAGGAGGAGATATTATGTTAAGAAAGTGTTTGGCGGAATTTTTGGGAACGGCTATCCTTGTGACGTTCGGCTGCGGTGCTGCGGCGTGGGGCGCAAGTGCAATGCCTGAAACGCAGGGCGCAAGCTATGTCGGCATCGCTCTGGCGTTCGGTCTTTGTATCGTTGCACTGGCGTACTCTATCGGAAACGTTTCCGGCTGTCACGTTAATCCTGCCGTATCGTTTGCTATGCTCATAAACGGCAAGATGACGCCTGCTGAGTTCTTCGGCTACGTTGTGGCTCAGTGCTGCGGCGCTATTGTCGGCAGTCTTATTATGATCGCTATATTCATAAATACGAACGGCTCGCTTGCACTTCACGGCTTCGGTACGAACGGCTACGGCGAGTATTCTGCGGCAGGCATAGGTGCAGGCAATGCGATCATCGTTGAGATCGTTCTCACGTTTGTGTTCGTGTTTGCCATCTGCGGCGTTACAAGCAAGGAATGCTATTCAAACGTTGCAGGCATAGTGATCGGCCTTACGCTCACTCTTGTACATATAGTAGGTCTTCCCCTTACGGGAACGAGCGTTAACCCTGCAAGAAGCCTCGGTGCGGCAGTAGGCGCAGCAATGAGCGGCGAAACGGCGGCTCTCGGTCAGGTATGGGTATTTCTTATAGCTCCGATGTTCGGCGCAGCACTTGCGGCTCTGTTCTGGAAGATCATCGGCGCCGAGGAGCAGCCTAAGGCTCCGGCAAAAGCTAAAGCTGCCGCTGTGAGCGAACCGCTCCCGAAGGTAAGGGAGATAAAGAAGAACTCCGACAACAAGCCGAAAACAACAACAAACGCCTCTGCGTCGGCACGCAAGAAGTCCAATAAAAAGAGAAAATAAGCAAGTGTACAATATACACAAAAAAGTTACCGATTGTCTATATAACTTTTTTGTCATATAAGTAAGATTTTATTCGGGGGATATTGACTATCCCCCGAATTCATGCTATATTATATATGCGTGACTGCACAAGATATGCGATGAAGCGGGAGGTTGCGGCAGATACACAAAATGTGTATGGTGTCGGTTTTTCCGTGGAGTATGTCCGATTTTAAACCGGGCGACAGATTTAAAAGAGTAGAGAAGCGTACAGCAATGTACTGCCTCAAAGCTCGTTTGCCTATTTTTCCCGGTAAACCTCTGCGGTTTTCGGGATTTTTAAAACGGTTTTATGCGAAACACCCGGCACAGGGTACAAAGCGGGCCGCTTTTAAAAGAATCAGGCAAAAAACGATTGTCCCCATCCAAAAAACAATATTTTTCAGGAGGCGATTACAGTGGCAGTCAAAGAGAAGATAAGGATAAGACTTAAGGGTTACGATCATCAGCTCGTAGATCAGTCTGCAGAGAAGATCGTTGCAACGGCAAAGCGCACGGGCGCAAGAATTTCGGGTCCCGTTCCGCTCCCGACCGAGAAGCAGGTCATCACGATCCTTCGTGCTGTTCATAAGTATAAGGACAGCCGTGAGCAGTTCGAGATGAGAACTCACAAGAGACTTATCGATATCCTCAGACCGTCTAACAAGACAGTCGATGCGCTCACAAGCTTGGAACTCCCTGCCGGTGTTGAGATCGAGATAAAGCTTTGATCCGAAACCGTTCTTATCGCCGCCGTATGTCGGCGGAGTGAAGGTCAAAACGGATAACAAAGGACACAAGGCGGATGCTTGGTACCAACCAACCGCATTCGGGGTCAAGTTGGCGAAAGTCAACCAATAACTCTATTTCAGGAGGCATGAGAAATGCAGAAAGCTATTATCGGCAAGAAGATCGGCATGACACAGATCTTCGACGAGACCGGAAAAGTCGTTCCGGTAACTGTCGTTGAAGCAGGCCCTTGCGTTGTTTCAATGAAGAAGACAGTTGAAAATGACGGCTATG
>CACZYP010000079.1 GCA_902785425.1 uncultured Ruminococcus sp. | reverse complement strand
CATCATAAATCAAAGTGTGTAACGCATATCTGTCTGCGGACACTGTCCGCAAATCTGACTGCGCAATATGGGCACTCGATTTAATCAGTGCTTCCATAAATAAAAAACAGGAGCGAAGCGACTCCGCAATTTTCCATTTTCCATTTAAAAAGAGGCCAACTGTTAAGTTGACCTCTTTTTCGTTCTGCTGTTATTCTTCAAAAAATCCGCTGATCGTGTCGGCGGCGTTGTCGATGAAATCGTTTATGTCTCCGCCGTTGTTTTCTCCGTTTTCGTTGTTGTCGCCGTTTTCATCGTAGCCGCCGTTATCGTTGTTTCCGCCATCGTTGTAATCGCCGCCGTCATCGTTGTAGTAGTGGTAGTTTCCGTACTCATCGTAGTAGCCCTGATCGTCATAGTAGTAACTGTCGTCAGAGGCGCTGCTTGTGTTTTCTTCGTCACGGGACGGGATGTACTCGTCTATAAGGCTGTTGACTCCGCTTGTAATGCCGCTTGTGATGCCGCTTGCTACTTTGCTTACAAGCCCGTCAAAAATTCCCTTTGACGATGCGTCTTTATCGGTGTCGGTATCCTTTTCACGCCTGCTTTCCGTAAAGAACCTGCTGTCGCTGTCTGTGTCTTTGTCGGTATCGCTGTGCTTTTTTGAAGCTGTGTCGGACGCTGTTTCGCTCGGCATGCCTAAAAAGTTTCCTACAGCCTTCGGCATCGGGAAAACGCCCGATACGAAGAACCATATCACCACCGCAATTATGGCAAGCGTCAGAAAAACAAGAATGCCTTTCAGGAATCCGCTGCCGTCGCTGCTTTTGCTGTTATATGATGATCTGGACGGCACTGCCGGGGCAGCAGGCTTTTTGCGCCCTTTAACTGCTGTTATGTTGTCGAAGCCGTCGCCTACAAAGCCGTTGAGGAAATCCTCGGGGCTTTGCGCACGCTTCGTGTAATCAACTTTCAGAGCTTTGAGCATCGCTCTTTCGGCACCTGCGCTTATCGGAACGCCGAGTTTTGAAACGGGGGTGAGCGTGTCGCCTGCGCTGCGCTTTACGGCTGCCGGAACGACCATGCCCGTGAGCATTTTGTACATAACGGCTGCCGCTGCATAAACGTCGGTCCACGGGCCGACTTCGAGATTTTTGTAGTAAAGCTCAAGTGCGCTGTAGCCGGGCCTCGGTTTGCCGTTTTCACGCTGAGTGTATATGTTCTTGTTGAAATCGGAAAGATTGTAGTCGAGCAGGAACGTCTGATTTTCCGAAAGCACGATAATGTTTTCGGGGCATATATCGCCGTGAATAACGCCGATCTTGTTGAGCCTGCGAAGTCCCTGCAGAACGCTTGTGATTATCGAAGAAGTTGTTTCGTATGAGAGCTTGCCCTTTCGTGACAAAACAGAGCTTAATGATTCGCCGCCTATAAGCTCCGTTACAGCGTAAGCCGTGTTGTTCTGACGGAAGCACTCAATGAGCGGCGGAACACATTCAACATTGTTGTCTCTCATTTTTTCGTTTTCGTCAATGAATGAGTCGCAGCCTATCTGAAACTGTGCCTCAGCGTCCTCTGATATAGGCTCTACATCACGTCCGTTTGCACAGCGTGTGCAGAGATATGAGGGCATGTATTCCTTCACTACAACGTGCTGCTTGGTGAAGTTGTCGAAGCATTCGTAAGCTACGCCGAATGCACCAAAGCCCATAACGTTTATAACGGAGTACCTTTTGTTCAGGCGCTCTCCGCTTTTTATATAAAATGCGCCGCTGTGACTGGACGCTGCGTAGATGTTCTTTTTGCCTGTGTTAAAGCTCTTTGCTTTTTTCTGCTGTGCCGAAGACTGCTGCTGAGGCAGCGGTTTTGCTTTAGGTTCAAAGCGTCTTGTGGCAATGCTTTTCGATCTCGGGGCATAGCCGCAGTGCGGGCATTTGGCCTCGTGGTCGTCATATGTCTGTCTGCAGTTCAAACAACGCTTCAAAGCGTGAACACTCCTTTCTTTTGGGAATGTTATTCCGTATATTGAAGGATAACAACAGTTGTGTTATCGAGTGAATTTTTGTTTTTCTCCGCTGCCTTGCGTGTTATCTCTTTTGCGCAGCGGTAAAGGTCGTCGTAGTTGTCAAATATGATGTTTGTAAGCTCATCGTTTGAGAGGTTATCGGTAACGCCGTCGGTGCAGAGCAGGAGCATGTCTCCGTTTCGCATAAGATACGGCTTTGAGTTGATGTCACGGTAAGCTATACCGCCCATGCCGAGGTAGCTTATCAGCGTATCCTGCCTGGGGTCGGCTGCCGCCTGCTCGGGCGATATCTTGCCGTTTTCAACAAGCTTATCAAGGAACATCCTGTAATTATGGCGGCTCGTTATTCTTTTTAAAATACCTTCCTGAAACAAAAAGATCGTGCTGTCGCCGACGCTTGCCCAGTAAAGCTTCCTGTTTTCGATGAAAACGGAAACGAGAGTAGTTCCCGATCCTTTGTCGGTTTGCAGATTGTCAAAGTGACTGATCTCGTAGTCAATGTAGTCGAGCATTTCCGATAAGAAATGCGGTATGTCTATCTGCTGAGTGGGCAGCTTTTTAACGGCAAGCTTCATCATGGAAACTGCCGTAAGACTTGCTCTGTCGCCGCATTCAAGGCCGCCCATGCCGTCGCATACAACGGCGAACGAACGGTTGAGCTTGAACGGGCTGAGCTTTTTAGGCTGCGTAACGTAGAAGCTGTCCTGCTGATCGCTGCGGTTGCCTCTGATAGAGCTTGACGCCGTGATGATATACGGTTCTTTTTTTGAAAGCACCATATATGCGCCCTTGATCTTAGGCATTTCACGGTCGATCATAGACTCTTTAAGCTCCGTCACGCTCGTAAAGCGGCGGTTGTAGTTTACGTCAAGACGCAGCTTCTTTTTTGAATTTTTATTTTTCTTTGACCCTGCGGCGCTCTGATCTCTTTTGATAAGATCAAATATCCGCCTGAATCTGCGTTTCCTGATCATAATACTTACTCACCACCGTTCGGGTTTTGAAGGATTCGATATTGCTTTTTTGAATGTGGAAATTTTTGAATGTGGGATTTTTGAATGTGGAAAGTGGAATGAAGGAAGCACTTCGTGCTTGATTATATTATTCAAACTTGTAGTTTATCTCTCGGCAGCGAATTATAGTAAATCTTACCGAGGAATAATATAATTCCACATTAAAATCAGGAGCGAAGCGACTCCGCAATTTTCCATTTTCCATTTTCAATTTTCAATTCATATTGTCAATTGTCACCTGACAATTGACAATATGATATAGTTCTGTCGTTTTGCTTTGAATGGTACAATGCTTTGTCGGCGTTTGTGAAAAGGTCGTCGAAGGTCGTTCCGTTTTCCGGGGCAAAAGCTGCGCCGCAGCAGGAGCTTATCATAAGCTTCGTGGGCTTGTCGGAAAAGCGTGCCGCACCCGAGCGCTTTATGCGTGAGTTGAGGTCTTCTTTTGTTATCCTGCTGTCGATGAACACGAGAAAATTGTCGCCCTCGAATCTGCCGACGATATCCTTGCCGAATTCTTTCAGAAGCTTTGCGGCATATCTTTTGATAAGCCCGTCGCCTGCAGCGTGACCGAACATCTCGTTGACCGACTTGAAGCCGTTTATATCAAATGCAATAAGCACGCCCGTGCCGCTTTGTGCGAGTGCCGTTTCCATCTCTGAGACGAAAGCTTTTCTTGAAAGGGCGCCCGTGAGATAATCGAAGCGTACCTCTTTTTCAAGCGCTTTTATCCGCTTTGCAG
The DNA here is from genome assembly GCA_902785425.1 of uncultured Ruminococcus sp. Taxonomy (GTDB): domain Bacteria; phylum Bacillota; class Clostridia; order Oscillospirales; family Acutalibacteraceae; genus RUG592. The sequence goes on along the minus strand of CACZYP010000079.1, from coordinate 1,394 downwards.
ACTCACGTCTTTCACGGCGAAGTCTGACCGAGAGGATAACAGTCAGTATGCAGAACGCTGCGGCAGCTATTGATATCAAGATAAATTCTATCTTTTGAAGTGTTGTCATTATCATGACCTGCCATTCCAAAAAGTGTATTTTGCCGATATTCTATTATATTATACCACAGGTTTAGTGAAATGTAAACATCTCGCATACGTATTTGACCGAGTTAATGAATTGTTAACGATTGCCGAAAGGTTGACTTTTCGTGCTGTTGCTGATATAATCATAATGGAAAATTATTGATATACTATACAGTGTGTATCAGAGAATATATGAATATGCTGTTTGGATGTCGATAAACCTACATTGCAGAGTTTTGTTCGGTTTTCCATATTGATAAGAGGCGGTGATGATTTGAGAAGATCGATCTTTACACTTTCAATAATAATTGCAGTTCTGAATATGATGGTCATAGGAATATTCATGCCTGCCGAAGTCATAACGTTATACGGATTAAACGGAATGGCGGTCGCTTACGGCAGCAAATGGTTCTATGCATTGTATGCGCTGATACCTATAATAATATCGGGCGTGTTCCTGATAGCGGACATATCTTCAAGGAAAAACGGCGGCGAAGATGACAATGGTGACGAACCGCTCAGCGCTATAGATGAATTCCTGTCGGGGCACAGCAAAAAAAGCGACAATGCCGATCTTGCCGCAACTTGGTTCTTTGCTGTGATAAGCTGGGTGCTTACGGGACTTGCGCTCAACGAGATAGAGAACATCGGCGTTATAATGCCCTCGATAATAGTGGTCATGCTCAGCGCCGTACTGATATTCACAAGCGCACTGTACAGCGGCGGCGATATGCTGCAGATATGCGGCGTTGAGATCAATTGGCTTGCCGGAAAAGATAAGGCATTGAAGCGTGCGCAGCGCCTTTCTACGATGCTCGGTGTTATCTCGGGAATGCTCGGCGTATGCCTTGCCGCATGGTCGCTCGTAATAAACAACAACATACCGAACTGCATAGCCGTAGCGGAGCTTTTCATATTTGCATTCCTGCTCCCGATCATCTATGCACATTCGCAGAAAAAATAACCGTCACGAGTGCTCAACAGCCGTTGGGCGCTCCTTTTTTAAATTGAAAATGGAAAATTGAAAATGGAAAATTAAGGTCAGGCTCACTGCGTTCGCCTTTTTTAAATTGACAATTGACAATGGATAATTGACAATTTCGGAACTCGCCTGCGGCGAGTTGATCTGTATTAGTCATCACAACGCAATACTTTAATTTGCTGCCGGGAGTTAAGGAAGCACTGATTAAATCGAGTGCCCATATTGCGCAGTCAGATTTGCGGACAGTGTCCGCAGACAGATATGCGTTACACACTTTGATTTATGA
>CACZYP010000078.1 GCA_902785425.1 uncultured Ruminococcus sp. | reverse complement strand
CTGCACCATGTCAAAAACCTGTGGGCTGATGATAGCTTCGTGATTGTTTTCAACGTAGTACTGCGGTACTTGCCCTTCATTTTTTACGAGCTTTTTCGTCAAATAATCAATAGTGAATTGCTTCTGCAGAAGAGCACAACCTTTGTACTTCTCATTTGAAAGCATTCTGCGAACAGTCCCCTGACACCATTTATCCTTGCCTTTTGGTGACTTAATTCCACGCTCCGTTAACTCCTTCGCTATCGCAGTAGGCGTCATACCCTCAAGGAAAAGTGAGAAAATCAGTCTGACAGTTTTCGCTTCTTCGTGGTTAACAACAACTTCACCGTTAGGACCCCTGTCAAATCCGAGAACTGACGAGTACGCAAAGCTAACTTTTCCGTCTGCAAAGCGTTTTCTATGTCCCCAAGTGACATTCTCCGAAATTGATCTGCTTTCTTCCTGAGCTATGCTCGACATTATCGTGATAAGCAATTCGCCTTTGGAATCAAGGGTGTAGATGTTTTCCTTCTCAAAGTAGATTTCAACGCCAATCTCCTTTAATTCACGCACTGTAGTCAAGCTGTCAACGGTGTTACGGGCAAATCTGCTGACTGATTTAGTGATAATTAAATCGATCTTTCCGGCTTTTGCATCGGCAATCATTCTTTTAAATCCCTCACGGAATTTTACCGAAGTCGCTGAGATTCCGTCATCTGCGTATAGCCCCGCAAATTCCCAGTCGCTGCGACTCTTGATGTAATTGGTATAATAATCGACCTGTGCCTGATAACTTGATTGCTGCTCTTCTTGATCGGTACTGACACGAGCGTACCCCGCCACTCTGCGCTTTTTCTTTGAATTGATCGGTGCAGATGTAAACTTATTCAGCGTTGCGGGTATGGTGGTGATTTTCTTTTCAGCCATAGAGATTTCCTCCTTCATGTGACATTGTATCAAACCTCCATTCTATTAATCGCTCAATCAGTCTTAAAAGTCAACGAAATATCGGAATATAACCTTCCGAAAACAGGCTGATATTTTTCAAGAAAAATTGTATCAATGCGACAATACTCCTTTTCAGTTATCGCACCCTGTTCAAGAAGCCGTTTCATTATGCTCATTGTTGTCTGGTAGAGCTTCTCGTTGTTAAATTCTTTACTCGTCATTACGACCAACCTTTCTGGCTTTATGAAAGCAATTCTGACTGCAATATTTTCGGTTTTTGTTTCCGTAAACACTGAAACTCTCACCACAGTATTTGCAAGTAAAAGAATAAACAGATTCTCCGTAATCGTTGTTTCTGTTACGGTACCACCATCTCATTCTGCATTTATCCGAGCAAAACACCCTTTCACGCTTGCCTTCCATGTGTATAATAGGGGCACCGCAGTTTTTGCATGAATCTGCACTATAATTTGGTACTATTTCTTCTGTAAACGATTCCGTTGGAGCATCGTTATGATGACGGTGAAGAAATGATTTTATCGTATTAACCGATATTCCTAATCTATCGGAAATTTCGGGCAGAGAGTTTCCCCTACTCCGAAGATATAATATCCTGTTCTTTTGATCGCTTGTCATATAAGACACCTTCCCTGATAATCCCATAATGAAACGGCTGTAAAGATAAAGAACTATCCTTGCAGCCGTTCGTTTTTATTATATTGTAATCTGTACTCTGTCGATTGATTTACCCGGCTCGCCGGCAAAGGTATCTGACGAGCCGCCTGTGTCTTTTTTGTTCTCCATCCACGAGAGATAGTTTTTTGAACCGATAGTTCTGACTCTGTACTTTATTGTATGATCCGATGATGTGATTGTCAGCTTATCGATAGCCCCGTTGGTCATATGGTGAATGATAATATCAAGATGAACGCCATTTGCAAATACACGAATCCCCTTAATAGCCTGACCGTCAACACCTGCATAATCTTCAAGATTTTTGACTGTCGGCAGCCAGCCCGATGCGTTGGTGTAGACTTGATATATGATGTCAGGCTTAGTGGTAGTTGGCTTTATGGCGGTATTTGTTTTAGTACCGAGTTCGCCATAATAATAATTGGCGTCAACCTCGCCGTTGATACCGTCGATGTGCTCGGTACCGTACTGCCAGATGAGATAATCGCCTGTATATCCGCAAGTAGGGTTCCAATGCGCTACCCATCGGATGTACTCCTTGATCTCTGTCAGATAGCTATTCCACCAAGAAAGTGAAGAATAGACTCCGACCTCGTATCCTTCCTTTTTAAGCCCCTCACATACAACACGGCAGGCTCTCGGGGCGAACGTGCAAAGATTACTTTCTTCCACATCGATAAAGATCGGAAGCTCAAAGGTGTGACCTTTGATTAGGCGAAGGATATGCGCAAGCTCGGACTTTGCCTGTGCTTCGGTACCTGCATAGCTGTAGAGATATACACCATGCGGGATACCGAGCCTCTCACATTCGGAAAGATTACGATCAAATTGGGTGTCGTCCTGCTCGTGTAGGTCGTCACCGTACCCGCAGCGAATAATAGCCCCGGCAATCTTGCCCTTGACCTTGTTCCAGTCGATTACACCCTGATGTTGAGATACATCAATAACGAACTTTTTGTTGTCCACACTGTTCTTGACAGATTCTTGTTTATCATACTTCGGGCGCACGATTGCGATTATGCTGCTGTAGTAACGAGTCATTTTGAGAACATACCCGCCATCAGTATAGTTGTATGTGGCGGTGTTGCCCTCAATAGTCTCATATGTACCGTTGCCGTTACGTGCAATGATCAATCCAACATGATCGGCAATGCCGTCATTATTCCAATCGAAGAGTACGATGTCACCATACTGACCCTCGCTTATCGGAACGATCAGACCGTTATCCTTGCCCCACTGATGAATTGTAGGACAGTAGGCGGTTTTCTTGCCGTCACAGAACAGATCGGGTGCGCCGCACTCATTGAAAATACACCAGACAAAAGCGGCGCACCAAGGGTAACTATCCCCGGAAACGTGCTTTTCGTAATAGCGATCATTAAAAATCACATCATTGTTTCCCTTGTCGTATGTGTAAAGATACGAAAGGGCTGTATCAATTATCTTCTTTGCTGTCGTCATTTGTTTTCCCCTTTCCTTTTATATATCTCGTTTTCGGCGCAGGTTTACCATTTTTTCCCCGAATCTGCTTTAATACATTGCGCAGTTCGTTCGGTATCGGCAGTCCGAGCACGGCAGCATTCTCCACGATTGATAAACCTTCATTTGAGATGTAAAAAAAGATAACGGCCGTCCTTAAGACCGAGCCGTTACCAATAAGCTGCATATCAACGATGTTCGCAATTCCGACAAGAAGAAAAATAAGCACCTTGCGGCAGATGCCGTGAAATCCGATCTCCGAAGACAGATCGTGATTTTCGATAGCGCACATAACACCCGTGATGTAATCTATCACTACAAAAGCTAAAAGAGCGTAAAGCAAACCGTCACAGCCCCCTAAAAACCAACCGATAAAACCGCCAATCGCTGCGAATGATATCTGATTAGATGTCCATAAAACTTTCATAAGATCCCCCTTTTACGTCTTACACTCAAGGCAGAAGTGACTGCCGCTGATAAACGTTCTGTTGTCGAGCTTGATCTTACCGAAACGACCAGACTCGGATTGTATCTTTTTGAACAAATGCTCGGCGGTGAGCTGCTTCGCATATGATGAAGCGTTGTACATAACAGTCTGATTGGCGTCGTTGCCGATCATCTGGAATAGCGCTCTCTGCATTTCGAACACATCATGATTTCCTGTGGCAAAGTATATCCAGTCACGACTATCCACATTATTGGTATCGTTGTTCGGCTGAACGGTGTAGATAAATCCGAGCACAGACTTGCCGTTTTCGTCCTTGAACGTGGTAACAAAGCTCTGAAACGTGTTGTCGCTCTGCGACGTAGTTGCGTTGTTCACACGGAGAATAGTCGTAAACATAAATCCGTAGGCGGTTTTTGCGATATTGTATGCCGCATAAGCCTGACTGTTGCTGCCGCCGTCGATCTCGATCGTGTTTGAAGCGCAGGTAAAGTAAACGCGCATACCACATGAACCGTCAACAACGACTTTGATGTACTTTGTTTTTGTTGCGTCAAGATAAAAGCGAGTGTGCTCTTTTTCCTTGACGGTGCCGTCCGCGTCCTTTGTTTCTTTGACTTCTTCTTTGGTCATGCCTGTGATATCCTTAGTAGCCTCTGTTAGATCGGCCACTAACTTCGCGTATACCGCCGTATGCGGAATACCCGTTCTGCGAATGATCTTGTTAAGTTCCATAAATCAATCCCCCTTCTCGGCTTTGCCTGAAATTGTTGTTGCACTTTTGCCGCTTGTATCAGTATGAGACGAACCCGTAACGGTTGTAGCTTTACTGCATGTAACATCGGTCGCGGCAGTACCGCTGATAGCGGCGGCTTTCTTGTTTTCTTCCTCCTCAAATGGGTCTTTCGGAACATTGTTCGGGTGATACCACGATTGAAGCACGAGAGCGCCACCGACATATTTATCTTTTTCAAACGGTATGATCCGCATGAATTCATCGGTATATCCGCCGGCAGACACCATGTAATCGACACCCTCCATAAGGAGCTGACCGTTCCACCAAACAAGCAGCTTCTCGCCGTTGTTGATATCCCATTCTTCTTGAGAGATACCGTAACCGTAAAGGCTGCCGGGGAAATGATCCCATGCCTTGATCGGATAACAGGTGTATCCTAAAAGCATCTGACCAAAGTTTGTAAACGTCTGAATCAGATCAATGTTACCGCCGGTGCCGTTCTGCAGTGAGTCCATAAACTCATTGAAAGCGTCATCGTACTGCGCAAAAAGATTTGTGGTGTCAATTTGGTCTATCAAGCCCGTCACAAATCCGCAGACCTCGGTGTTGGCTCGTTCGTCGATTATGTTGCTTTGCCGTATCTCTGTCGCATTGGCGTGTACCCATACATATCCGAGCGACAGTTCCCACACTCCATTTTTAACACGTTCAAGGTTTTTGATCGTTGTTTTTTCTTTGGCTTCACCCTTTTTGACCTGAATCGTGATAGATCGTACATCGTCAGACGGGTCAAGCCGCAAAACGATCCTGTCAACACGATCGTACCTTACATCTGCCTTGTCAAGCGTGATGTAATAGTCGTTGTCGAGCCGCAGCCATTTGCAGTTAATGAACGCCCAACCGGGCGTTACCTTTACTTTCATTCCACTTGTGGCTTGGATCTGCATCGCATCGGCAAGAAATAATTGCTGATATCATCGGCATCGTATTTTCTATCACCGTCGATAGAATTGAAAAATCCGCTTCTCATTTTCTCACCTACATTCTTCTATAATTACGGGAGCAAAGTAATCCTTGAGCGTTACCCACTCTGAAAGAGTAGGCACGATCTTGTAACCGCTCTCGTCTTCAACCTCTGTGACTTCAATAATCGTCGCTTTAGCTTGGATACCATATTCGTTTTCTATGAGCACGGTATCACCAAGCTCATAGTCAACATGATATTTGTACATTCCGTTGTTGACCACTTCACCCGTGTACTGCACAACAGGGCGCAGCTCCTTACACTTTTCCCTGCCCTTGCTTTGAAGCGCAGCGAAGTAAAAAGTGTCGCTCTGCGGGTGATCGCTGTTTGATGAGCAATTTCGCTCATCGAGCCAGTATTCACGGCGGTTTAGTCCGTTCAGCGTACTGAAATCGATCTCATCGGATTCGTAACCAATGATAACTCTGTCCTTGCCTTCACCCTCGCCTGCGGTGTATATATAATTGAAATACTGACTGTAATCGAAGGTAAACTCCGATTTAGCGAGATTGCCGAACTGCGGACTGAATATGACTGTGTCGGTAATATCGCGTCCGCGATAAAGACGAAACTCAAATTTGTTCGGCGTATCATCGCAAACGAGCTTAAAGCCGCAATCATATACGGTACAGATATCGGTAAATGAGGTCAACAACGTATCGCCCGTTATCTGCTTCTCCAGATGCTCACCGAACATATATGAAGATCCGAATCGTAATCCTTCGATCTTCTTTTCCCATTCCGAATTTACGGGATTCATGCAGAATTTATCGAGCAAAGTAAAGACACCGTCGGCAAGTGTGCCGTCAAGCTCTGTTTGTCTGCTGACTACTCTTCGTTCAAATATGGATTCGAGAGATCTGCCGGAGAGAATAAGAAAATCGCCCTGCTCTTCGTCTGTTGTCAGCTTGAATTTTTCGAGAATCATAACCGTTTCACTGTCATCACGGGTGAATATTATATCACCCTGAAACAGCGTTACAAGCTCTTTGCTTGCGGGAATAAATATTTCAAATTCTCCGCACTCACGGTATCGGCTGACCCATATTACCGAAGTAGCATAATCGATTACAGCTGTCTTTTGATAATTTCCGTCAATCTTTTTCCAAACATATATAAGCATCAAACACCTCCGTACAACGGCGTGAACTCAACCTTTGCGCTCACGCCTTCATAGTGTCCTTCAGAAATTGTAAATGTGATCGTGTTCAGCCCCGATTCAAGATGAATCCAACTCGATCCGTTTTTGAGATATGGCAATAGATTGATTTCTTCACCGTCAAAGCGGTACAGGATAATTCGCAGATTGCCGAAATTGGTGTTTATGAAAAGCTCGTCACCGTCCATAAACCCAGCGTGCTGCAAGTCCATGTATTCGTGAGTTACCTCGTTTTTGATACACAGATAGTTCGTGTACTCGTAAAAACGGAAATGAAAAATGCAACCGCACTCAACGTCGCCTATGTTGTTTATCACGCAGGTCGGCACACGCAGTATGTTTCCGAAAGGTATCGGCTGTTCTATTACAAACGGGAACTCAAAAAGCGGCTGTACTTTTCTGATATCTTCGGAGATAGACGTAACTCCCTCAAAGAATGGATTCGGGCAGATTATTGATATCTGAACACTTTCCTGCTGTACAAAAATATCCGCTTCAAGAGTTTCAACATAGCCCCGTATCTTCAAATCACGGTTCTGATTTTTGTAGTAAACGGTACACTCCTTTTTGAGCGGAAAAATTGAGTATAACCGCTGTCGATTTGCTTCAACATTGCCCCGCAGTCCGACCGTTATCACGATGTTACGCTCTTGAACACGTGAGGAGTTATAGTAACTGCCGTCGTGAATACCGCTGACCGTTGTATTTATTGTTGTCGCAGGCGGAGTTAACCCTGTTATAGACATTACATAGTAGTACTCATAATCATGAGTTAACTCGTATATCTCATCTTTATGGTTTTTGATTTTAAGCGTAAAAATGAGACTCACCTACCCATTACTCCCGACAACAGATTCTTGCTCTGACGATAAATATCAAAGCGGGAAAGTGCCTTTGGAGAGTTATTTGTTTGATTGAAATTGTATGTTACATTACTGTTGTTTGTGGTGTTATTGGAGATAGCCGCAGAACCGTAACCGCCAATAAGGGCGGCATTTGCGGTCGGTGTGATGACCATATCACCGGAAACATGACTTATAGCTTTTTGGATAAGACCTCTGCTGCGCTCGATTCCTTTTGCCATTCCTTGCATGAAGTCCGGCATCCATTGCTCATAGTCGGTCAATGGTCCTTTGTCGGGCACGGAGAAGTGCAGGAAATCACGGATAGTATTTGCTACATCTGTAACGCCGTCCGCAAGGTCTTGTATCTTTTCATGGAGACCGTTAATGATATTCTGTATCATATCTGTGCCCCATGATTTTGCTTGACCTATTAGATTTTTCACCCACTTAACAGCGCTCGTAAAACCCTCAACGATCTTATCCTTGATACCTTTAACCTTATTCGCAACACCGGTTTTGACTGTATCCCAGACCATAAACAAAGAATTCTTTATCTGACTCATTTTTTGAGAAATGCTTGTTTTTATACCGTTCCAGATAGTTGACACGGTATTTTTTATTGCGTTCAAAATGGGTGTAATGAAGTTCTTTATTGCAGTCCAGATCGTTTCGATCGTGGTCTGTATAGCTGTAATCGCTGTTGTAACAGCGCCATATATCGCTCCCCATATTATCTCGAAAACGGATAACAGCGCAGTCAATATCGGTTCAAGGAATTCATATATAGCGTTCCAGATCTCAACGACCTTATCATGAATAGCGGTTATCACATCGTGAACTATGATCTTTATCGCTGTCCAGATCGTTTCAAATAAATAAGAAAGAGCCGTCAAAAGCGGCTCGAAGAATTGATATATTGCGTTCCAGACTTCTGAGATAGTTGTGAAGATGGAATTCATAACCGTGGTTATAGAAGTCCAAACGTTCATAAAGAATGTTGTGATCGCAGTCCATATTTCTGTGATCTTATCCGATATAGCCTGAATAACACCCGTGAAAAAGTCCACGATATTATTCCAGATACCGACATAGAAATCCTTTATCATCGTCCAGAACTCGTCCCACGATGTGCCCCACTCTTGAAGTATGGAATCTGCAGATCCTTTCAGCATATTAAGGACGTTTTTGAGCGTATTAACGATATATTCCCACAGCGCCGTGAAGATGCTTTTTATACCTTCCCACGCCTGCGACCAGTTGCCTGTGAATATTCCGATAAAGACATCGATCACACCCAACAATATATCAAGCGACGCGGACAGGATATTTGATATCTGACGGAAAACGCCTTCAAGTATCGGCGCAAGGAAGTTACAGAACGCGTCCCAGATATCTTTCAACACCGTTACTATCGTTTCAAAGTCAATGTTAAGAGAAGCGAATTTCTCCTTGACTGCCTGAACAAACGTCTGTATTTTTTGAACTATACCGTCCCAAATCGCTATGATCTTATTTCGGAACTCTTCGTTCGTATCCCATAAGTGCTTGAAGGCGGCGACGAGAACAGCAATGACTGCAATAACGATCAGCACAGGTGCGGAAATACCGCCGATTGCACTACCGATTTTCGAGAACACGCCCGACAGTTTTGTCATAACAGACGGAAAACCTTTGATAAAGCCATGCAGCTTCTTGAAGTTTACAAAAGCGCTGCCGATACCGCCTATCAATGTTCCCATCACTATCAACAGCGGCCCTATTGAAGCTACAATAAGTGAAACGACCGCTATCACGCCCCTTGCCTGCGGAGACAGTTTGTTGAGCTTGTCAACAATACCCTGCACCCAAGAAACGAGCTTTTTGATTTTCGGCAATAACACTTCACCAAAAGAAATAGCCAGCTCTTGAAGCTGGCTTTTTAGGATCGTGAGCTGACCCGACAAGTTGTCCTGCATCGTGTCAGCCATTTTTTGTGTTGTGCCGTCGCAGTTATTGATCGCATTGGTGAGCTTTGCGTAATCCTTATCGCTTGTTTTGAGAATCGAAAGTACACCCGCAGATGCCTGTGCGCCGAATATCTGTGAAACAGCAGCCGTCTTTTCCGCGTCGGACAGACCGTTCAAATTCTTACGCAAAAAATCTATTGTTTCAGAAAACGATTTCAAACTTCCGTCTTCATTCTGTATGGCTTTGTTGTAGGTATAGACAGTTGTCACTTCACCCTTTTTGAGAGCGTCAAGTTTTTTCTCGGCAATAGCTAACTCCTGCTGTTTTATGCTGTATGTGTTGAGCGCCGCCTCTGCCTGTGCAGAATCTTCGCCGTATTTCGCAACAGCGGAATTGTACGATAGCTGTGCTTTTTCGGCGGCGTTGCTCGCCTTTTGCACTTTAAGCATCTGCTCGTCGATTTTTTGCTGATCGAAAGTGTCTATCGTTTCACTCGCGTAGAATCCGAGCTTCTGCATTTGGCCTGTTGCCTTTTTTGACGGTGCAACAAGGCTGTTTATCGTCTTTCTCAACACAGTACCCGCTTGCGAACTCTTAATACCATTATTCGCAAGAACACCGATCGCCGTTGCTGTATCTTCAACAGAGTATCCGAGAGCACCCGCGATGGGAGCAACATACTTGAATGTTTCGCCCATCATGCCGACATTGGTATTTGCGTTAGAAGAAGCCGCAGCAAGTACGTCGGCAAAGTGAGAACTATCCTCTGCTTCAAGCCCAAAGGCGGTAAGCGCGTCGGTAACGATGCGGCGGCAAGGTTCATAATGCCGTCCAAGCCCTCAAGCATTTGCTGCGGTGACCAACCCGCCATGCTCATGTACTCAAGCGCCGATGCCGCCTCTGATGCGGAGAATTTCGTTTTTGAACCCATTTCACGCGCCTTTGCGGTGAGCGCTTCGAGATCGTCACCCGTTGCCCCAGAGATAGCCGCCACTTTTGACATGGAAGATTCAAAATCGGCAGATGTCTTTACAGCCGCCGTTCCGACAGCCGTAACAACAGGCAGCATTTTCTGACCTGCGGTTTTCATATTCGCACCGACTGTTTTCATTTTCTCGCCTGTTGCCGCTATGCAGTCTATAGCGGTGGACGTTTGCCTTGCCTGTGTTTGCAGGCTTTCAAGGTCACGTTCGGTTTCGATTATTTCTCTTTGCAGCGCGTCATACTGCTGTGGGCTTATCGGGTGTCCGAATTCATCGGTGACGTTTTTAGCGTCCTGTCTTAACGTGGTGAGATCAGCAGACGTTTCCTCGATCTCACGCTGCAAGGTCTGATACGCTGTTGTATCGACCTTACCCGTTTTCTCCATTTCGGCGCTTTTCTCTTTCAGCTTTTTCAGCTTATCGGTGGTTTCCTCGATTTTCTTTTTGATTGGATCATACTTTGCTTTCCATGCATCGTACTTGTCTTTAGTCTTTGCGGCTTCTTCACTTGCTTTTTTAAGAGTATCGAGCTTGTCCTTTGTATCAGATACAGCCTGTTTGAGAAGTTTCTGCTTTTGGGCGAGCAGATCTGTGTTTGTGGGGTCAAGCCGTAATAACCGTTCTACATCTTTTAGCTGTGATTGTGTGTTTCTGATATTGCCGTTGACCTGCTTTAAGGCGGTCTGGAGCTTTGTGGTGTCGCCGTTAATGGCGACCGTGATTCCCTTGATTCTGTTTCCTATGCTGCTCACCTCCTCCGTGTGGGCATGAAAAAAGCACCTGCCATAGCAAGTGCTTTGTGGATAATCTGTTAATACGATAAATCATTATTTATAAAAATCAAGACGTACTAATTTCTTTCCGTTAGGTAAATCTTTTTCGTCGGTCAGTCTGCTGATATACCCGATTTCCTGCATAACATTTACGAGTTCATCTTCCTGCATTTGATGATGTATTTCATCAAGTCGATCAAACACGTGAAGGTAGGGCGAATCAGAAACGAATGACGTATCTGTATTGATTTGAATAATGCAGGAAACATATTTAGGCTTTACTGCTTTTACAACATTTTGAAAGCACCCATATCCGATATATTCAATCAACAGATTTGCAACAAGCAGATCTGCATAAGGTAATCTCAGATTAAGGTCTGATAAATCAACGCAAACAGGTTTAAAAATGGTATCTAACACAGTATATCTCTTTGAGCATTCATTCAGATATTCCTGATTAATATCTACTCCGTATACACATTTGATTTTTTCCCGATCAATGTGTTCAAGTCCGTTGCCGCCGGCAATTCCAAGAACCATAATTGATTCTACATCATAAACAGAAAACTGTTCTTTCATCATTTGATTCATTGTCTGCAATTGGCGTACATTCTCTAAACTCATATGATTCTCATAAGAATTCAAATCAATATCTATCCATGGATTATTCATAGCTCACCCTCGTAAACTGAAATTTGACTTGCCTATTTTCTTAAAATCTCATGTGGAGCTTCTATTTCATTTGCCAAGGTATGCTCTGTTAATTCTGACATCAATTTCAATTTTTTATT
>CACZYP010000077.1 GCA_902785425.1 uncultured Ruminococcus sp. | reverse complement strand
CTCTCTTGACATACAAAATCCCCCTTATGGTAGTTCTTCTTTTATTCTACCATAAGGGGGTGCTTTTTTCTATTGTCCGTTTTTACTGGACCTGTTCAGATGTGAATGCAGTGAGGGGGTAAACTTGTTTTTCATATCTCCCATAATGATTATGCGGCTTTTTCCGTTACAAATGCAAGCACAAAAAAACCATCGAGCTGATTATCACCATAATATCGCCGACAATATACATATAGCGGAACGCTTCAAGCGTTGATCGTGTTTCAAAGCCGTCCTTCGGATTTGCAGGGTCGATAAATACACGCACAGCTTCGCCAACTGTCGGTTTCTTGCTTGTGGAGTATGACGTTTTAAGCTCATAATTCATATCGTTGTATGTGTACTCAAAAATAGGAAAGTATTTGAGCTTGCCTCTGCCTGCGGTGGTAGTCCTGAATGTTGAAACACGCCCCCGCACCTCTTTGGTGCAGAGATTGATCTTCTTCATAGCCGCCGCTCCTCCGCCGAAAGCTATCCATATGCCGACGCCAAAAAGGCCGAGAGAAATCAGCGCTAAAGTCCCGATATGAATATGAGAATTATCATACTGTATTCTTACATACACGTTAGCGGCAATACAGCCGAGGACAATGATCACCGAAACGATCGTTCCGATCACATATGTCAGCCGTGCCTTTCTGTAAAATATGCTATGTTCGTCGTCCATAGTGGCGGCCGTTGTTCGGAGATCGTCACTGTCTTTTTTTCTGAAAAGGTCCATCACTCCGAAAACTTCGGTGCTTTCATCGCTGCCGTTATATTCCTTGCCGTTGAGCATAAATTTGTCACTCATTGATATACCCCCTTAAAATAGTTTAAAAGCGCTCATAAAGCCGTGTTTAAAATAAATTGCCAATTATTTCACAGATCTATTATATCATATTCCGAAGCGGTGTGGCTACACTTTACTGCGTCTTTCTGAAAAAACGCCGCATAACAAAATCACTTTTGGGGCTGCTGCCTTTCAAGATATTGTTTTATCAGCAGCAGCGTTTTATACTCTCTTTGATTCCATGCAAGCTCACCGATGTTTTCGAGCATTGTATGGTTCTTTTTTATTGCTTCATCAAGAGAGCACAGTATTGAACTCATGCCGTGATTTTTCTCGTTATCGCTGAATGCTGTATCTGCACGCTCATTTGTTACCTCACAGAAATACAGCCTGCTGAACTGGTGGAAGATCATGTTTTCGTGAAGGCTTTTTCGTTTTTCTTCAATATAACCGAAAGGTCTGATCGTTTCCGGTATTACAGTACGACCTGTTTCCTCCCTTACCTCACGAATAAGAGTGTCCCGGTCTGACTCACCTTTATTCTGACCGCCGCCGGGGAGCTTGACCTCGCCTTTGCTGTCTTCAATAAGGAGCATTTTCTCTCCGATAAATATAATACCACGCACAGCAACCCTTACCAATTCAGTCATATTCTCATCGTAGTTTTTTCCGTCCAATAGCATAAGCTGTTCCATTTTACTTCTCCGATCTTATCTTTTTATACTGCACGCATATTCTGCTGCATATTCACGATCGATGTGACTGCTCTGCTTTGTTACTCTATACTCTTCAAAGCCTCCGCCGGGTCGATCGAGTCGAGTGTTCGGTGCATTATCAGGTTGACTAAAAGTGAAAATGCCAGAGTTATGGCAGCGGAGTATACGAAAGATTCCGGTTTGATATACACACTGAAATACAGCGACGGCATTTTAAGGATATCGGTAAGAAGTCCGCAAAGCCATGCGCCTGTAGGCAGACCAAGCAAAACGGCGGTAACAGTAAGAAGCATTATTTCTTTGTTGATGTAAAAATGAACTTCTCTGTCGTAAAAGCCGAGTACCTTTATTGTTGCAAGCTCACGCTCCCTTTCGGAAATGTTTGTTGACGAAAGGGTAAACAAAACTACGAAAGCCAGCGCAGCCGAAAGCACGATAAGAAGGTACAAAACAAAATTCATGACCATGAAACCTGACTTGAACTCGCTTTTGAGCGTTTCGGTCAGAGCGCTCGTCTTGACATAATCGCTGCCTGCAAGTGTACGGGCGCTGTCGCTGTTTATCATCAGTGCATTCGGTTCGTAACTGCCAAAATGTTTTTTAAATGTAGAACTGTTCATGTACACCGAATTGCCGAGATAATTGTCGATCAACGCTCCTACCTTTATTTTCGAGGAAACGAGGCTGCTGTCCTGGAGCGTTATTGTATCGCCTTCTTTAAAGCCGAGTATTATTCCTGCGTTTCTTGTAACATAGATCTCATCATCACGCATTTTTACCGGATCACCGCTGTTTATATCGGTGATCGCTATAAAGCTTCCCGTATCGGCAGCGTCATCAAATACGTATATCTGCGTCTGAAGCGTCTGATTATCGGAGTTAGAGATAGTCACGGAGGACATCTGTAATTCAACGTACTGCGCACCTGCTTTATCTGCCTCTTCTTCATATGCGTTCAGATCATCGGGCAGTGTAACGCTCAGAAGATCGTAGTTTATTATCTCTTCATATTGATGTACCGAAAGCTTATCCACACTGTCCTTTAATCCAAAGCCGACCACAAGCAGAGACGTACAGCCAAGCACTCCCAGAATAGTCATAAAAAGCCTTTTTTTGAATCTGAAAATGTTTCTTGCTGTAACCTTATTGAGGAAAGAAAAACGATCCCATATAAATGTTATCCTTTCAAGAAGCACTTTTGAGCCGGGCTTAGGCGCTTTAGGGCGCATGAGCTGAGCGGGGGTGGTCATGAACGCCATTGAACATGTCGCTGTTATCGTGAGCATGATGCTTACGATAAATATCAGCGGTGCGGCGACCGCTCTGATAGGATCGATGATAAGAATATACCTGGGCAGCATATACATCGTTTCAAAAACCGAAAACAGGAACTTCGGCAGCGCTATATAACCCAGGATATCTCCAAAAACACAACCTGCCGCCACAGCCCCGAGACCATAGATCAGGTATTTCCCCGTGATCTCAGCGTCTGTATACCCGAGCGCCATATATGTTCCCACAAGTCCTCTTTCTTCTTCGATCATGCGATTGATGGTTATGAGCGAGATCAGCACTGCGATCATCAGAAATACTACCGCAAAAAGGACAGACAAGGAATCTATAGCTCCCATATCGCTGCTGATGTTCATATATCCGCTGAGATCGTCCCTTGTAGAAATGTACCATTTTGCGTGGTCTATACTCTTTGCTTCTTTCTTTGCATCTTCTATCTCAAGGATAGCATCTGCTTTTTTCTGCTCAAACTCTTTCCTGCCCGAATCATACTCTTCAAGCCCTTCATTGTAGGAATCAAGTCCTGCCTGATATTGCCGGGTGACTTCGGGCGGCAGCGGCATTCCGGTGTCTATCAGCGCTTTTGTTTCATCAAGCTGCTTTTTTGCTTCGTCGAGTTTTTTCTTTGAATCTGTAAGCTCTCTTTCAGCTTTTGCAAATTCATCGTTCATTTCCGTTTCGGTTTTTTCAATCTCATCAAGCGCATCATTTATTATCTGTTCTGTGCGTGCTGTTTCTCTAATGCTTTTGACATCAGCGATCTTTTCCGACGCACTCAGTATGAGCTGCTTATAATCATCGCTGTACGTATTATACCGTGAACTGTCCTTCAAAGTAACGGCGATCCCTGTGTAGATCTCCGGATCAACTGATTTGTCACTGATGTAAGCCACATAATCTGTTGCGGCAGTGGAGCGAAAGGAAGTACAGCCTTCCGATGTATTCACATCGGTAACGTTCAGAACGACGCCGCATATTGCATAATCGTTCGTTTCGATGGACGAGTCATCGTCAAGATCGATCGACACGCCATCACCGACGGAAAGCTCGAATTTATCGGCATAGCTCTTCGTTACGGCGATCTCGCCTATATCATCGGGAAGCCTCCCCTGCATGATATACGGGGTGTCTGCCGACTCATTCCATGTGGACATCAGAACGGAATACTTGTTATCTCCGAAGGCATAGTATCCAGTTTCATCATAAAAGCCGACTGCTTCTTCTACCCCATCGGCAGCTTCAAGCGCTTTTATATCATCATCGGTCAAGCCTAATGTGGATTGAATATAAAAATCACGAAGGTGCTGCGATATATAGAATCTGTCGGCGCTTGCCCTCGTATCGTTGCAGCCTGCCTTTAGTCCTGTCATCATCAGAACACCGAGTGCCGATATTACGATCAGTGAAAGAAAGCGTCTGCGTTCGTTTTTTATCGTTCTGAATATCTCTTTATTATACGCTTTCATCTGCATCACCACTCGATATGTTCTATTGACACAGGCGCGTTATTGATCGTTTCTTTTTCAACTATACCGCTTTTAAATCGTATCACCCTGTCCGCCATTGGAGCCAAAGCGGAATTATGCGTGATAAGCACGACTGTCATTCCGTGATCTCTGCATTCATCCTGAAGAAGCTTAAGTATCTGCTTGCCCGTCACGTAGTCAAGCGCTCCCGTAGGCTCGTCACAAAGCAGCATTTTCGGCTTTTTTGCAAGTGCTCTTGCAATTGAAACACGCTGCTGTTCACCGCCCGAAAGCTGCGAGGGGAAGTTTTTCTTTCGGTCGGTAAGCCCTACTTTTTCAAGGATCGTGTCCGCATCAAGATGTTCTTTGCAAACCTGCGCCGCAAGCTCCACATTTTCCTTAGCTGTAAGATTCGGAACGAGATTATAAAACTGAAACACAAACCCTATATCAAAACGGCGGTACTTTATGAGCCTGTTCTTTTTGTACTCCGTGATATCTTCACCGTCGATCAGGACCTGCCCCGATGTTGCTCTGTCCATGCCTCCGAGAATGTTGAGCGCTGTTGTCTTTCCTGCTCCGGAGGAGCCTAATATTATCGCAAGCTCGCCTTTTTCTACCGTGAAAGAAGCGCCGTTAAGCGCCATTATCGACGTCTCGCCCGTTAAGTATTCTTTCTTTACATCTTTGAATTCTATTATACTCATATCAAACTCCCCGAAAAAACACTGTCTGTTTATGTTATGTTTGTTTATCAGGCAATACTGTCACGCTGTGCAAGCGTTATCTTCGGCATTGTTTTTGAAGCTAAATGCAATACAGGTTCTATCATTACAGGCTGCCTCTGATATTAATTGTATAACGCAGATATTCAAAAATCAAGTATTTTGAACAAAATTTTGCATAATATTGCAAATCTTTAGTATTCTCGTGCTCAAAACAGCAAAAAAGAACCTGCAGGAGACGATATTCCCCCGCAGGTCCGGCAATGTCATTAACTTAAGGTACAATAGAACTCTGCACAAAGTTTTTCGCCCGGCTTTTTTTCAAAAAGGCTGGCCGCCGGAGGCATGCTCCAGCCCTTTGCAAGGGTGAATTCATAAAACAGTCCGGTGGACTGTTTTATGAAGAGGGGCGCTT
>CACZYP010000076.1 GCA_902785425.1 uncultured Ruminococcus sp. | reverse complement strand
TTTCGGTTAGACAGGTTGACTTCCTCGTGATTATGAGGAGTAGTTACCTTAAGATACTACTATCGAAAGTGCCCTATCTGGGCGCACATTATGGATCATCAGGAGCCCGAGTGGCGACATTAAAACCTCGTCACCCGCCATTGCAATGACGCTCGCCGCACTTGCCGCAAGGCTGTCGATTTTAACCGTTACCTTGCCGTTATACGATTTGAGCATATTGTAAATCTGAGTAGCTGCCATCACGTCGCCCCCAACGCTATTGATCCAAACCTCAATATCGCCTTTATCGGATTCAAGCTCGTCCTTGAAAAGCTGCGGTGTTACCTCATCTCCGTACCACGACTCGGACGCTATAACTCCGTTGAGATAAAGCGTTCGGGTAGAAGGTGTATCTGGAACATCACTCTCGCCGGCGTCGTTCTTGACCCAGTTCCAAAACTTCTTATTCTTCATCGTTTGTATCACTCTCCGTTTCGTTATTATCTGTGTTTTCCTGCGGCTCTGCACTTCGTCCGGCTGAGCCGATATCGATCATATTGCCGTTACATAAGTACCTATTTCCACCAAGTTCATCGGGAATTAAATCCATATTTTCAAGCTCACGCACATCGTTAGGTGATAAAAAGCCGTTCTGAATGCCTACGGAATAACCGCTCATTCGGCTCTGATAATCACCACGAAGCAAGCCGTCAACATTGAATTTTATGAAGTAGTTTTTCTTTTCGTCATCGGTAAACAACACTCTCGACATACTCTGCTCCCACCGCACTAACCACGGATCAAGCGAGTATTTCACAAATTCAAGCGATAAATGCTCTATGTTAGAGAATGTCGCTCTCTCCAAATCGCCTATCATGTGCGGCGGCACTCGGAAAATACGGGCTATTTCGTTAAGCTGAAATTTCCTTGTTTCCAAAAATTGAGCTTGATCTGGTGCTATTGTTATAGGCGTATATTTTAAGCCTTCCTCCAAAACTGCGACGCGATTAGAATTCACACTGCCGCCGAATGCCTGATTCCAGCTTTCTCTTACTCTTGCGGGATTTTTGAGTGTTCCCGGATGTTCAAGCACGCCGCCCGGAGTCGCACCGTTTGCAAAAAACTTACTGCCGTATTCTTCCGTTGCTATTGAAAGTCCTATCGCATTTTTCGCCATCGCAATCGGAGAATATCCAACAAGTCCGTCAAATCCCAATCCGGGGATATGCAGCACTTCCGACGGTTTTAGAATAACAGATGACCCCTTCATCGTCTGTGCATCATCTCGACTAAGCTGATATTGGTAGTAAAGCTCGCCATGCTCGTTGCGGTCAACCGTCATTCTGCTCGGCATAAGCGGATAGATTGCCATAACCTCGCCCTTACCGTTGCGTATGATCTGTGCGTAGGCGTTACCCCACAAAAGCAAATGTGTCATCATCGTTTCTCTGAAAACGAATGAACACATTTCGGGATTCGGCTCATCGTGTAAAAGGAAGTATAACGGGTGATCTATTGCTTTTTCTTTACTTCCTTTGTCTGTGTATTTATACAGATGCAAAGGCAGTCCCGCGACCGCTTCCGATAAGACTCTCACGCAGGCATACACAGCCGTCATTTGCATTGCAGAGCGTTCGCTTACATTCTTCCCGGCTGTAGAATTGCCGAGATAAAAGCGAAATGCACTGCCGCTTGTTGCGTTTTTCGGTCGGTCTCTCGACTTAAAAAGTCCTGATAAAAAGTTCATTTCGTGATCTCCTTTTCGTTCAAATGAGTAAGATCCCTCTTTCATCATAAACACTGCCGCCCTCACCATTACCGCATCGGATAGCTCTATCAAGTGCCATTATCGTTGCAATAGCACCATCAATTTTCTCTGTTGACTTTTCCTTGTCGGCTTTGATATTTCCGGCAGGATCGGTACGAATGCTGATATTATCGACATTCCAACGAAGAACAGGATGACCGCCGTGAGCGATTTTCTTTTCGAGTACGAGCTTCATAAGCTCCTTTGTTGGCGGTGACATTGATGAATATCCCTGCCCGAAAGGAACAACTGTAAATCCCATTCCCTCAAGGTTCTGAACCATCTGTGCGGCTCCCCATCTATCAAACGCTATCTCTCTGATGTTATATTTCGTGCCAAGCTCCTCTATAAATTTTTCGATGTATCCGTAGTGTACGACATTGCCCTCGGTAGTCTTTATAAAGCCTTGTCGCTCCCACAGATCGTATGGAACATGGTCTCTGCGTACTCTCAAATCGAGCGTTTCTTCGGGTAACCAAAAGTACGGCAGCACAACGTATTTGTCGTCCTCATCTTCCGGCGGAAATACGAGAACAAACGCCGTAAGATCGGTAGTAGACGAAAGATCGAGACCACCGTAGCAGACACGACCTTCGAGCGATTGTTCATTTACAGGGAAAGCACACAGATCCCATTTCTCCATCGGCATCCAGCGGACGGTCTGTTTTTTGGCATCATTTTTGCCGATTCACAGGCAGCTCGTACTTTTTCAATGTCTATCGTGATATTTAATGACGGATTCGCTTTCGCCCAAACTGCCTCGTCAGTCCAGTCGTCATCGTCCTCTGCACCGTAAATAACGGGATAAAAAGTAGGATCGACTTTGCGCCCCTCGATAATATCCTTTGCTTTTTGGTGCAGCTCATAACAAATAGAATGCGTATCCGTTCCGGCTGTGGTAATGATAAAATGAAGCGGATTTTTTCGAGCGTCCGATGTACCCTTTGTCATCATATCGAAAAACTTTCTGTCTTTCTGCACCCAGAGTTCATCGAAAATAAGGGCAGACACATTAACGCCCGACTTGCCGGCAACATCGGCAGATAACGCTTTATAAACGCTGTTCGTAGGATTAAAGTGTATCGTTTTACGGCTCGGTTTTATATCGCAGAATTGCTTTAGTGCTTTTGATAAACGAACCATATCGCAGGCTACATCGAACACCAACGATGCTTGATCTCTGTCGGCGGCACAGCCGTAAACCTCGGCTCTTTGCTCCCCATCGGCACATAGCATATACAGTGCAATTGCGGCTGCAAGCTCAGTCTTTCCACTTTTTTTACTAATCTCAACATAGGCGGTTGTAAACTGCCTTGTGCCGTCCGGCTTTAATGTTCCGAAAATATCACGCACAAGCTGTTCCTGCCAATCTATCAAAATAAACGGCTCTTTGAAAAAATCGCCCTTTGTATGACTGAGCGACTGAATAAAATTTACAACAAATTCCGCTTCGTCTTTGTCGTAATGCGATGTCGGCAGCATGAACTTTGTCGGTGTGTATTTCTTTAATTTTCTAATATCATCACCCCCACGAAAAAGGAGCAAGGCTGTTAAACCCTGCTCCAAAATATTTATGTGAACAAGCAAAAGCTCCCGAAGGAGCTCCGCTTGGGATTGGCTTCTCTTATTTCTGCTTGAGTGCCCACTCTATAGCCGTGCCTGAGTCCTCGAAAAGCTCTTCACTCATTGCGATCAAGTCCAGTCGGCATTCGATGTAGCCGTAGCCCGTTTCCTCCGGAGTTTCCGTCATTTCGTAAACTCCTGCAACAAAGCCTTTCCAGCTAACGTCTGCAATCAACACTCGCTCGCCCTTCTTAAGCACCGCACCCTCGCTGTGGTTAAGGTGTGACATAAGGTACTCCATTGTTGTTGAATTCGGCAGTCGGTAATATGTCTTTGTGTTCTCGGTGTAGTCTTCCGTTCTTTTGATTATGCTGTTTTTCATTTTCGCTGCTCCTTGCTATTTTCGTTTTCTGCCCTTCGGCTGACTACATATTACAATACATTTTCGATTATATCAACTCAATTATTCTCATAATCAGCACAAACTATTAGGCTGTCTTTTTACATTAATTGTGTGTCTTTTAGCAACTTTCCATAAGTAAAGTATTGTAATCAACTATGATTTCTACATTTCGGTACATCATATATGATGTAGACAGCTTTTCAAAACAGTGATATAATTAACAGCAGAAACATAGCCGATAAGCGGTGCTCCTGCTGTTTTGCGTTAATCGTGATATACGATATCTCCGACCTGATATTTCCAATCACCATTCTCAAAAACAAATCGCCATAGCTCGTCATCATCGCCCCTGAAATCGTACTCCGAGCCGTCAACTATCGGTGCTATGCTTTTAAGCTTGTCGAGCAGCTTTGCGGTAAAATATTTTGAGTATTTATCAAAGCCCCAAGCATAAACTGTTATCTCATAATCACCGACTTCGCAGTCAAAATCGTAGCTTGCAAGATATTCATCAAAGAGATCTTTTGCTTTGTCAAACACCGCTTCGTCTGCGGTTTGGTAAACGATAACAGCGTCGCCGTGTGCGTGATATCCCATATCACTCCACCTCGCTATCCTCATAAACGAGCTTTCCGGTTTGGTATATCCAGTTACCGTCTCTGAAAATGTATCTCCAGTATTCGCCGTCTCCATCGTAAAAATCGAACTCCGAGCCGTCTTCTATCGGAGCTATTTCTTTTAGAGACTTAAGCAGGTTCTTTATACGCGCTTCGGAGTAGCCCTCGTTTCCCCAGCCGTTTACTTTGACGCCGTTTTTCAGACGTGAGTGATCGAAGTCGTATCGGTAACCGACTTGTCGAAATGCTTCATCAACTTTTTTGATAATGCTTTCGTCGGCACCCGTGTAGATTATCCTTAGTTCCCCGTTAACAAACAACATTGCTTTTCACCCCCTGTCAAAACCAAAATGTGTAAGCCATGTTTATTTTTCCGCTTGGGGTAAAATAACAAAGCTGCTTCAAGTGTGCTTTTATGAAGGCTATCTGCTCATCGGTCAATCCGAGCGTGCTGCCCTCGTCATCGTGCGATACGAAGATTAGATTTCCGACAAGGCACGTCAGAATCTTCATGCGGTTCTTTTTGTCGGTGATAATAAGCGTGGTTTTCGGGTTATCTTTCAAAAGTCCTTCGTCATCGGCAAAAATATCAATGCCCTGATCCTCAAGCTCCTCGTAATAATTTGCAAGCGTTATCAGCCCACCGACTTCCGTTTGCAGCGATTTCAAATCGCCCTTGATGTCCTTCACTCCGGCGTTGCCGTCCGTGTCAATTTTGAATATCTGCATATTCCTGCTCCTTCCTGCGTGAGCCGTTCTCGGCTCGCTGCACTGACATATTACAATGATCGGCTGTTATTATCAAGGTGTAAACTGGACAATGATAAAAATCATTTTTGTGTAGTATTCATTACGAAAACGGAAGAAGAAAAGCACCGCCGCTTGACAGTGCTCCGTTCTCCGCAGGGCGGCTCAGTTTATCCTGAGCCTGATCCCCGGAATTTCTTCGTCCGTCCCCCAGATCGTTTTTCTCTTGACTGTGCAAAGTCCTTCGAGCGTGCAGCCTTCGGCAGCGTAGGCGTGAAGGTTCTCAAGCAACGCTGTGCTTGCGTTCGTAATGATCATCGTTTCGATTCCTGCCTTGCGGAGCGTGTCGATGAAGTCCTTAGTCTCCGTTTCCCAAGTGAAGTCGTTAAACTCAAACTCCTCGGTTTCGTGATCGTTGTTTGATCTCCAAGCGTGGTAGGCTTTCATCGCTCCGTGGCTTATCGGGAAGGGTGTCTCCGTGTCCGATTCGCTCCATGCTGCGTACTCTGGGCTGTCGTAGCCAAAGTCCTTGATGATTGCCTTCTTGCGTTCGCTGCGTTCTCTTTTTGCGGTTTCCCACTCCGTTGCTGTGCGTCTGATCTCGTTGAATACCTCGTTGTTTTTCATTGCTTTGTCCTCCGTTTTTTGTTCTCACCTCGTCCGGTGGTGTGTGTATATTACAATAAAGCACAGCTTTTATCAACATATATACTACACAAACAATATGTTTATTTTTGTTGATATAATCGGATTTGAAAAAGACTCGTAACGAGAAGAACGCCACCAAGCGGCAGCGTCCGAGTCTCTTTCAAATGCGATTAATCTTCCATTTTATGGCTGTAGCGGTGGATCGTATCAAGAATCTTGTTCTGCTCTTCTTTGTCAATGCCGAGCGAAATCAATGCTTGTCGGCAGCCACAGTCGCTGCAAATAAGGGTTTTGTTATCCGTTCTTGATAATGCAGGCGGCTCGTGGTAGGTCTTTCCGCAAATTGGGCATATTCTGCCGTTGTTAATAATTTCATCTTTCATGTAATTATCCCCTTTCATTTTACGCCAATATTATGTCGATTTTCAAAAGCCCGTCATAACTCGGCTCGATGTAATCAACTGTTCTATTATGAAGATTTTCGGGTATTTTGTTCAGGTTCTGCCCTGTGAGATAATCGAATTCTGCAATCACCTTGAACTCATCTTCGTCGTCATCGTACTCCGTTATTCTAATGGAGCTGTCGATGATTTTTGCCGTGAGCAATTCTGCAAGCGTCATATCTCTCACCTCGCTTTCAGGCTCTTGTCGATTGCCTTGAATATCAGCTCCCTGTCAAATCCGAAGGAGTCATAGCCATTCAGGCAGGTGTTGATGTAATATCCGTTCGGAACTCCAAGCTTGCGACGCTCGTCCATGATGTAGGCGAAGGTGTTCAGCGTTCTCGTTCTGCCCGACTTGATGTAGCGGCAGCGTACTCGGAAGTCCTTCTTGTAGTAGAATCTGGGGAAGCCCTCGTACATATCAAGGTTCGCCTCGTCCGCCTTCTTGATCTCCCAAACCGCCACCGGCACCGTGGCACCCTTTTTCGGTTCGATTGTCAGGTAAGAGCCTGTCTTGCTTCCCTTGAAAAGCAGCTCGTAGTCCTTGATCTCCGCTACCCCCACAATCTTTGCCGTCGGGCAGCGTCTCTGCATTTGCGGTATGTTCAGATTCGAGCCGTATGCCAAATAAAACCTTTTACACATTTTTATCTTCCTTTCTGTTCGGTTGTCACCGTGTTCTGAATGCACCCACATATTAAATCACTTTGGAGGATTTATCAAGCGATTTTGAAAAGTATATTACACAATTATTCGGCACATAAATTGTGATATTTACATCGGTGCAATCACCGAAAAGTTAAGGTTTTAAGCGGTGTTTAAGGTTTTGGCAGAATTGCCGCTGTTGCGGGCTGTGTCGCCCTGTGTGCCGCTTTTACGGCTGTTTTGAATAACTACCGCTTTGAAGAATTCAAGCGGTGTCGGCGGTCACAGCGGCTTTTACCGCTCGTAGGTTTCATCAATCGTACCGTCTGCGTAATAGCAGTTGATTCGACACCAGTTGTTATCCTGAACCGTTGTCAACCTATAAAATGGTATGCCGTCAGAGATTCGCTCCTCGATTATGACAAACTCTCCGTTTTCGTTTTTTGCCGAAAGCGGTAACTCTCCTCTGCTTTCAGCAATGTGATTTTTAATGCTTTCGTATGTCATTGCTTTTACCTTTCTTCGCTTTGTCTTTCGCTGTGTTGCCCTGTGTGCCGTTTTATCAGCTTTTTTGAATAACTACCGCTGTTTAATTTTCAAGCGGTGTCGGCGGTCACAAAGCCTTTCTCGGCTGCCGCCCCTCGGCTTTTGCTTTGGGGCGGCGTACCTTTTAAGGTCTGCCGAATCTCCAGCTTGCGTTTCCGTCAAGCCTTGAGGTGTAAAGGTCTCTTGCGGTCTTGAATTCGTCCCCAATGAATCCGAGGCGGTTCAGCCAAGTCCTCATGGCGAATTTTTTGTTTTCCTTCTGCTGTTCTCTGGGGCTTGCTGTTTTCAGCGTTTTTGCCATTTCGCTGAGTGCGAGGCAAAGCTGAATGTAAGCCTTGAGCTGCCCTGCGTGGATTCCGCCTTTGCGGTTTTCCGTGGGGTTGTCGAACTGGAAAAGTCTGAACTCGATTGTGCCCTTTGTGAAGGTTGCGTGCAGGTTAAGCATGTTATGTAGAGCTTTACATAACATGCTTTATGCACAGCGAAAAAGTTATGCTGAGAAGATTCTTGACAGCAATGATAATAAGCTGTTTTACAGAATCTTT
>CACZYP010000075.1:9685-13700 GCA_902785425.1 uncultured Ruminococcus sp. | reverse complement strand
TACTGACGTATTTCAAGGGAGTTGAGTGCAATATGACAAAAAGATGCAAGCAAGATGGGTGCTCAGCCCGTAGGGCGTGATTTATTCAGTGGTTCCCTAGATTTGTTTTGCATTTGTTCAAAAACTATGGTATAATATACTAAACGGAGGTGAGCGCTATGACCGATGAATACCAAAATATGATAAATAAAATGCGTACCGAGGGAGTATCACAAAAGGAAGCATACGAGTTTTTTGATTCTCTTGACCCTGTTAACGCTAAAATGATGAAAGGAAAGTGGAAAGGCTCCGAGTGCATCACAGGCCATGAGATGGAGGGACTTCTGACAGTTGCACCCTGGTACGGAAAGGAGTTTCTCGATCCCGAGACAGTCTGTCCGCTTGTTATGGAGAATAAGCGTGGCGAGCTTTACTGCATTGCTCCGAGAAAGATCTTTAAGTTTGCCGACAGACCTTTCGTTCTGAACTTTGCAAAGAAGATCGCAAAAAAGAACCGCAGCGGCAAGCATTTTGACAGCCATAAGCTCGATCCGCTGATGAAGTTTTTCAAAACAGGCGCAAGCTGTGCAAGACTTCGTGAGATCAAATACAGGGGCACGGTAACGTCTGCCATGATATACGACGAGCTGCCGATAATAGATGTATTCAGAATGCTCGATGAAAACACAGTCCTCGGCGTGATGGACATAAAAGGACAGTTCGGAAAAATGGGATATTTCTTTCTGCTTGAAAAATCGTCGGATTAAGAGTGTTGACTTATTCCTACAAAAGTGGTATAATATCAAAACAAAAGGGGAGCTTGCAAACAGGCTGAGAGGGAGATCGCATCTCCGACCCATTGACCTGATGCGGATAATGCCGCCGTAGGGATCATATCGGTTTCTCGGGAGCATTGCGTTCGCAGTGTTCCCTTTTTTGTCAGTTTTCAGAAAAGAAAGGAAAATGAAAAATGTCAAGTGCAGCAAATGTAATGACAGAAGAATCACAATCAGCAGTATCCGCAGGAAAGAAAACTAACGTAAAGCGCCTTGTGCTCACAGCAGTGCTCATCGGTCTTGCAACGGTGCTGAGCCTTATCAAGGTCTATCAGCTTCCGCTGGGCGGCTCCATCACTCTGCTTTCGATGCTTCCGATCGCCCTCATCTCTATCGAGTACGGCATATCGTGGGGCCTTGTAGGCGCATTCGCTTACTCACTTATCCAGTTCGGCTTCGGTATCGGCGAAGGACTTTTCGGCTGGGGACTTTCTCCAGTCGCTCTTATCGCATGTATCGTTCTCGACTATATCCTCGCTTATACAGCGATAGGCGTTGCAGGTGTTTTCCGTAAAAAAGGCACGGTCGGCATCATTTCGGGCGTAGCGATCGCCATTGCGCTTCGCTTTGTGTTCCATCTCCTTTCGGGCGCTCTTATCTTTGATATCTGGATGCCCGAAGAGTGGTCGAACCCGTGGCTCTATTCGGTAGTTTATAACGGTTCCTACATGCTCCCCGAGCTTATCTTTACCGTTATCGGCTCCGTTGTTCTTTTCAAAACACCGCAGTTTGCAAAGCTCATTGAGAGCAATCTTGAAGACTGATACTTTTACGAAGTCCTGCCGGGTTGGCAGGACTTTCATTTTGTCAAAAATTTTCAAAACGCACAGCCGAGAGTTTTTGCCAAGCCTTTTTCAAAATACTTGCAGGGTTCAGGGTGGGCTGTTATCCACCCAATGTTAACAACTTAAGACTGAAAACTTAAAACTGAATAATAGTGGAAAATCGCTTCGCTCTTTTTATTATATTTAATCAGTGCTTCCCTAATAAAGCTTATGTTTATGAAAAACAATCTGTATATTCTGCAATTGACTAATCATATCCCGTCGGTGTATAATTACAATATAATTTATACGGAGATGATACCATGAACGAACCGTTTTTTCGCATAGCCTGCGCAAGCCTTAAGCTTAAAGTCGCAGCCCCTCAGTATAACGTCGGCGAGATACTGAACGTTGTTAAGGAAGCCCGTGAAAAGGACGTAAAACTCCTTGTAACGCCCGAGCTTTCGATAACAGGATATACCTGCGCCGATCTTTTCCATAATAATGCTCTTCTTGATAAAGCAGAGCAGGCGCTGCAGACTCTTCTTGACGAGACGAAATACATCGATATGGCGATAGTAGTCGGAATGCCCGTGCGTTCTCATACATCGCTGTTCAACTGCGCCGTTGTTATCAAGAACGGCAGGATGATCGGTGCTGTCGTGAAAACATATCTTGCAAATTACCATGAATTCTATGAGAAAAGATGGTTCTCGCCTGCTTCAAAAGCTCCGAAGTATCCCGTAAAGCTTTTAGGCGAAGACGTAATGCTGTACACCGGGGAAGACGGTATATTCGATCTCGGCAGCGGTGCTTATCTCGGCATAGAGCTTTGCGAAGACCTTTGGGCGCCGATACCGCCGTCATCGAAGCTTGCTCTTGCCGGCGCAAATATCATATGCAATCTTTCCGCAAGCGATGAGTATGTTGCAAAAGCCGAATACCGTGAGTCACTCGTTGCAAATCAGTCGGCACGCTGTATCTGTGCGTATGCGTATACGGGTGCTTCCGTTCATGAGAGCACGACCGATCTTGTATTCTCGGGTGCAACGGTCATTGCCGAAAACGGTGCCCTTTGCGCCAGAGGCGAACGTTTTTCAAGGGAAAACGTTCTGACTGTATTTGACGCAGACATCGAAAAGCTCAATTCTCTGCGCCGTCAGAACATGACGTTTGCAGACTGCGTATCGGGCAGCACGGAAGCAGTCGGCGTATCGTGCGAGGTAAGCAACGATGTAAACGATCTTTCTTACAGATATATAGATCCTCATCCGTTCGTGCCGAGCGATAAAGCCGACCGTGCAGAACGCTGCCGTGAGATCTTGTCGATACAGGCGAGCGGTCTTGCCAAAAGGCTCGAACATGTCGGTTCTAAGGGCTGCGTTATCGGTATCAGCGGCGGTCTTGATTCCACGCTTGCGCTGCTCGTCTGCGTGCGTGCTATGAAGCTTCTGGGCAAGCCTGCATCCGATATCATAGGCGTTACGATGCCCGGTTTCGGCACGACCGACAGAACATATACGAACGCTTTAGAGCTTATGCGTGAGCTTGGCGTGACTATCCGTGAGATAAACATTAAGGAAGCATGTCTGCTTCATATGAAAGATATAGGTCACGACGCTGCTGTAAAAGATATTACATATGAAAACACGCAGGCGAGAGAGCGCACACAGGTTCTTTTCGACCTTGCAAATAAAGAAAACTGCCTGCTCGTCGGAACAGGCGACCTTTCCGAGCTTGCTATGGGCTGGTGTACATATAACGGCGACCACATGAGCATGTACGGCGTAAATGCGAGCGTTCCGAAAACTCTTGTAAAGTATATCGTTGCATTTGAAGCGGAGAACGGGGCAGACGACGTAAGAGCAACACTCGAAGATATCCTCGATACGCCCGTATCGCCCGAGCTTCTGCCGCCCGATGAAAACGGAAAGATCGCTCAGAAAACCGAGGACAATATCGGCCCTTACGAGCTGCATGATTTCTTCCTTTATCATTTTGTCCGTTTCGGCTCGTCGAAAGAAAAGATACTGCGCATGGCTGTGAAAGCTTTTGAAGGCGTTTACGACAGCGAAACGATAGAAAAGTGGCTTACTGTGTTTATCAGAAGATTCTTTATCAGCCAGTTCAAACGAAGCTGTATTCCCGATTCTTCGAAGGTCGGTTCAGTATCGCTCAGCCCGAGAGGCGACTGGAGAATGCCGAGCGATGCAACATTTGAACAATTTATTTAAACATAGTATTAAAAGAATTTGTTCAAAAGAATAAACTTAAAAAAAGTCGAAAATTCTATTGACAAGTCCTGTTATTCATGCTATAATAAACAAGCGTTCTCAAGGAGAACGCTTACACGCTGGTGTAGCTCAGTTGGTAGAGCAGCTGATTTGTAATCAGCAGGTCGGGGGTTCAAGTCCGTCCACCAGCTCTTTACTTTGC
>CACZYP010000075.1:0-9618 GCA_902785425.1 uncultured Ruminococcus sp. | reverse complement strand
TTTCGGCTTCGGTGGTTCGAATCCACCCTCTCCCACCAAAATAAAAACCTGTCACGCAAGTGGCAGGTTTTTATTTTGTATTATTCATTCTTAAGTCTTCAGTTTTCAGTCAAAAGCCTTCCATGCTCCATAAAACCGATATATCTGTAATAATACATTTCCCACACGATCAATGTCCGGATACAAATCATTTACAAAATCAAGTTATCTTCATATAACTAACTGTTTAATCTGACAAAAAACAAGAATCCCCAAAGAATGAATTGACAATTCATACAAGATATGATAATATAAATACGGTTAGAAAAATCTAACCGTATTTTTCAAAGTCAAGGTTAATTAAATCTAACTCAATAGGCGCAAAGATCGCTGACAGGGGGGAGAATATATGATTCCGCTCAGTATGGCAGATACCGAAAAAGAAGTTATAATCAGAAAGATCGGCGGAAACTCCGAGGTGAAAAAACATCTTGAAGACCTCGGCTTTCACGTCGGCGGAACAGCAAGCGTCGTTTCAAGGCTTGGAGATAACGTTATTGTCAAAGTAAAGGAATCAAGGATCGCTGTCAGTGAAGAACTGGCGAGAAAGATAATGGTTTGAGGTGAAAGAAATGAACACGTTGAAGGAAACTGCTATAGGCAAAACAGTAACGATCGTTAAAGTACACGGCGAGGGTGCTGTAAGGCGCAGGATAATGGATATGGGCATGACAAAGGGAACGGAAGTCTATGTCCGCAAAGTGGCGCCCCTCGGCGACCCGATAGAGGTCACAGTACGAGGATATGAGCTGTCGATCCGAAAGGCCGACGCCGAAATGATCGAGGTTGGATGATACAGCTTTATAATACACATAAGTTAGTAAATACTATCTCAGCAACAACGCTTTTTGATCTTGCGTATGGAAGATCGTGCTTGAAATTGCAGTAATTTACAGTTAGTCACAACTACCTAAAATTGAAAGGAAGAATCATTAATGGAAATTTGTATTGCCCTTGCGGGAAATCCGAACTGCGGCAAAACAACGCTGTTTAACGCTCTGACAGGCTCGAATCAGTTTGTCGGAAACTGGCCGGGCGTTACGGTGGAAAAGAAGGAGGGCAAGCTCAAAAAGCATAGTGACGTAACGATCACCGACCTGCCCGGAATCTACTCGCTCTCTCCGTATACGCTCGAAGAGGTCGTAGCACGAAATTACCTTATCGGTGAAAGACCTGACGCAATACTGAATATTATCGACGGAACAAACTTAGAGCGAAATCTTTACCTCACAACGCAGCTCACCGAGCTTGGCATTCCCGTTGTGCTTGCCGTCAACATGATGGATATTGTCGAGAAAAACGGCGATAAGATCAACACGGCCATGCTGTCAAAGCAGCTCGGATGTAAGGCTGTGGAGATATCTGCACTTAAAGGTACGGGGATCATGGAAGCTGCCGAGGCTGCGATAGAAGCGGCAAAGGGAACAAAAACAGTTCCTATGCACACATTCTGCGGACCTGTCGAACACGCACTTGCTCATATTGAGGAGGCTATCGTTCACGATTTGCCCGAGGAGCAGCAGCGGTGGTATGCACTGAAAATTTTTGAGCGTGACGATAAGGTGCTTGAACAGCTCAATATCCCGGAAGAAAAGATGGCGCATATCGAAAAAGATATCGCTGCCGCAGAGAAAGAGCTTGACGACGATTCCGAAAGCATCATCACAAATGAGCGCTACGTTTATATAGCAGAAGTCATAAAGTCTTGCTACAAAAAGAAAAATAAGGGTGCGCTGTCTTCATCGGATAAGATAGACAAGGTAGTAACGAACCGCTGGCTCGGTCTGCCGATATTTGCGGCGATCATGTTTGCTGTATACTGGATAGCAATGGTAGGCGTGGGTGCGCCTTTAACAGATTTTACGAACGACAATATCTTCGGCGACGGATTCCATCTGTTCGGGATAGGTACTTCCGAGTATTCGGAAACAGCTGACGAGTATGCTGCCGCTTCGGCAATAGTTGACGGTTATGAAGCATACGTTGAGGAAAACGGTGTTCCGAAAAACGAATTCACCTACACTGTAGAAGATGAAGAGACTCTCGAAACATCGGAAGAAACGGCAACGATAGAGGATTACGAAGCAGCCGTGAAAACTCTTGAAGAGATAGGCGAAGAGCCGGATCCTGCGGCTTACGGTGTGTTTGTACCGAGTATTCCTGCTCTTGCCGAGATGGGTCTTGACGCTTTGAATGCGGCGGATTGGCTTAAAGGTCTTATCATCGACGGTATCATTGCAGGCGTCGGCGCAGTTCTCGGATTCGTTCCTCAGATGCTCGTGCTTTTCCTGATGCTCGCATTTTTAGAGGCGTGCGGTTATATGGCTCGTATCGCATTCGTGCTTGACAGAGTGTTCAGAAAATTCGGTCTTTCCGGCAAATCGTTTATCCCGATGCTCATAGGCACAGGCTGCGGTGTTCCGGGTATCATGGCAAGCCGGACGATCGAAAACGAGCGTGACAGACGAATGACTATCATGACGACTACTTTCATTCCGTGCGGTGCAAAAGTCCCGTTTATCGCAATGATCGCAGGTGCGATCTTCGGCGGTTCGGCATGGGTCGCAACATCGGCTTACTTTATCGGAATGGCTGCCGTTATCGTTTCGGGCATCATGCTCAAGAAAACGAAGATGTTCTCCGGCGAGCCTGCACCGTTCGTTATGGAACTTCCCGCTTACCATCTTCCGACGCTCTCGAACGTTCTGCGCTCGATGTGGGAGCGTGGCTGGTCGTTTATCAAAAAAGCCGGTACGATAATTCTTCTTTCAACCATCATCGTGTGGTTCACATCATTCTTCGGCTTCACAGCAGAGGGCTTCCGTATGCTCGGCGATGACGAGCTTGAAATGTCGATACTCGCAAAGATCGGCGGCTGCATCGCATGGATCTTCGCACCGCTCGGCTGGGGCAACTGGCAGGCAGCGGTCGCATCGATCACGGGTCTTGTTGCAAAGGAGAATATCGTTGGTACGATGGGCGTGCTTTACGGCAGCGGAGAAGGCACTGTATGGCAGTCTCTTGCAGAGTCGTTCACAGGCATCACAGGCTATTCGTTCCTTGTGTTCAATCTGCTCTGCGCTCCTTGCTTTGCAGCGATCGGCGCTATCAAAAGAGAGATGAACAGCGCAAAATGGACATGGTTCGCTATAGGCTATCAGTGCGGTTTTGCATACGCAATATCGCTTATGATAACACAGTTCGGCGGATTGTTCACGGGCAATGTAAATGTGATCGGTCTGATCTTCGCAGCAGCACTTCTTGCAGCAATGATCTACATGCTCTTTTTCAAAAAGTATAAGGAAGCAACAACGCTGAAATCATGATTTTTGAGGTGATCGAAATGACAGAATGGCTGACGGCAAATCTCGGTACTATCATAGTGTCGGTGGTACTGATAGCGATAGTATCATTGATTATTTCGGACATGGTAAAGAAAAAGAAACAAGGCAAGACCTCCTGCGGCTGCGGCTGTGCAAACTGCGCCATGAAAGGAGCCTGCCACAAATCATAAGGGATCGCAGTGCGTTAACGCATATCGCACTCCGTATCCCGGATTTAAACAAACAGAATTGATCTGATAAGGGGAGAAACAAGATGAGTATTGTAATTGTCGGCGGAAACGACAGAATGGCAACAAGATACAGCGATATCTGCAAATCGTATAATTATAAGGCCAAGGTCTTCACTCAGATGGTCGGAGACTTTGAGAGCAAGATCGGACAGCCCGACCTTATAGCGGTGCTGACAACTACATGCTCTCACAAAATGCTCGGCAGCGTGAAGCGCAGTTCGGAAAAGAGAGGCATTCCCGTCAAGCACCTTACAAGTTCAAGTGCAAGTGCTTTGAAGAAAATGTTTGAACAGCTTGAAGAAAACGGAAAAGACGCCGGGTCGTGACAGGCAGTGAAAAATATTGCACCCAAAATGAACTTTTGGGTGCAATGTTATGCTTTGACATATATATGGAACCACTGAATAAATCACGCCCTACGGGCTGAGCACCCAAGTATAGTCTCGGCTGCCGCCTCGGTCGGTGCTGTTGCCTTGCGGCAACGTCTGCCACCGGCAGACCGCACCCTGCGGCTTTTTCGTCCAATTTGCCTCGAAATCTGACTGCGCAATATGGGCACTCGATTTAATCAGTGCTTCCATATTAATTAAGGTTTATAATAGGACAGTATACTATGAAGCCGATCAAAATTCGGATGTTTCGGAAGAAAGGAAGGTTTTTATATGAACAACAATAAGTTTCTGGAGGTAAAGAGCTTAAAGCGTACCTTCGGGTCGGGAGATACGAAACAGGAGGTACTGAAAGGAATAGATTTCTCCGTTGCAAAGGGCGAGTTCTGCGTTTTGCTCGGCCCGTCAGGCTCGGGTAAATCGACGCTGCTCAATATCCTCGGCGGCATTGACAGCGCCGACGGCGGCGAGATCATCATTAACGGCGATAAGCTTGCAGACCTCAACGAAAAAGCGCTTACAAACTACAGGCGCAAGCACCTCGGCTACGTTTTTCAGATGTACAATCTTATCCCGAATCTCAATGTGAAAGAGAACATTGAAACAGGCGCTTATCTTTCCGATAAGCCTCTTGATATAGACGAGCTTCTCAAAACGCTCGGCCTTTTCGAGCATCGCTACAAGCTGCCGAATCAGCTTTCGGGCGGTCAGCAGCAGCGTGTGTCTATCGGACGTGCAATCGTTAAGAATCCCGATATCCTGCTTTGCGACGAGCCGACGGGTGCGCTCGATTACACCACTTCAAAAGAGATACTGCAGCTGATCGAGCAGGTCAATCAGAAGTACGGCAATACCGTTATCATGGTAACTCACAACGAAGCGATACGCTACATGGCAGATCATGTAGTGAAGCTGCGTGACGGCGTTATCAGGCATGATGATATCAATACATCAAAGATCAAGGCTTCCGAGCTTGAATGGTAAGGGGGCGCTCTTATGAAAGATAATATTTCATTCGGCAAACGCCCGGGCAACCCGCTTGCCAAAAGACTTTGGAAAGACATAATAAGAGACCGCAAGCGTTACATAATGATCTTTCTTATGCTCGTTGCAACGGTCGGCTTCGTGTCGGGAATGTACGTTGCAAACAACAGCATGTTAACTACGCTCAACGATAATTATACTCTTCTGAAGCTTGAAGACGGCAATTTCGAGCTTTCCGAAACGCTTGATTCTGCCGCAGTAAAGGCGATAGAATCGGGCGAGAAAGCCGACGTGGTTTCTGTGTTCAAAAAACGTGCTTACGATGAAGCCGTGCCCGAGATCAGGGAAAGCGTTGACGAGGCTGTCCGCAAAAACGTGGAGGATCGTGTCAGAGATGCGATCAGAACAAAAGTTGAAACAGAAGTCGATAAGCAGCTTGCACCGATGGCTGCAATGACCGGCGGTGTTATTCCCGATGATGTGCGCACAAAGGCGGTAGACGAGGCGTATAATGCAGCGATGAAAAGCAGCTTTGAAGACGCTGTGAACGACGCTTACGATGAAGCAAAGAAGTCCGACGAATACAATGACAAGCTTTCGGAAGTCCTCGATAAGGCAAAAAAAGAGATAGATAAGAAGGTCGATGAAAAATACGAGGAGCTTTCGGAAAGATACGAGCTTGATGATGAAAACTTCACGCCTGCTGCGGTAAAGCTTTATCCGCTTTTCTGCCGTGAGGATGATGAGGCTGTCGGATCAAGAAGCACGGGTAAGATACGTGTGTTTTCCGAGCGCCGTGAAGTTGATCTTTATGATATCCTTGACGGTCATAAGCCCGAAAATGCAAACGAGATCATAATTGACAGAATGCATGCCGACAATGCGGATATCAGGATAGGCGACACGCTGAAAG
The DNA here is from genome assembly GCA_902785425.1 of uncultured Ruminococcus sp. Taxonomy (GTDB): domain Bacteria; phylum Bacillota; class Clostridia; order Oscillospirales; family Acutalibacteraceae; genus RUG592. The sequence continues at coordinate 3,719 of CACZYP010000075.1, read as the reverse complement.
TCGGTACGGTCGATTTCAAGGTGTGCGGTCTTGCGGCATTCGTCGATTACAGTACGCTTTATGAGAACAACAACGACACGATGTTCGACGCCCTTACTTTCGACATCGGCATGACGACAGACGAGGGCTTTGAGCGAATAAACGGCACTATCCGCTATAAGTACGCTTTTACCTATATTAACAAACCAAACGGCGATCATGAAGAAAAAACATATTCCGATAATTTTCTCAAAGCACTGATAACTCAGACAGCGGCAGCCGACGGCGAGCCTGAGATAGAGGATTATGTTCCCGGATATGCAAACCACGCAGTAACGTTTGCACCCGAAGATTTCGGCTCCGATAAGGCGATGGGCGGTGTGCTGCTGTATATTCTCACAGCTGTGCTGGCGTTCGTTTTTGCCGTAACGATAAGCTCAGCTCTTGAAAAGGAAGCTACCGTGATCGGCACGCTCAGATCGCTTGGTTACACAAAGGGAGAGCTTGTGCGCTACTACATGAGCGCCCCGATGATCGTTATCTTCGTTTCGGCTATAGTCGGAAATATCCTCGGCTATACTGTGTTCAAAAACACGGTCGTTTCGATGTACTACAACAGCTACAGTCTGCCGACGTATAAAACGCTCTGGACGCCCGTCGCTTTTGTGAAAACAACGGTCGTTCCGATAATCCTGATGTTTGTGATAAATCTTGTTATCATAACAAAGACACTAAAGCTGCCGCCGCTTCGCTTTTTGAGACGTGACCTGAAAAAGGTAAAGCGTTCAAAGGCGGTAAGGCTGCCGAGATGGAGCTTTTTAAGGCGCTTCCGTCTGCGTGTGTTCATTCAGAATATACCGAATTATCTGATGCTGTTTGTCGGTGTTTGCTTCGTTATGCTATTGCTTTCGATGGCAGTCGGTATGCCGTCTACGCTGAAATACTATCAGGATTCCGTAAAGGATATGATGTTTGCCGAAGAGCAGCTTCTTTTGACTGATACGCAGGACGAGGACGGCAACGAGATCACCACAAGCGCCGAAGGCGCCGAGAGATTCTCGATAAACTCACTCGAACTCAAAAACGACAAATATACCGAAGAAGTAAGCATTTACGGCGTAAACGAAAACAGCAGATATATATCGCTCGACAGCAGTCTGTACAAAGACAACAGTGCGTCGCTCGTGTATATATCCGAGGCTTACAGCGAGAAATTCAACGTGCATGAGGGCGACACGATAACGCTTTCCGAAAAATACGAGAACAAGACCTACACATGGAAAGTTTACGGCGTTTACGATTATACCGCAGGAATAGCAGTGTTCATGCCAAATGATTCGTTCAATGAAGTTTTCGAGCGTGACAAAGGAGATTTCGGCGGCTACATGTCAAATGTGCCGATAACCGATATAGACGAGGATTATATCGCCAAGAGGATCACAAGCGACGATATAGCCAAGCTTGCCCGTCAGCTCGATCATTCAATGGGTAGCTATATGAAGTATTTCCAGTACGTTTGCGTTATCGTTGCAGGAATAATCATCTATCTTCTTACAAAGATCATAATAGAGAAGAATGAAGTGTCTATCGCAATGACAAAGATACTCGGCTACACCGACGGCGAGATAGCTTCGCTGTACCTCATAATAACGGGCATCGTTGTGCTCATATCGGAGTTTGCGGCGATATTTGTAGGCTTCGAGACAATGACGCTGTTCTGGAAAATAATGATGATGTCTCTCGGCGGCTGGTTCGCTTTCGTGATGACTCCGGGCGGATTCGTAAAGGAATTCGTGCTTGTTTTTGCGGCGTATGCGATTATCGCTGTGATAGACTTTATCAGAGTTAAAAATATCCCCAAAACACTTGCTCTTAAAAATGTAGAGTGATCAACGGCTCTTCCGCCCGGTCAGACGATCGGGCGGAAGAGCCAAATTTATTGGCTTTGGGAAGAATAAGATAAGATGCGGCAGTAAAGCTGTTATGCGAAAACGAAGCTGAAACGGTACTGTCTGCGGGTACATGACCGTGCGTTAATATATAATATAGAAGGCAGTATTAATAGCGGCAAACCTAATGGCTTGCAAAAAGTAACACCTGAGCTTGCCGCCGGGCGCTTGTCCGGTATTTCTTCGTTGACATATATGGCGGAGTTGAAGTATAATAATTATAATTATCAAAAAATTCGGGGGATGAGCATATGAATACATGCGGCGTTGAGAAAAAGTGCGGCGCTTGTCAGCTTTCAAATATGGACTATGAGCGCCAGCTTCGCTTCAAACAGGCAACGGTTGTCAAGCTTCTCAGGCGCTTCGGACATGTGGAAGAAATAATCGGCATGGACGAGCCGTACTTTTACAGAAACAAGGCGCAGTACGCCGTAAGAAAAACGAGAGGCAACGTTGTCACGGGCGTTTATCAGTCGGCAACAGGTTCGGCGGTCATTACAGACAAGTGCTTTCTGAACGATAAAACGGCGAACAGCATAGTAAAGTATATACGTAAACTGGTTGTTGACCAAAAGATTATGCCCTTTGACCCGAAAAGCGGAAAAGGCGTGCTTCGCCATATCATGGTCAGAAACGCACGCTCAACGGGCGAGTACATGGTCGTGCTTGTATGCTTTGAGGATAAACTGAAAAACGAAGAAACGCTGATAAAGCTTCTTACAAAGAAATTCCCCGAGATAAAAACAGTTGTGCTCAACGTCAGCAAAAGCGCAAAGATGACGCTCGGCGCAAACGAGAGGGTGCTTTATGGCAGCGGTACAATAGAAGACGTGCTGTGCGGAAAGCGATTTGAAATATCTTCACGTTCGTTCTATCAGATAAACCCGATACAGACAGAAAAGCTGTATCAAAAAGCCGCAGAGTTTGCCGCACTCACCGGCAGCGAGCGCATTCTTGACGCTTACTGCGGCATCGGAACTATTGGTATCACGGCTTCCGATAAAGCCGGAAGCATCGTCGGAGTTGAGAAAAACGGTGCGGCAGTTTATGATGCCCGTAAAAACGCCGAGAAAAACGGCATTGCAAAAGCAGAATACATCGAAGCAGACGCAGCGGAGTACATGCAGAAAGCAGCACGGTCACACGAACGGTTTGACGTTGTTTTCACCGATCCGCCAAGAGCAGGCTGCAGCAGAGAGTTTCTTGCCTCGCTTGCATTTCTTGCTCCGAAAAAAGTAGTTTACATATCATGCGACCCACAGACGCTCGCAAGAGACTTGCTGTACCTGACACATAACGGCTACAAGGCCGAGAAAATCCAGCCGGTAGATATGTTCCCGCATACGAGGCATGTGGAGACGGCAGTCTTGCTTTCCAAGATTGAGATAACCGGTAAGAAAGTCAAGGCTTAATTCTCATTAATTCTCATTAGATGACATGGATACTGATGGCTTCAAGGATGGAACTGCCTACGATGAGATAAGAGATTGGGTGCAGGAGAAATATGATCTACATGTTACTAACCTGAATATAGCCCGTATCAAGAGAAAGAACGGCATTATAGAGCGAGATAATTATAATAAGCCGAAGTCTGAAGATAGTAGACAGCCGGGAACAACTCCGGAAAAGGAGAAGGCTATTACTGATTAAACATTTTAATAAGGTATGAAGAATAAGGAGACAGAATGTTAGGGAAGCACTGATTAAATCGAGTGCCCATATTGCGCAGTCAGATTTTGAGGCAAATTGGACGAAAAAGCCGCCGGAATACTGACGTATTTCAAGGTTTTT
>CACZYP010000074.1 GCA_902785425.1 uncultured Ruminococcus sp. | reverse complement strand
CCCCGAAAAGCGGTTTATCCTCGAACAGATACAGAAGTCGGATGATCCCGAAAGTACAATGCGGAATTACCGTAAGTGTCTGGAAAAGATCAACTCAAAAGAAGTGTATGACCGTTACGCAAACAGCGGATTTTTTACGCTTGTAAGAGATGATAACAGCACGACAGAGGATACGCTTAAAAAATTGGCGGAGCATTTTGGGTTGCTATAGAGCCGAAGTAAAAACAATGTTCTGATGCAAAAGGAGCAAATCATGGAAAAATATATTGATTGTATGTCGGTCGAAAATATGCGAGAAAGCGACCGTTTGACGATAGAGCGATACGTATCGGGGCGCACGCTTATGTACCGCGCAGGGCTCGGAGTGTATCGTGCGGTGAATTGGCGCGGCGATATTGCGATAGCTGTCGGGGGCGGCAACAACGGCGGCGACGGCTATGCGCTTGCTTGTATCTTAGCCGATAAAAATATCCCCTGCCGCATCGTTAAGCTCAGTGAAAAGCTGACGAAGGACAGCGCGTTTTTCGCGGAGAAAGCGGAGGCCTTCGGCGTGCCTGCCGAAGCGTATACGGCGGGTGCGTTTGAAAGCGCAGATATCGTGGTTGACTGCCTGCTCGGGACGGGCTTTCAAGGCAGCCTGCGCGAGCCGTGGCTCGGTGCTGTCAATGAGATAAATAACAGCGGCGCGTATGTTGTAAGCGTGGACATCAACAGCGGAATGAACGGCGACACGGGCGAAGCCGAAACGGCTGTGATCTCAGATATCACGGTCACGATAGGGTACGTCAAGCGTGGTCTTGTGACGGAAAAAGCCGCGCCGTACATGAAAAAGCTGGTAGTTGCCGATATAGGCATTGTGCTTGCAAAGACGGAGTATAAGCTTTGTTCACAGGCCGATTACAGTGAGGAAAATGACGACACGATCTTACCCGCACCGCCGTATTTGCAGCTTGAAGCGGTCGATGTGAGTAAGGAAGACTTGAAGTTTTGACGGATTATTCTGATCCCTACATAAGGCGGTGACAAAATGCCATTTCACATTATCAGACACGACATTACAAAGGTCAAGGCGGACGCTGTTGTAAATACGGCGAATCCCAAGCCTGTCATCGGCAGCGGCACTGACAGCGCAATCTACGAAGCTGCTGGGAAGGAAAAGCTGCTGGCGGAGAGAGAAAAGATCGGCGATATCGAACCGGGTAACTCAGCGTATACTCCGGCGTTTGACCTTCCTGCAAAGTACATTATACACTGCGTAGGTACCTTTTGGGAGGACGGTGCGCACGGCGAGTGGGATATCCTGCGCTCGTGCTACAAAACGGCTCTTGCGCTTGCGGCACAGCTCAAATGCAAGAGCATAGCCTTTCCGCTTATGGCTACGGGCGCATACGGATATCCCAAGGCGGAGTCTCTCGACGTTGCGCTCCAGGAGATAGGGCGGTTCCGTCTTAAAACCGAGAACAAAAACGAGGATATGGATATCTATCTTGTTGTGTTCGACAATCAGGCGCTGGAGCTTTCGAGCAGAGAGTTCGGTGCAGTCGAGCAGTTCATAGATGAGAATTATGTGACCGATCAGAGGGCGCGTGAGTATGCCCCGGACAGGCTTCCGAATCAATAAATGAATACCTGAGATCGCATAAGGGTCAGAGCTTCCGTGATACGCTGATAAAGTACATCATAGCAAGCGGAATGGAAAACGCGGAGGTCTATAAAAAAGCAAATATCGACCGCAAGCTGTTTTCAAAGATCATCTCAAATGGTGAATATACACCGAAAAAGGATACGATAATCGCACTTTCCGTGGCGCTTGAGCTTGATATCACGCAGACAAATGAGCTACTCAAAAGTGCGGGACGAGCCTTTTCCGGCAGTGAACGTGACGCACTTCTTCGTGTGTGTATCGAGAATAAGATTTATGACATTATGCGTGTTGATACGCTTTTGTTTGAATGCGGAATGGACACGCTCTCATAAAAAATGTCGCTAAAAAAGCGACCACAGGAATTATTGCTGCTGATATAATAAAAGCACAGAATAAAGAGGACGCAAGTCCCGAAAACGGAGGTAATTATTATGTTGGGAGCAATTACAGGCGATATGGTGGGCGCACCCTACGAGTTTGACAGAGGCAGCAAGACGAAGAAGTTTCCGCTTTGGAGCAGAGGATCGCATTTTACGGACGACACGGTCATGACCGTTGCTGTGGCACAGGCGCTGATGAACGCAGGCAGCGGCCGTGATGAAGAGATCACGGCGGCGGTGCAGGCTTCCATGCAGAAGTGGGGCAGAAAATACCCGTTTGCGGGCTACGGCGGAATGTTCCGTCATTGGCTTGTATCAAGACACCCGAAGCCCTACGGCAGCTTCGGCAACGGTTCGGCGATGAGAGCTTCGGCGGTCGGATTTATGTACGATACATTGGAGCGTACACGGAGAGTGGCGGCTCTTACGGCTGTGGTGACGCATAATCACCCCGAAGGCATAAAGGGCGCAGAGGCGACGGCAAGTGCGATCTTTCTTGCGAGGACGGGCAGCACAAAGACGGAGATAAAGGCGTATGTCGAGTGCGAGTTCGGCTACGACCTTTCCCGGACCTGTGAAGAGATACGCCCGACATATCATCATGTGGAGTCCTGTCAGCAGACGGTTCCGGAAGCGATAACGGCATTTTTGGAAGGCTACAGCTTCGAGGACGTTATCCGCACGGCGGTATCACTCGGCGGCGACTGCGACACGCTTACGTGCATCGCGGGCGGCATTGCGGAGGCGTATTACGGCATACCTGAGGATATCGAAAAGGAGTGCAGAAAAAGGCTGCCGGGGGATATGCTTGAGGTCGTGGACGGGGCATATGAGAGATATTATAAGCACGAGGTGCGGTGAGATGAGCAAGATTCGCGATGCCGCAGTTGTAAGTATAGCCGCTGTAGTTGCTATGGCTGCTGTAAACGAATATATCAAACATAAGAAAGAGAAGGTGAAAACAATGGAGGATATCAGGAGTATTAACGATAAAGTACAGCTTAAAGTCGTTCCTTACGATCAGTGGAAAGGCAATAAGCAGTATGATCTTGACTATATTCTTTATGACCTCGACAGTCAGTTTGATATGCTGTCCGGTGCTGACAGCGTTGACTACATTATAGCGGCTGCAAGCGGTATTTTGTGCGGACTTCTTGACATCTTATGGACAGGAGATTTTGATCTTGCGAGCGGGAGAAATATTGCAAGCGATAAGGTCGAAGAGTTCGTTATTCTGGCCGCAAAAAAGCTTGGCGGAAATAATATCTCAGACATCAGGGTAGCAGTTGTTTTTCTTGAAAAGTGTGCGCCTATGGCAAGCGATGGAAATACCAATGATTTCGGCGGAGGATTGCAGCACCATCTCAGAGACTTTGCACATCACCCTACAATAGTCGGAATGATTTTTTCAATTCTTACGCAGTTTACCGGAAAATCTTATGGAACAGATGTAAGCGGAAAGTTTATATCTGTAAATGTTCCCGAAAGCCACCTAAAACATATTGGCAGTACAATCGGCGAGAAGATCATGATAGGTACATTTCAGTGGTTTATACATCTTGTCAGTGATGTGGCAGGCTCAAGTTCTTCTGCGGGAAAAGGCGGAGGTACAGGGATCCCCGGACCGTTGCTTTCACTTGCAAAGGAAATGTCGGTACTCCCGATATTTAAAAATGCCAAGGTTGCCGATACTGAGCTGTCTGTTTATTTATCAAAGCTTTTTAATGGAACTGCTTTGGCACAACACGATGAAAACGAACGGATCATTAAAGAAAGCGTACTTAAAATAGATCTGCGCGGCGAGCTTGGTGCAAAAATTGAGCTTGGAAAAGAATTCCTGCCAGTTATTGCGAATGAGGCTATTGTACGAACTTTTTACTTTATCCGTCGTTTGATAGGCGATATGCGCGAGAAGAAAGTTGCAGCATTAGCAGATATGGACAAGCTCGATTGGGCAAGAATACTATCGGGAAAAGATCCTGCTCTTGCGCGTATGCTTACGGTGGCGACAGGTGTATTTACTACTGTGGATATCGGTGAAGCAATAGCGACAAGGTCTGTTGTAGCTGTTAATGTGGTTGGTGCAGTAAGGTTTGCGGTTGCCATAGGTCAGGATGTTAGTGCAGGGCTTTATTCCAGAAATCTCAAAAAACTTAAAAGTATGTACGAGAATATATCGCGCAACACTTACAGACAAGGAAAATATGTATTTGAGAGTATGATGGGGCTTACACTTGAACAGATCGAGATACTGTATAATATTGAATACGAAAAGATCAGAAATGACATCAGTTCAACATCATCATTGACTGATAAAAAGTTGAAAAATGAATGGTTGATCGAGTGGGAACATTATATGCAGGAAGGCTTTGCAAGCTTTACACAGGTAGAGGGTGCACAGCTTCGTTGGCTCACAAAAGATGATCTGAGAAAGCAGATAGAAGAAAATAAGCCCGAAAAGCCGTGGTATCGTCTTGTTTTGTTGGAGGCTATGCTGTTCGAACCTTATTATCAACTCACTTTAGATTTAGATAGTAACGGTTCGCTGATACCCAGTAAAAAATTCGATGCATTACGATTACCCGGAAAAGGGTTCAACAAGAGCCGCGGTGATAACTTCCTTAATGCGGATTATACCGGGAAATACTGTTCGGAGGATTATGTTTCACGGTTAAGAAAATGCTATGATAAAAATATACGATCATTGCGAACCGACGCTAAAAAAGTCATAACAACCGTATCCGTTGGGGTTGTCTCTGCCGTGGCAATAGCGCTGACGGCAGGGATCATGGCACCTGAAATAGCCGTATTGCTTGTGGGCTCAAATTTTGCGGGATTGAGCGGCGCGGCGTTGACAAGTGCAAGCCTGGCGTATCTGGGCGGCGGCGCAGTAGCTGTTGGCGGAGCAGGAATGGCAGGAGGAACTATTGCGATAGTCGGAGGCGGCGCTACGATCGGACTTGGATTAGGTACCAGTGTAACGGGTGCAGTAAATGCTGCGGGATTAGTCGGAAAAGACCAAACGATCGCAGAGTGTGCCAAGATGTTGGTTTCGTTTAAGGAAATATTTATGAATGACGAAAAAGACATCGACTTCGCCAATGAGGTGTGCGATATGTATACAGATCGTATTGCGGAAATTGAAAAAGGTCTTATTGATCTGAAGCTGAAAACAGACATAGCAAACGGAAATGAAAAGAAGCTTTTGCAGTCCGAGATAAAGCGAGCTAAAGAAGTTGTGCCAATAATGAAAAAGACTCGTTCAACGATGCTCAGATTCAAAAGTTCGTTTGAAGAGGGCATGAATGCCGACGATGAAAACCAATCATAATTCTGTGATCGACCCGGAAAGGAATCCACCAATGCTATCATCAAACGGACTATACATAACCGGTCTGAAAATCAGATGGGATACTATTTCCGAAGACAGCTATCTCAGAAACATAGAAGCTATCAAAGCTATTGACGAGCTGCGCTTTCACTCTCCCGTGACGTTTTTTGTCGGTGAGAACGGAAGCGGCAAGTCTACCCTTCTTGAAGCTGTTGCGATAGCCTGCGGCTTCAATCCCGAGGGCGGTACGAAGAACTACAGCTTTTCAACGTATGATTCACATTCCGAGCTATGCGGCGCGCTTACTCTGATACGGGGTTACAGAAAAGCCGAGTGGGGCTATTTTCTCAGAGCCGAAAGTTTTTACAATGTCGCCTCCGCAGAGGAGGAGTATTCAAAAATACAGGGAATACCTCAGGAGTATCACAAAAAGTCACACGGCGAGAGCTTTCTTTCCGTCGTGCAGCAGAATTTCGGCAAAAACGGGCTGTATATCCTCGACGAGCCCGAAGCGGCCTTGTCCCCGCAAAGGCAGCTTACATTGCTGCTCGAAATGTCAAACTGCGTAAAGAATGGTTCTCAGTTTATAGTGGTCACGCATTCGCCTGTACTGCTCGGATTACCCGAAGCGGAGATACTCAGCTTCGATGACGGGGCGATAAAACCGATCACCTACGAAGAAACGCAGAGCTATCAGATAACCAAAATGTTTATAAATGACCGTGAGCGTATGCTGAAACTTTTATTGGAAGAATAGTATGGATCTTCCGCACGCCAATATAAACGCGCTAAAAGGAGACGATAATAATGAACGAAAACCTCAAGGAAGATATCGAAACAAAAGCAGAGACCGGCAATCCACTCAAAGCGTTTGTAAAAAGCGAGCTGACAGGGTGGAAGCCGCTTGACGTCGCGTGGCTGCTGCTTGCTACGGCTGTGATACTCGGTCTTTCGATCTATTGGAAGGATACCCGGCTGAGCCTGTTGGCTGCCGTAACGGGCGTGTGGTGCGTCATACTTACGGGAAAGGGCAAAAGATCGTCGTTTATCTTCGGTCTTGTCAACACGATATGCTACGCAATAGTTGCGTTTGGCGCTAAATATTACGGAGAGGTCATGCTGAATGCGCTCTACTATCTGCCTATGAATTTTGTCGGATGGTTCGTCTGGAAGAAACACATGGACGACGATACGGGCGAGGTCATCAAAGAACGTTTGGAGCTGAAAAAAAGTATAGTCGTTTACGCCGCAACAGGCGCCGCTATAGTCGGGTACGGTTTTGTTCTGAAGAGACTTGGCGGAAATCTTCCGTTTATCGACAGCATGAGCACCGTCATATCCGTTGTGGCGCAGATACTTTCCATAAAGCGACTGATGGAACAGTGGGTGCTCTGGATCGTTGTTGATATCGTAACGGTGTTTATGTGGGCGGTGCATTTTGCGCAGGGCGGCGAAACGATCGCAACGCTTGCCATGTGGAGCGTTTATCTTGTGAACGCGATTATTATGTTTATTCGCTGGTATAAGGAGTCGAAGAAAAATGAGATATAATGTCGGTATGTACGGCGGCTCGTTCAATCCGCTTCATCTTGGTCATGTGGACTGCATTATTCAGGCGGCCAATATGTGCCGTGAGCTTTATATCGTTCTCAGCGTCGGTCACAATCGGCAAGAGATAGATGCGAGGGTACGTTACAGGTGGCTGTATCAGCTAACAAAGCATATCGGGAATGTCACGATCATCATGCTTGAGGATAGCGCAGAAACAAAAGAGGCGTATACGGAGGAATACTGGCAGGGTGACGCCGAAAAAGTCAAGGCGCAGGTAGGAAAACCGATCGATGTTGTGTTCTGCGGCAGCGACTACGATGAAAACAGCTTCTGGCACAAATGCTACCCCGAAAGTGAGCTGTTTATTTTCAAGAGAAACGAGATCAGCTCCACGGAGCTTCGCAAAGCGCCGTACAAGCACTTCGACTGGCTCCCGAACGTAGTAAAGCCATATTATGTAAAAAAGGTTTTGCTGATGGGAAGCGAAAGCACAGGGAAATCTACTCTGACGATCAATCTTGCCAACAGGTTCAATACAAATTACATCGACGAAGCGGGAAGAGATATCTCCGAACGCAGCTGCTGATGCTGTCCGAGGATTTTACGGAGATACTTTTGCAGCATAAGCTCAACGAGATCAAAGCCGTCGAAAACAGCAACAAGGTGTTGTTTATCGATACGGACGCTCTTGTCACGCAGTTTTATATGAGCTTTCTCGATGACCCGGGGATCGAAAAAAACAGAGCGCTGTCCGACGCGATAGACGCGTTGAACAGATATGATCTGATCCTGTTTCTGGAGCCCGATGTCGAGTTTGTTCAGGACGGCGACAGAAGCGAAGTCATACGGGACGACCGCAAAAAATAAAGAACTGCTGCGCTCTCACGGGAAGCAGTTTGTCTCTGTCAGCGGCTCTTATCAGGAGCGGTACGAGATCGCTGTCAGGGCTGTTGAGAGTATGCTGAGCTGACATTGATCGAAAAGATAAAGCTGTAACATAAGATGATAAAGGCAGACCGCGTTCGGGTCTGCCTTTTCTGCTGATTTATAGACATTATTTGTGTCTCGGCGATTGCTTAGTGTTTGCTTAACGACCCGCATTTTCAAATAAAGAGATCTTCTATCTTTCCCATTAGGAAAGGCAGAATGGAGCAACGAAAAAAACTCGCCCTTCCTCACCGCATCTCTCTAAACATTCTCACCGCCGCATTGTAATACAGCTTTTCCGCATTCGCCATCGCATATTCTACCGTCATACCATCTTCCATGATCGTCAGAAGAGAGGTTATGCCGCAGTCGTACAGTGCGTCAGCGCCCTCGCCGATCGAGCCGCAGAGCGCTGTCACGGGAATACCGTTGGCTTTCGCCCGAAGCCCTACGCCCTGCATCACCTTGCCGCAAACGCTCTGAGAATCGGCTCTGCCTTCACCTGTGATTATCATATCAATGCTGTCAAGACGCTCGTCAAAGCCGATCAGATCAAGCACCGTGTCTATGCCCGACTTCATCTTTCCATTGCAGAAAACATAAAGCGCCGCTCCGAGTCCGCCTGCCGCACCCGCGCCGCTAATGGTATCGCAGTCAATGGTGAACTGCCGCTTTATCACGTCGCGGTAATTCTGCATACCATGCTCTAAAATTTCAAGCGTTTTGTTGTCGGCGCCCTTCTGGCGGGCAAATGTATATGTAGCTCCATTTTCGCCGCAGAGAGGGTTCGTCACGTCGCACATTACGGTGAATCGGCACTCCGAGACGCGCTTGTCGATGCCGCTTGTATCTATCCGGGAAACACGGGCAAGATCGCTGCCGACACCCGAAAGCTCGTTTCCCTTATCGTCGAGAAACCTCACTCCGAGCGCGCGCATACAGCCCATTCCGCCGTCGTTTGTGGCTGAGCCGCCGATAGCAACAGAGATTTCACGGCAGCCTCTGTCAAGAGCGTGTCGTATCAGCTCACCTGTGCCGAATGTCGATGTGTTAAGCGGATCGCGCAGATTTTTTGGCACAAGAGGAAGCCCCGAGGCCGCTGCCATTTCGATAACGGCTTTGTCTTCAAAAACACCGTATTGCGCAGTGATTTCGTTCATAAGTGGATCATGCATGGCAGCGCTCACAATGCTGCCTCCCGCTGCGTTTACCACTGCCGCGACTGTTCCCTCACCGCCGTCGGCAACGGGGAGCCCCACGTATTCGCAGCCTGAAAAAATCTCGTTTGCAGCCATAGTCAGCAGCTCTGTTATACGGCTGCTCGTCAGGCTGCCCTTGAATGAATCGGAAGCAAAAAGGAATTTCATTTTATCATCTCCGGAATCTCTCTGAGATCATCGTATTCGGCTTTAGTTATCATGCGTGTTCTCCTTTTTTTTGATTAATTAAACTATATCCCTTTTCCGAGATCTTTGCAAGAGTTTCAAGGATTTTTATGCGGATAAACCGTTACCAAGGTGCAAATAAGAGTGGGCAGTATCAATGAGGGCTTCTTTCTTTTCAAAGTGTAAAAGAGTGGTGAGTACTATCAGATGCGGCGATAAACTTTCAAATTGCGTAAAGCTTCAACGGAATTGTCAGCGGCGGTGCGGGTCTCCGATGGAGACCTCTCGCCGCAGGCGAGAAGCACCGACCGAACCGGCAGGTGAGACCTCGCCGCCGGAACTGTCTGCGCACGCTTGTGCGCCGCAATATTTTCTCTTGATACCCACAATGCTTTTGTGCTATAATCAGTATATAAAAACCACCACAGAATCGTAAGATGCCATAAACGGAATGTCGGAAAAGTGTCGGAAATAATGTCGGAATTGAATCGGCAGCAGTTCGACAAAAAAGAAGAAGTATTGCAAATTTTGAGATGTACTCACCAAAAAAAAGAAAGCAGCCGTAACGGTACAGTTTTGGTACTGTTTTTTTCAAAACGATCCGTAACAAGAGGAATATGAATAGTAGCCAAAATCCCGAAAAGCGCATGGTTATACGGCTTTTCGGGATCGTTTTTTCTGCTCCGGTTCTATTCCGGTTGTGTTTTTTTCATAAGGCCAAAAACTGCCTTCCTCACACCCCACAAAACGGCGCCCGCGATCGTTATCAGATAGACCGCCTGCAGCACATCGGCAACGGTATAATTAGTTTCGGGAAAGGGGTTGCTTTCGGGGTGATGGTACCACCACACACGGCAGAGCGTGAATGCAAGATACGTTAGCGAAAACAGCGCAAGCACA
>CACZYP010000073.1 GCA_902785425.1 uncultured Ruminococcus sp. | reverse complement strand
ACACCGAGAGGGCAAGCCGTAAGGCGCAGACCGATCGGCATGTGTTACAAGTGCCCTTGGGGTGCAAGCAAGTTTGGTGCTCAGCCCGCAGGGCGTGATCTATTCAGTGGTTCCTTAGTGTTTTCAAACTTGAAAGATATTTCTCGGCAGCGAATAAATCACGGTTATGCAAGGACTAATATAAATCCAACTCGCCGAAGGCGAGTTCCACAATTTTCCATTTTCCATTTTCAATTTTCCATTTAATTAGAGCTTTCGTCGAGTTTTGTATTGTACAATCGTTTTGTATGTGGTATAATGCGATACAGATATGAATAATCGGAGGTTAATATGTCTACACAGAAATCGGCATTTATTGCGATAGTCGGCAGACCTAATGTCGGCAAATCGTCTATACTCAACAGGATCCTCGGACAGAAGATCGCTATCGTGTCTTCAAAGCCGCAAACTACAAGAAACAGAATAATCGGCGTGTATACTCACGGCGATACACAGCTCGTGTTTATAGATACGCCCGGACTTCACAAGCCGCACAACAGTCTAGGCGAATATATGGTCCGCTCCGTTAAGGAGTCGGTAGGCGGAGTGGACGCATGTCTGCTCGTTGCCGAATGTGACAGACTGCCCGGCGACACCGAAAAGCAGCTCATGGAGCGCTTCAAAGCGCAGCATATCCCGGCTGTTCTTGCTCTCAACAAGATCGACCGTCTTTCCGACAAGTCGGTTCTGATGGAAAAGCTTGCGGCGTATTCGGCTGAATATGATTTCGATGATATCGTTCCCGTTTCGGCTCAGTCCGGCAGCGGTATCAACGATCTTCTTGCTTCTCTTGAAAAGCAGGCAGACGAGGGCATGCACTTCTTTGATGATGATGCGCTGACCGATCAGCCCGACAGAGTTCTTGCAGGCGAGATCGTCAGAGAAAAGATACTCCGCCTTACCGACAAAGAGATACCTCACGGTGCGGCTGTAGTTGTCGAGCGCTTCAAAACAAGAGAAGACGGCTCGATGATCGACGTTGACGCTACTATCTACTGCGAACGTCCCGGGCACAAGGGTATCATCATCGGCAAGAACGGCGCAATGCTCAAAAAGATCGGAACATACGCCAGAGAAGACATGGAACGCTTCTTCGGCTGCAAGATAAATCTCCACCTTTGGGTCAAGGTAAAGGAAAACTGGAGAGACAGAGCCGATATTCTCAGATCACTCGGCTTTGACCCGGCGAACTTTGATTAATTGACAATGGACGATTGACAATTAATGAGGCGCTTCGCTCCTGTTTTTATAAAAGAATTTACTGAGGACTGATACATATCCAACTCGCCGCTGGCGAGTTCCGAAATTATCAATCGTCAATTGATTTAAGCTTACCTACGACAAATAACAGAAATATTTTCCCCGTAAGCGAAGTATAATAAAGGTAACAAACCTTTTGAACGGGGAGATGCTTTTATGGACGAAAACGAAGCTTGGAAGAACTTTACGGTAACGGGGAGTGTGGCGGATTATCTGAAATACTCCGACATAAAGCACGAACGGGAGAAACTCAATGAAGATCGAAACGGACGGACTCGTGATAAGAGAACAGGCGGTCCGGGAATCGGACAAGGTAATAACCGTTCTGACGGGTGATCGGGGCGTTATTACAGCTTACGCCGCAGGCGCAAAAAACATTAAAAACTCAAAGTGTGCGGCTACGTCGCTGCTGACGTATTCGCAGTTCAACTTGTATAAGGGTCACGAGCGTTATACTGTTGATGACGCTCATTCAAAGGAGCTTTTTATCGACATGCGCACCGATATCGACAAGCTTTCTCTTGCGCAGTATTTCTGCGAGCTTGCCGCAGTTGTCGTGCCGGAGGGGGAGAACTCGAAGGAGATACTCCGCCTGGCTCTCAATTCGCTTTATCTGCTCAACAAGGGCAGCAGACCGAACGAGTTTTTGAAGGCTGTGTTTGAGCTTCGCCTGATGGCTTTATGCGGCTTTATGCCGAACCTCATCTGCTGCGCCGAGTGCGGCTGCTATGAGCATGAGCAGATGCGGTTTTACCCCGACGACGGAACGCTTCTTTGCGGCGACTGCGCCGGCATAACTAAAAAACACAGCATAATAACGGGCATGGGTGCAACAACGGCAATGCGCCATTGTATCTATGCGGAATTCGACAAGCTTTTCGCATTTTCGCTTTCGGAATCCTCTCTGCCCGTATTTGAACGAGCAGCCGAAGAATTCACTCTTGCACAGCTTGGCAGAGGATTCAAGACGCTGGACTTTTATAAAATGATAAAAACGTAAATAATTGACAATTGACAATGGATAATGGACAATTGCGGAGTCGCTTCGCTCCTCTTTTTTAAATTTGGAATACGGAAAGTGGAGTGTGGAATGGAGGAACCCGGCTTCGCCGAGTTGATTTGTATTAGTCCTCATAACTCCATACTTTTACTCGATGCCGAGAAATAATTGTAAAAGTTTGAATAAACTAAAATTTTTATTTTCAATTCCCACAAAAAGCAGGCCGCAAAGCGGATTCATTAATTGTCAACTGTCAATTGCAATAACGGTGATATTATGGATAATACAAATAATTCGCTCCGGCACTGCCGTGCTCTGGAGCTTGATAAAATATTGGAGCGTGCGTCACAGCTTACGTCTTGTGATGCTGCTAAAGAGATGATGCTTTCTCTTGCTCCGTCAAAACATATTGATAAAGTAAACGAAAGGCTTACCGAAACGTATGACGCTCACTCGCTTTCGGGTCGCTTCGGTTCGCCCGGATTCGGTGGACTTACCGATGTTACGGAGGCGCTGCGCCGCTCAAAAACGGGAGCGTCGCTTTCGACAACGGAACTTCTTGAGATAGCAAGAGTGCTTCATGTTATCAGAACGCTCAAAGACTGGCGCAAGCGATCGTCGGGCGTAAAGACGATACTTGACAGGCGCTTTGACGCTCTTGTGCCTTCAAAGTATCTTGAAGACAAGATCACATCGTCTATTATCTCGGAGGACGAGATAGCGGATAATGCTTCACAGGAGCTTGCGGCAATAAGAAGAAAGATACGCATGACCTCGTCAAAGGCAAGAGATCAGCTCGATAAAATGATCCGTTCGAGCGTTGTGCAGAAATATTTGCAGGAAAGCATTATAACGATGCGAAACGGACGTTTCGTTGTGCCTGTCAAGGCGGAGTGCAGAGGAAATGTGCCCGGCCTTGTACACGATACATCGGGAAGCGGTCAGACTATCTTTGTCGAGCCTATGGCTGTTGTTGAGGCAAACAACGAGATAAAGGTGCTCGAATCGAAGGAACAGGACGAGATATCACGTATCCTCTGGCAGCTCAGTGCAGAAACGGCGGAGCATTCGGGCATTATAATAAACAGCTACAATGCAGCAGTCGAACTGAATGTTATCTTCGCTAAAGCAGAGCTTGCTTACAAGATGAAGGCGAGTCTGCCGTTGATGAACAATGAGGGTATAATAGAGCTTAAAAAGGCTCGTCATCCGCTCATTGACGCCGAAAAGGTCGTTGCGTCCGATGTGACGCTCGGCGGAGACTTCGATACGCTCATCATCACAGGTCCGAACACGGGCGGTAAAACTGTATCCTTGAAGCTTATAGGTCTGCTCACATTAATGGCGGAGTGCGGTTTTATGATACCTGCCTCCGACAACAGCAGGCTCAGCGTGTTCGATAATGTGTTTGCCGATATCGGTGACGAACAGAGCATTGAGCAGTCGCTTTCGACATTCTCGGCTCATATTACAAATACAATAGATATTCTGAAAAACTGCACAGGCAAGAGCCTTGTTCTTCTTGACGAGCTTGGCGCAGGAACCGACCCCGTAGAGGGTGCGGCGCTTGCAACGGCTATTCTTGAAGAGCTGCGCAAAAAGGGCGCAAAGATCGCCTGCACAACTCACTACGCAGAGCTTAAAGCGTTCGCTTTGAGAACAGACGGCGTTCAGAACGGAAGCTGCGAGTTCGATGTTGCAACGCTTCGTCCGACATATAAGCTTCTTATAGGCGTGCCGGGACGTTCAAACGCATTTGCGATATCGCTTCGCCTCGGAATGGAGCAGCCGCTCGTTGACAGAGCAGGCGAGCTCGTTTCCACTGAGAGCCGTGAGTTTGAAAACGTAGTTTCGGCTCTCGATGTTCAGCGTCAGGAGCTTATCAAAAAGGAGCAGGCTGCCGAAAATGCAAGGCGCAAGGCAGTCAAAGCTCAGCGCAAGGCGGAAGAAGAGCTTGCAAGCGTCCGCAAGCAGGCTCAGAACGAGATAGAAGCCGCAAGGCTTCAGGCGCAGGAGCTTATGACAAAGACCCGTGCGCAGGCGCTTGCTCTTATAGAAGAGATAGAAGCCACAAAGAAAAAAGCAGAAGCCGAAGCGCTCGACAAGGCGGCGCTCAAAAGCAAGATCAAGGAGCTTGAAAAGACGGCAGACCCGATCGCTCAAAAGACGAACGACGGTTACATATTGCCGAGAAAGCTCAAGATCGGCGATGATGTTCTCATCGTTGACATTGATAAAAACGCAGTAGTTGCGGAGCTTCCAGACAAGCAGGGCAGAGTTCTCGTTCAGGCAGGCATAATGCAGATGAGAGTAGAGCTTTCCAACCTTAAACTGCTTGAAAACAAGAAGAAGTCGCCGCAGAGCTACATTCGTTCCGGTAAACGGACGGTCAACAGAAGCAACTACGACGTAAAGGCGATAACGGAAGTCGATCTTCGTGGCATGACGGCACAGGAAGCTATAATGCAGCTTGAACTTTCGATCGACTCTGCCGTTCTTAGCAATATCAATCAGCTCACGATAATTCACGGCAAGGGAACGGGAGTTCTCAGAACAGAAGTTCACAAGTACCTTAAATCGTGCAAATATATAAAGTCCTACCGCCTCGGTCTGTACGGCGAAGGCGAAGCGGGAGTAACTATTGCCGAGCTTAAATAAGAGGTCGGTATGTTCACTTCTTTTGACCTCAAAAAGGTACGAATGAAATTGAAAATGGAAAATTGCGGAGTCGCTTCGCTCCTGATTTTATATTTAGTTTAATATAATTCAATACTCATTTTTCTGTATCAAACAAATTCTGATTTTGTGATAACTAATACAGATATAACTCGGCGTAGCCGAGTTCCGCAATTTTCCATTATCCATTTTCAATTTTCCATTTAATAAGTTTGCCGGAGAAAAATATGAAAGCATTAAAGAATTTTGTAATGACCCTTGCCATACTGCTGCTCACGGTCGTTCTGGCGGGGCTTGTGGTGTTCGGCCTTGCTTCTTCCGATGTGAACGATGATGTGTTCAATGAGCAGCCTTCCGATGTTCTTCTTAGTGAGATTTCGAGTTCGGTCATCTCGCAGAACGGGTGTACTATAAGCGAGGAAAGTCTCAATTCGTTCATTGCATACGCTCTCGGTTCGGTTGACGCAGGCGGCGACAGGTTTTATGTCACCGATATATACATAGACCTCAAAAGCTCAGATACTATGTGTTACATTCGTGTGAGCAGGGGCGAGATATCGTTTACTGTTGTGTGCGAATGTTCAGCTGAAATAAAGAACGACAAGATAGTGGTATATCTCGGTGAAGCGTCTGTAGGAAAGCTTCCGCTTCCCGAATGGGCAATGAAAAAACTGCTTACACAGACCGATCTGAGCCTTTCCTCGGGTGAGATCGATGCAGACGATCTTATTATACGTTTCCCGAATCATTACGGCCTTGAAATAGCCGATCTCGGCGAGATAGTGAGCGTGGATATCCGTGATCTTTCCATTTCGGACGATTCCGTAACGATCACAACAAACCCGATTCTGATGGATTCGATAGGAAATGCAGCAGAGCGTATAATGGATCGTCTGGGAGATTATTTTGGCGAGTTTACAGATTAAGGAACCACTGAATAAATCACGCCCTACGGGCTGAGCACCCATCTTGCTTGCATCTTTTTGTCATATTGCACTCAACTCCCTTGAAATACGTCAG
>CACZYP010000072.1 GCA_902785425.1 uncultured Ruminococcus sp. | reverse complement strand
AAAACCTTGAAATACGTCAGTATTCCTGCGGCTTTTTCGTCCAATTTGCCTCAAAATCTGACTGCGCAATATGGGCACTCGATTTAATCAGTGCTTCCTAAGAATAATAAAAATGGATCGCAGGATAAAGCCGCACATTGTGCAGACTGCCGCATATTAATATTCTATCATTTTTTGTGCGTTTTTTCAATTATCACTGTCAAATTACCAAGCTTTAAACTTTCACAAAATTTACGCTTGATTTTTGCACATTATGCCACTAATCAGATCGGTTTGTATACCTTACATTACTTGCCAAGCTCCCGAGCGCAGTTTGAACATACCGTCTTGCCCTTGAATTCGATCAGATCATCCTCATTACCGCAGAAAACACATACCGGGATATACCTTTTAAGAATGATCTCGTCGTCGTTTATGTAGACCTCAAGCGGATCATTCGGCTGAAGTCCCATACTTCGTCTTAAGCGCACGGGAATAACGATCCTGCCCAGAGGATCCACCTTACAAAGCTCACCTGATTTTTTCATGATATTCAACTCCTTCTTTAAACTATGCACTCACTTTGGATTTACGGAACATTGACCAGAATGTTCCTCAGAGCAAGCGCTCTGCATTTATCGAATTTCGTCCTGATGTATCTATATTTTACACCATTTTTTGCCATTTGTCAATATTTTATGATAAATTTACCTATTTTTGGCAAAATCATATCCCCATAAACACGTCACCGCATTTATGGGGATACTATCATCTTATTGTGTTTTTATGACCGATCAAGGCTTGCCGCCCTGCTGCATAAGACGCTTTGCACGTCTCTGAGTACAGCCGCAGCTGCATGCAGTAACATAATCGTTGTTGATCGTTCCGCACTCGGGGCACTTCCACTCGTCGAAATACGGCTCACGGTCGTTGTCCGGCTTTTTTGAAGGAGGAGCTGCCTGAACCGCTTTTCTTGTAGTTGTCGGAGACATCGGAGAAGTGTTCCTGTGTGTCGGCGAAGGTCTGTTTGTGGGAGCAGGCTTACCCTGCTGAGCCGCATTCTTTCTCATCGAAGCGAATACTGACTTCGGCGGAGTTCTGCACTCTTCACGCTTGGGCTGCTCGGGAATCGGCGGAGGCGTTACGGGAGTAGCTGCCTGTGTGGGAGCCGAAGGAGCAACTGCTGTCGGCGCTGCCGCAGCTGCCGCAGCTGTACGGTATGCCGCACCCTGCTTCATGATCCTTGCCTGCTGCTGCGTAAATCCGCAGGAGCATACATCGGTATACTTATTGTTTATAGTACCGCAGTTCGGGCATTTCCACTCGTCGAACTTCGGTTCTCTTGTTTCTTCCGCAGACTGCTGTGCAGGTGCTGCCTGCTGCTGTCTGTAGCGTTCGAGTCTGTCCTTAGGCTCTGCCGACGCACGGGCACCGGCCTTTTCAACAACGCTCTGGAACATATTCGTCATCTTGCGTTCGAGAGCACCCTGTCTGGATACCTGCTCGACCTCAACAACTACGTTATCTTCAAAAAGCTTCGGACCGTAGTTGCTCTTCTTCTCATTGTGAGCTTCAAGAGCAGCTTCACGCTCTGCAGCCTTTCTCAGATCTTCCTGTTCCTGAGCTGCGTATGAATCTTCGCCTGTTTCGTAGAATCTTGCACATCTGCGCTTAGTAACGCCGCATGCACACGTTGTTACGTAGCTTGCATTTGTGCGGTGACATCTGAAGCAGACCCAATCCTTGCTCATATCCATCTTTGTGCCGACCGGCGGAAGTCCTGCTTCCTCGGTCATGAACGCAGCCTCTTCCGTTGCCGCAGGTGCGGGTGCCGGAGCGGGAGCAGGTTCTGACGGTATCTTCCTTGACGGGATCGCCTGTGGGATATTAGGTCTTGGCGGAACAGGCGGAACGGTAGGTCTTGCTGCCGGCACAGGTGCCGGAGCTACTGTAGGCCTTGCAGCTGCTGTAGCCGTTGTAGGAGCAACGGTCGGTCTTGCTGCGATAGTAGCTGCAGTCGGAGCAACTGTCGGTCTTGCCGCTACGGTTGGCGGTGTTGTCGGCGGAACGGTAGGTCTCGCCGCAAACGAGGGTGCGCCTGCCTGTTGTTTCGGCTTTATCGGATGCTGTGTTCTCGGTGGCAGCGGGTGCTGAGTCCTCGGAGGCATCGGCTGCTGCGTTCTCGGCGGCATGGGATGCTGTGTCCTCGGTGGCATCGGCTGCTGTGTTCTCGGCGGCATCATCGGGCTTCCCTGAGTTCTCGGGGCTGACATACCGGGCTGTACCGTTGCCGGACCCGGCATCACATTGACGTCGTTCATGAACATTTCACCATCGTCTCTGCGGCGCTTGTTTGCCGTTTTACGGTAACCGCACGCACAGGTCGTAACGTAATTTGCATTTACAAGTCCGCATTCGGGACACTTCCACTCATTTGCTGTAGCTTCACGTTCCTGTTTGTATACGGGCTTTTTCTTGAATGCGCCGAATATCGATTTCGTTATCGGCGGCTGAGTCTTATTAGACTGCTGCGGCTTCGGCGGCTCGGCAGGTGAACTTGTCGAGGGCGGAGGAACAGGTCTTTCGACACTTCTTTGTGTACGCTGCGTTCTCGGCATTGAACGGCTCGAAGGCGGTTCATGCTGCGTTGCGGCGGCGGCTGCCGCTGCTGCGGGAACGGACGGGGAAGGTGTACGCATCGTCGATGTAGGCGTGCGCATCGTCGGCAGAGGTACACGGGCTGCAGGTGTGGGAGCCGCAGGTGCAGATGCCGATGCCGGTGCTGCCTGAGCCGGAGCTGCCGGTGCAGGCGCAGCGGGCGCCTCTTCCTTCTTTTTCTCTTCCTCTTTTTCCTGCGAGGTCGGAATAGAATCGAGTCTCTTTCTTGCCGTGGAATTATTTCTCGAATAAAGACCCGTTCCCATTCTGTTTTCAAGCGCCATTCTGCGCTTCTGTTCTTCTATGCTTCGCTGGAGCGGAGTAAGCTTGCTGAGATCGATGCCGTCATCGAACAGATCGTCCTCTTCGGCTGCTTCTTTGAGCTTCTGCTCCTGCTTCGCTTTTTCTTCCTCAAGCTTGCGCTCTTCTTCACGCATTCTTGCCTGAGCTTCCTGGATTATCTTAAGGCTCTGAGCCTTACGTCTTGCCTCGGCGCTTTCCTTTGCAGCCGCTTCGGCTTTTTCCTGATCGGAAGGCTCTTCCTTCTTGGCTTCGGCAGGCTTCTCTTCACTCGCCTTAGCTTCCGCTCCCGGAATAACTCCTGCAGCACGCAGACGTGCCTCTTCATCGGCTTTGAACTTGGCTTCAAGCTCGGCTCTGATCTTTTCTCTCATTGCCTGAAGCTCGGCTTCATGCTTTGCTTCCTCTTCTGCCTTGATTCTTGCCTCTTCTTCGGCTTTCAGCTTAGCTTCCTCT
This sequence comes from uncultured Ruminococcus sp., assembly GCA_902785425.1. Lineage (GTDB taxonomy): Bacteria > Bacillota > Clostridia > Oscillospirales > Acutalibacteraceae > RUG592. Next base: position 11,719 of record CACZYP010000072.1, on the reverse strand, counting down.
TCCGCTTTTATGCGGGCCTCTTCCTCGGCTCTGAGCTTTGCTTCATATTCCGCCTTGACCTTAGCCTCTGTTTCGGCTCTGATCCGTGCTTCTTCTTCGGCTCTGCGTTTTGCCTCTTCCTCGGCTTTACGTCTTGCCTCTTCTTCGGCTTTACGTCTTGCCTCTTCTTCGGCTTTACGTCTTGCCTCTTTTACGTCTTGCCTCTTCTTCGGCTTTACGTCTTGCCTCTTCTTCGGCTTTACGTCTTGCCTCTTCTTCGGCTTTACGTCTTGCCTCTTCTTCGGCTTTGCGTCTTGCCTCTTCTTCGGCTTTGCGTCTTGCCTCTTCTTCGGCTTTACGCCTTGCCTCTTCTTCTTCGGCTTTGCGTCTTGCCTCCTCCTCGGCTTTGCGTCTTGCCTCTTCTTCTTCGGCTTTGCGACTTGCCTCTTCCTCGGCTTTGCGTCTTGCCTCTTCTTCTTCGGCTTTGCGCTTTGCCTCTTCTTCCTCGGCTTTGCGTCTTGCCTCTTCTTCTTCGGCTTTGCGTCTTGCCTCTTCCTCGGCTTTGCGTCTTGCCTCTTCTTCTTCGGCTTTGCGCTTTGCCTCTTCTTCTTCGGCTTTGCGTCTTGCCTCTTCTTCGGCTTTCGCCTTATCTTCCTGAGCACTGTTTGCTTTCAACAACGCTTCCAGTCTTGCTTTGCTGCTTGCAGGCATGGGCTTTGCAGAAGATTTTTCCTTTTCTTCCTGCTTCGGCTCTTCCTTTTTAACGGCAGGCTTCTTTCGGGAAGCATTGATGATATCCTGATAAGACATCGCACGCTTGCCTCTTGTATGACCGCATTTGCACTGCTTCTCATCTACGGAGTTTACTTGTCCGCACATTGAGCATTTCCACTCGCTGTCATTTACAAGGCCGTCGTATTCGCCCTCGCTGCCGTCGGTCTTTTCTTCCGCCTTAGAAGCTTCCTTCTGAGCCTGCTCTGCCTTTTCTCTTTCGGCTTTTTCTTTCTCTACTTTCTCTTTTTCAGCCTTTTCTTTTTCGGCTTTCTCTTTTTCTGCCTTTTCAGCCTGTTCTTTCTCGGCTTTTTCCTTTTCGAGATCCTGCTCACGCTTTTTCTCTCCAAAGACATATATGCCGTCCTTGCCCTTTGCGCCGCCCGGTCTCCATACCTGAACGGGAGCGCTCATGAACTCGTCGATCTCGGCTTTTATCTCCTCTTCGGAAAGCTCTACCTTTTCGGGCATTTCAGGATCGATCTCGGGTTCTTTCGCCTTTTCGGGTTCCGGCTGTTTCTCGGGTTCTGCGGGAGCTTTTGGCTGTTCGGGTTCTTCCGCCTTCGGCTGCTCGGCAGAAACAGGTTCAACGACCTTTTCGCTGTCCTGCTTTATCACAGGCTGAGCCTGAACGGACGGCTGTCCCTGCATCTGAACAGGTGGCTGACCCTGCGGACGGAACTGCTGCATCGGCTGCTCGGCAGGTGTCGGAGTCTCGATTTTATCTGCTTCCGCTTCGGGAGCATCGGGAGCGATCCTGCCTGCTTCGATATCACGCTGTCTTCGTGCGACTGCCTTTGCATGACGCTGTGTGCATCCGCACTGACACGTTCCGACTGTATCAGGGTTTATTGTTTTACACTCGGGACACTTCCACTCAAACGGGTCGGGATCTCTGTCAACGACCTCTTTCTTCGGCGGTCCGAGTATCATATCCCTCAAGGACGGCTCGTAAACGCCTTCCTTATCGGGTTTCTTTTTCATTTTTGACTTGTAGACGATGATCGGCTGATCCTTGCCGTTCAATGCATCTTCGCCAAGCTCTGCTTTGATCTGGTTCTGAATAAACTTTGACGGCTGATTAGCATCCTGACGCTGTTCGGCGTTCTGACCGCCGTTCTTTACAACACGTCTAACAATGATCTTCTTGCCGTCGGGCGTGATCTCCTCACGGACTATTTCGCCCTCGATCGGAGGTCTGTCAGAAGGAGCATTTTTAAAAGGCGGCATTTCCTGCTGTTTCGGAGCGGGCTTTTTTGCCTCTTCCTGTTTTTTCGGCTCAGGCGGCATTGCCTTGATGACAGCTTCGCCGTTTTCCGTTACAGGGGGACGGGGCATCTTCGCACGCATTTCAGCATAGTTGTTCTGCGGCGCCTGATACTGACCGTAGCTGTACTGCGGATTGTACTGATACTGCTGAGAGCCGTACTGCTGCTGACCGTAGTAAGGGTACTGAGCCTGCTGGGGCTGTCCGTACTGGTACTGCTGCGGATAATTTCCGTAGGGGTACTGAGCACCCGAGCCCTGTCCCTGCTGACCCTGCAAAGCTTTCTGCGAAGGCGCACGGAAATCATACTGACCGGGACCTGTGCCCTGAGACTGGTAAGCAGCATTCTGCTGACCGTAGCCCTGTTTGTAGTTATACTGGCCTGCTGCGGGGGCGTTCTGCCGGGGATAACCGCCGTAATTGCCCTGCTGAGGATATGATCCTGCGCCCGGGCGATATGCACCTTGCTGCGGATACTGCTGCTGATAGCCGTACATCTGCTGCTGACCGTACTGCTGACCCTGCTGCGGGTAGCCGTACTGTTGGTACGCATCGGGCGGCGTTGCCCCTCTCTGACCCTCGGCTGCTTCTTTCTCTTCGTCGGGATTGGCACCCATCGGGTTCATTTTTTCTTTTTCTTCCATGATATAACTTCCTCGCATTTTGAATTTGATGAAATTATAGTCAGGAATCACCGTTTTGGTTGGTGTTTCCTTATTTATTAATGTTAGAGATCGCTTGCTCCGCTACGCTGACTCCCATATCGGAGCAAACGATGTTGTCAGACTGAATTTATATTAGACAGGATGCACCTTGTTTTTTGCGTCAAAGTGCTCGCTGTCGATACCTGCGTTTTTGTTTCTGCGGTTCTCAAAGAACTTGACAGCAACACGGTCGAACTGAGCGTAGGAAAGAACGTCCTCTTCCTGCTCGCACCATTCTGCGCATTCTTTTCTGAGCTTTTCAAGCTCAGGTTCAAGAAGGTCTGCAGGACGGCATGTTACAGGCTTCTCGTTGCCGATGATCTTCTTTCTGAATTCGGGATCGATCGGAACGGGAGTTTTACCGTACTTGCCCTGAACGAGGTCTTTGAACTGACCGTTCACGTTCTTGTATCTCTCACCGAAGATAACGTTGCTTACTGCCTGTGTACCTACGATCTGAGAAGACGGAGTTACGAGCGGCGGATAGCCTGCGTCCTTACGAACACGGGGAACTTCCTGCATAACCTCTTCGAGTTTGTCCTCTTTGCCCATCTGCTTGAGCTGTGAGAGAAGGTTCGAGAGCATGCCGCCCGGTACCTGATAGATCAGAGCGTTTGCATCGGTAGCAAGCATCTTCGGGTCGATAAGACCGCTGTCGATGTACTTTTTGCGAAGATCCATAAAGTAAGAACGGATCTCTGTAAGAGCCACAAGGTCAAGGCCTGTATCGTAAGGAGTACCCTTGAGAGCTGCAACCATAGACTCTGTGGGAGCGTGTGACGTTCCCAGAGCGAACGGCGACATTGCCGTATCGATAACATCTGCGCCCGATTCGATAGCCTTCATAAGGCACATCGAAGCAAGACCCGATGTATAATGAGTATGTATCTGAATCGGAAGATCTACCGCTTTTTTCAGAGCCTTTGTGAGTGTTTCTGTCTCATAAGGAGTGAGCAGAGCAGCCATATCCTTTATACAGATAGAATCTGCGCCTGCATCGGCGATCCTCTTCGCATAGTCAACGTAGTAAGCCGTATCGAAAACGGGGCCGGTCGTATAAGAGATAGCGATCTGAGCGTGTGCGCCCTCTTTCTTCGCTGCCTTAACAGCCGTCTTCAGGTTGTCGATATCGTTGAGAGCGTCGAATATACGGATTATATCAATACCGTTTGCAACGCTCTTCTGTACAAAATACTCAAGCACGTCGTCTGCATAGTGACGATAGCCGAGCATGTTCTGTCCTCTGAAAAGCATCTGGAGCTTTGTGTTGGGGCAGTTCTTTCTTATGATTCTTAATCTTTCCCACGGATCCTCGTTCAGAAATCTGAGGCACGAGTCAAATGTTGCGCCGCCCCAGCATTCGAGCGAATGGAAGCCGATCTTATCAAGAAGCGGAAGCACGGGAAGCATTTCTTCCGTTGTCATACGTGTCGCTGCAAGCGACTGATGAGCGTCACGAAGAATAGTCTCCGTAATGCCTATCTTTTTAACTACAGCGGCAGGCTTTGAAGTCTCTGCCGGCTTCGGTGTATTGGCGGCTTCCTTATTAATGGTCATGCCGCTGTTTTTCTTATTCTTAGACGATTTTGACATATTACTGGCATCCCCTTATTCCAAAGTAAGGAGAACCGCACCGGACTCCTTGTTCTCGCCCTTTGCGCAAAGTACGCTTGCTACCTTGCCGTCCTGAGGCGACTGGATCTCGTTTTCCATCTTCATAGCCTCGAACACTACAAGAACGTCGCCCTTCTTAACGCTCTGACCCTCAGTTACGTTAACGCTTACAATAGTGCCGGGCATCGGGATATCGATCTTTACGGAACCCTTTGCTGCTGCGGCCGGAGCTGCTGCAGGTGCAGCGGGAGCGGCTGCGGGAGCCGGAGCTGCGGCTGCTGCCGGAGCGGCAACAGGTGCGCCGCCTGCATCCTCAACCTGTACGTCATATACAACACCATTAACGGTGATCTTCAAATTTCTCATTATGTAAACACCCTTTCGAACAATCTGTTATCATAAGCGGAAAGCCGCTGATATTATAATGTGCTGTGCTTCTTGGGAAGCGTTGTTTCTCTCTTTCCTGCGAGCATATCAAGCGCATTTGAAAGAGTATTTCTAAGCTCGGACTTATCAACTACGGAATCGATATATCCCATCTCTGCGGCACGAAGAGCGGAGCACTCGTTTGCTCTGAACTCCTCTACAGCCTTTGCTCTGCCCTCTTTGTCTGTTTTGAGCATTTCGGGAGCGAGGATTATAATGCCTGCTTCCGGAGCAACGGGCGAAACGCTTGCGCCGTCAAGAGCAAATGTAACATCGGTCGATGCACCTGTTCCGGCTACTGCCATATAGAAAGCGCCGAAAGCTTCGCCTGTAACAACTGTGATCTTTGCAGTAGTTGCCTCGGCATATGCAGCCGTAAGCTTTGCTGCCGACTTAACGCACTCAAAGCCCTTGGAATCTGCAAGTGTGATAACGGGGATAGAGTAAGCGTCGCAGAAGCGAACGAGCTTTGCACACTTCTCGCATGCCTTTCTGTCGATGATCTCGCCCGTTGTACGAACGATGCCGACAGAGTCGCCGCCTATCCTTGCAAAACCTACCTGAACGCTCTTTGCGCTGCCCTCGTAAAGCTCCATAAAGCTGCCGCCGTCAACGAATGCGGAAATATCGCTGCCGTCATCCATAGCGGGGATCTCTTCCGTTTCATAAGCTTCGGAGAGATTGTTCTGAGGAAGCATCGTAATAAGATCTTTAACTGCCTCTATAGCTGCAAACTCATCCTTTGCACAAGCTGCGGCAACACCGTGCTTCATGTTTTCCTCGGCAGAACCGCCTTCACCGTTTGTATTGATCGTAAGCTTGCCCGATTCGCTCATGATAACGAAATCGGCTGTTGCTGCAAGAAGAGCCGATGTGCCTTCGCACGGTCCGAGGATCACGGAGATCTGCGGAACTACGCCTGCAAGCTTGCCGCTTAAATTGAGAAGCTGACCGTAAGCCGTCATCATCTCAACGCCCTGATCGACTCTTGCGCCGACCGAATCGTAAATGCCCACAACGGGAGTTCCCGTTTTGAGCGCCAACTCAAAGACCTTAGCAAGCACAGCCGCCTGCGCCTTCGACATTGCACCGCCGCAGATATCGCTGTTCTGTGCAAATGCGTAAACGGGGCATCCGTTCACTTCGCCGTGGCCTGCCGCTGCTTCGACCGGGCCGTTGCCCGAACGTGCAAACGGGGCGATCTGTGCGAACGTACCCTCATCGAAAAGAGCTTCAAGCCTTTTGTAAGCGGACGTTGCCGCAAGCTTGGCTCTTATTGTTGCTATTTTATTTCCGTCACTCATTAATTGATCCAACCTTTCATTCGTATGTTCGGAAAACTGTGCTCAAATTCAAACCCTATATCAATTTCGTATAAACACTCTGTGAAAGCACAGACTTTTCCCGTCCACACTCAATTAGACTTATTGTAATTATAAAACAAAAAACAGAAATTGTAAAGGTGCTTTTGAGAAATTTATACAAAAAGTTCAAAAAAAAACTAATTATACGGAATAAAAAATGTTCCAATAGTTAAAGAGCACCTATTTTTCGTCATTTTACATTATTTTAATCATACTGCAATTATCTTATTTATTATAATATTGTAAAATATATGGAAGCATTTTAGTCAGATTGCATGAAACGACCGCAGGAATACTGACGTATTTCAAGGGAGTTGAGTGCAATATGACAAAAAGATGCAAGCAAGATGGGTGCTCAGTCCGCAGGACGTGATTTAATCAGTGGTTCCATATATATACTTTTAAAGATGTACCCATATTATCCCCTTCCGCAGCTTATAATAAAAAGCAGGAGCAAAGCGACTCCGCAATTTTCCATTTTCAATTTTCCATTTTCAATTAAAAAAAAGCGGCAGTTTCCTGCCGCTTTTACATTAGTCAAATTTGCTGTTGAAAACGCTGTCCTTAACGATAACGTCGTGGCTGCCGCCCTCTACGATACTTGTCGAAGATACGAGCGTAAGGCGTGCCTTCTCCTGGAATTCGGGGATAGAAAGTGCGCCGCAGTTGCACATTGTGGACTTGATCTTATATGTTGTGATCTCTACGCCGTCTTTAAGAGCGCCTGCATAAGGAACGTAGCTGTCAACGCCCTCTTCAAATGAAAGCTTCTTGTCGCCGCCGAGGTCGTAGCGCTGCCAGTTTCTTGCTCTGTTGGAACCCTCGCCCCAGTACTCCTTAACGTATGTGCCGTTGATCTTTACCTTTCTTGTCGGGCTTTCATCAAAGCGTGAGAAGTATCTGCCGAGCATTACGAAATCTGCGCCCATAGCAAGAGCGAGTGTGATGTGATGATCGTGAACGATACCGCCGTCGGAGCATACGGGAACGTATACGCCTGTTTCTTTATAGTACTCATCACGAGCCTTGCATACTTCGATTACGGAAGTTGCCTGGCCTCTGCCGATACCCTTTGTTTCACGGGTGATACAGATGGAACCGCCGCCGATACCTACCTTGATAAAGTCTGCGCCGCACTCTGCAAGGAAGCGGAAGCCTTCCTTATCAACAACGTTGCCTGCGCCTACCTTTACCTTATCGCCGTAGTTCTTTCTGATCCACTCGATAGTGAGCTTCTGCCACTCGGAGAAGCCTTCTGAGGAGTCGATGCAAAGAACGTCAGCGCCTGCCTCTACGAGAGCAGGAACACGCTCTGCGTAGTCACGTGTATTGATGCCTGCGCCTACGATATAGCTCTTGTGAGCGTCAAGCAGCTCGTTTACGTTCTCCTTGTGAGAATCGTAGTCTTTTCTGAAAACGAGATAGCAAAGATGACCCTCATCGTCAACGAGCGGAAGATTATTCAGCTTGTTGTCCCAGATGATATCGTTTGCTTCTTTAAGTGTTGTGTTTGCAGGAGCAGTTACAAGCTTGTCGAGCGGAGTCATGAAATCCTTAACAAGTGTGTTTCTGTCCATACGGCTGAGTCTGTAATCCTTGCTGCCGATGATGCCGAGAAGCTTGCCGTGAGCCGTGCCGTCATCTGTAACAGCAACTGTGCTGTGACCTGTCTCCGCCTTAAGGCGAACAACGTCATTAAGCGTATTTTCGGGAGTAATATTCGATGTGGAAGTAATAAAGCCCTTCTTGTAGTTCTTTACTCTTGCTACCATAGCAGCCTCGTCCTCGATAGACTGAGAGCCGTAGATAAACGAAACGCCGCCCTCTTTTGCAAGAGCGATAGCCATAGTATCATTCGATACCGACTGCATGATCGCACTGATCATAGGAATGTTCATCTTAAGAGGACACTCCTCTTCACCTTTTCTGTACTTTACGAGCGGAGTCTCAAGGCTGACTGCGTTCGGTATGCACTCACTTGACGAATACCCGGGAACGAGCAGATACTCTCCAAAAGTTCTCGACGGTTCTTCAAAAAAATAAGCCATTTTAAACACACCCTTCTTTTCTTTTTTATCGGTTTCTTTTCCTGTAATCATAGCATTTTTGACGGGTTTTGTCAAGTGCGATTTTTGGCAGGAACACACCTGCGATGAGTACCGCTGTAAGATATTCCGACCGTTACTTTTTTCGCCGCATTTTAAGCTGCTCACTATTATTTTACTCCTATTTTTTTGAGCACAGGAAATATTCGTCATTCGATGAAAGAATAAAAAGCGACCACAGGATCTATGATCCTTCACACAAAAAAACGGATATGCAGCAAAAACCGCATATCCGCTTTTTATATAAATCTATCAGTAGAGTGCTTTCTTCAAAGCTTCACAATTCTGCTTCATAAGATCAACGTAGGTAACGCCGCTCAGAAACTGCTCCATCGTGACATTATGGCACGAATTAAAGCACATTGTTTCGGCGCTTGTGCTCTCGGCGATCGTCTGAGCAACCTTGCCGTTGGAAAGCTCGATATAGAACACAACGGGGATATTCTCCTCTCGTACCTTATCTACAAGAAATGCCACCGTGCCTGCGCTCGGCTCACTCTGCTCGGCGCAGCCCGGAAAAGCCGCATAATAATCAAGACCGAACTCATCGACAAAATATCTTGCAGGGAATCTGTCACCGAAGATCAGCGTCTTACGGACGCCGCCGTTTACCGTCTGAGCTATCTCCTTTTTGAGCGAAGAAAGCTCCGAAAGATATCTTTCGCAATTCTCTCTGTATGTTGCGGAATTTTCCTCGTCAACTTCGCACAGAGCATCTGCTATCGCCTGAGAAATGATCTGAGCATTTCCGACCGACGTCCAGACATGCTCATCAAATTCCTTTTCATGTGAGTCGCCTGTTTCCGTTTCGTCCTCTTCCTCCATGCCCTCAACATGCTCTTCTTCAACAGTCTCGCACAGCTCCATCATATCAATGATCTTCATGTCACCCGTATCAAAAGAACCGAGAATGCCGTTTACCCATGACTCGGACTCGCCGCCTGCATAGATAAAAATATCCGCCTCCTGGATCTTTATGATATCCTGCGGAGTAGGCTCGTAAGTGTGCGCCTCCTCGCCGGGGCCTACAAGCATTTCAACCTCTGCAAGGCTGCCTGCAAGCTGTCTTGTAAAATCATACTGCGGAAAAATCGTAGTAACGACGCTGATCTTCGCAGGTGTATCAACAGTTTCTTTTTGCTCATCGGAAACAGTTCCGTCGAAAGAACAGCCCGTAAAGGACGCCAGAAGAACCGAAGCTGCCGAAGCTGCCGCAATGCTGCTTTTAATTATATTATTCATATCCATTGTCTTTCAAAAAACTCCTATATTATACAAATCTGAAAACGACTTTCAATTTCACTTTCAACATTTTATCATTAATCGAATCGTTTGTCAATGGCAAAATATTATAATTAAAGCTATTATTTTACCTGTTCATATGAAACTTATTTCCCGGAAGTTTTCACCGTATCAGGACAATACCGGCTCGCCGTTTTCATCATACCGAGTATTGTAATGCACAGTGCAGCCTGCCGGAGCGCCCCAGGGTGCGCCTGCAACTTCTCCCTGTGCCCACGGTACATAGATGTGCTCAAGGTTCGGCGCATTAAAAGCCGTCGCTCCGAGCGTTGAGGGTTTCTTATACAGACAGAGCTTTTTAAGACTGTTACAGCCTGTGAAATTGGTCGAAGCCCAATAATCACACTCTGGTAAATATAGTTTTTCCAAAGCGTAACAGTTTCGGAAATTATTAGTTCCCTGAATACCTTTCAGATGAGGCATGATTATCTCACGCAGGTTATAGCAAGCGTCGAACCATGTAGTTCTGATCTTTCCCTCGAATTTCGGAAGCTCCATACGCTCTAAGGAACGGCAGCCATTAAAAACGCTGTCCGTTGTTGCGTTGAGACCGGTAACATTTACTACTTCTGGTAAATATACACTGTTCAAACAAATACAGTTCTGAAAAGTCGTTCCTGCAATATACTTAAGCTCGGGAAACGACACTTCCGATAAACATGTGCATCCGTAAAAATTACTTACATCCGAAATTGTCTGTAACTTTGGCATGCTAACAGAAGTAAGTGATGTTGCTGTGTTAAAAACACTTTTTGTAATGTAGACGACATTCGGCGCATCTACTATCGAAACGGTGGAATTAACGAAAGCATTATCATTGATCCTGCCGCAGTAAGGAAGATTGACCTTTGCTATATGGGAACGACCATAAAAAGCATACGCCGGCAAAGTGCCTACCGATAAGGTGATCTCGGCAGCCGCAGGGGCAAGTCCGAGAGCATATTCCTCTGTCGTCCACATGTCCGCGTTTTCAAGAACATCAGCCATTGTTTCAATATTGAGTTCGCCCTCATAGTTCGTCTTATCTCTGATCGCACGAGCCAGACGAGCAAGAACCGCCGCAGGAACAATACACACACCGCCGTTATTGTCAACAACAGGATCGGAAACAGTCTGCCAGCTGTATGTACCATCGCCGTTTGACTGAAGAACCTGCCCTGCCTCGCCCGTATCACGAACGACAACAACATCTACGTGCTGTGTGATATAATCGATGACTGCCTGCTCTATTATAGTTTCGGGCGGCGGAGCCACCGGTGTGACAGCTGCCGTTGAAGGTGCAACATGTGTCTGATATTTCTGCGACTTCACTATTCGTCCATTCTCTATGCAGCAAAGCTGCACCTCCCCGGAACCGCTGTAAGACGTATCGGCACTTGTAACCGTCCATGTCAATGTATGATCTGTGTCATCGGTCAAAGTCTGCTGAGCCTTGTAAACAGCAGCGTCTCCCGCTCGCTTTACGTGAAGCTCGATCTCTCCTTCGGGATACACGTTAAGCCAGTCAGCCGGATACTCAAAAACGATCTGCCGTGTCTCATTCTCTCCTGCGTACCCTATTCGGTTGATATTACTTGTGTCTGCTGTAAATGTGTACATAGTTTTACTCCTCCTGTTTTGTTTAATACGATATGAATTATGATTATTGCAAGAATACCAATTCACTTATACAACCAAACAAGTCAAAAGTTGTATGCAACTATGCAACAAAACAATAAAAAAAGACCCGTCCAATGCAATGAACGGGTTTATATTTAGAAAACAATGATAAAGGTACAGTAGTTCAAGTTGCTTTTCTGAAAATAATAGTTCAAGAGCATCATACAAAAACTCTTAAAAATCATTGTACTCCTTTTCTACTTGACCTTCTTCCATATTATTAATAACAAAACGGCTTGTTTCCTATAGAAAACATTAAAAGGCATTCTCCAACATCTTCTCCAACAAGCATAATTCCGGCGGCGAAAGATAATATAAAAATACTTCCCGGCATTGTCCGGTAAAACGAAGCCACTCTTAATACAGCTCAGGGAGCTTAACTCCCGTATCATGTTCCCATGCTTCCATTTGGCAGGTTATATAATAACAAAGACCCTGTCCAAAAGACAGGATCTTTGTTTTGGCTCCCCCAACTGGGCTCGAACCAGTGACATCATGATTAACAGTCATGCGCTCTACCGACTGAGC
>CACZYP010000071.1 GCA_902785425.1 uncultured Ruminococcus sp. | reverse complement strand
AAGGCGCAGACCGATCGGCATGTGTTACAAGTGCCCTTGGGGTGCAAGCAAGATGGGTGCTCAGTCCACAGGACGTGATTTATTCAGTGGTTCCTTAAGAATGCCAATATAAAAATCAGGAGCGAAGCGACTCCGACATTCGCCATTCCACTTTCCACATTCCACATTCAAAAAAGCGAGCGCATCATTCACACTCAAAATTCTTACACCGAAAAAGAATTTTTAAATTCGTTCAAATCATTGACTTAATTATCGGCTGTATGTATAATTATAGGTAAAATCAAACGATTTGGGGGAATTCTTATGAATTTATCCGCTGTTTATCATATTTCTACCGATAATTACTGCTATCCGCTCGATGACAACAGGCTCAGAATAAAGCTTCACACAGGAAACGATGTCGATTCCGTAACGCTTGTATGGGGCGATCCGTTTGACGCAGGCCTTTTCGGCAGCGATATGGGCTGGAACGGCACGCATACAGAGATGGAACACAGCTCCCGTCTTCTGCGCCATAAGGTGTGGGAGGCGACTGTCGAGCCGAAGTTCAAGCGCTGCCGCTACTTCTTTATCCTGAAAAGCGGCAAGGAGGAGTTCTACTATATCGAAAGCGGTTTTGAAACTCCCGGTCAGTTTGCGTCCTATAAGGGCAGACGGCAGGATTTCTATTTTCCCTGGATGAACTCCGCCGATATAATCAAGCCTGCTTCGTGGATCAACGAAACTATCTGGTATCAGATATTCCCCGATCGTTTCTGTTCGAGCGGCAAGAATACCGGACTTAAATACCGCAAATGGGCGTCGCCGAAGCAGACGGTCACGAATATGCAGCTTTACGGCGGCGACCTCAAAGGCGTTGAAAGCAAGCTCGATTACTTAAAGGATCTCGGAGTGAGCGGCATCTATTTTACGCCGTTGAATGAAAGTACCTCGAACCATAAATACAACACGACCGATTACCTTAAAATAGACGAGCAGTTCGGCACCCGTGACGATATGATATCGCTCGTTAAAGAGGCTCATAAAAGGGGCATCCGTGTGATGCTCGACGGCGTTTTCAACCACAGCGGAACAGACTTTTTCGCATGGCAGGACGTTTTGAAAAACGGTCATGACTCGAAATATTTCGACTGGTTCATGATACATAAATATCCGTTCTCAAAGCTCGGCGGAAAGGCTCGCAGAAACGAGTATTACTCATTTGCTTTTGTTGACGGCATGCCGAAGCTCAACACGAATAATGACGAAGTTATCGACTACTTTGTTGATGTTTGCCGCAGGTGGGTCAAAGAATATGATATCGACGCTCTGCGCCTTGATGTTGCAAATGAGGTTTCTCACAAGTTCAACAAGAAGCTGAGAGAAGCGCTCTTTGCTATAAAGCCCGATTTCTATATTGTGGGCGAGATATGGCACAATTCGCTGCCATGGCTTCGTGGCGATGAGTACGACGCAGTTATGAACTACTCTCTCCAGGAGACGATAGAGAGCTTCTGGCGCAACGAATCTATGACGGCTCTTGAGTTTATGTACGGCGTCAACGAGTGCTTCGACCGATACTGCGAGCAGACGGGCAACGTTATGTTCAACCTGCTCGATTCTCACGATACGATGCGCCTTATAACAAAGTGCGAAGGCGATGAGGACGCATTTTATCAGGAGCTTCTTACGATGTTCACACTTAACGGTTCCGTATGCTTCTATTACGGCACCGAGGTTCGCCTTGAAGGCGGTCACGACCCCGACTGCCGCCGCTGTATGCCCTGGAAACAGATAGAAAAAGGCGACTGCGACGACCGTATCGCCGAGATGAAAAAGCTCATATCTATTCGCCGGGATATACCGGAGCTTCGCTGCGGAAAGCTTGATTTCGTAAAAAGCGGCAGCGACAGAGTTATCGTATATGAGAAATCAAGCGATAACAAGACTTACCGTGTGATCCTCAATCAGTCCGGTATCGAGTACGATACGGGCGAATACAAGAATGTTGTTTACTCGCGCAGCCTTGACGGGACGGCTCTTGCTCACGGCGGAGCAGCGGTGCTTGAAGTATGATAAACGGTATTATTTTTGATGCAGACGGAACGCTGCTCGATTCAATGGGCTTCTGGGAAAGCACGGTGTTCGATGTGCTCAAAATGGCAGGCGTAGATGACCGTTCCCCGAAACTGATAGAAGCTCTCACCCCGATGACGATCACAGAAAGTGCGGCGTATTTGCAGAAAAACTACGGCATAAAGCTCACCGCAGAGGAGATGATCGCCCGTGAACATCAGCGGATTATAGATTTTTACGAAAGAGAAGTCGAGCTTCTGCCGGGCATGGGTGCGCTTTTGGAGGAACTTGCAATGCGCAGGATACCTATGGCGATAGCGACAGCCACGCAGCGGTATATGATCGAAATGGCGCTTCGCAAAACGGGGATATACGACAAATTTGCAGGCGTGATCTCGTGCAGCGATGTAGGGGCAGGCAAGAACAAGCCCGACGTCTTTCTGAAAGCATGCGAGCTTACAGGCACCACGCCGCAGACAACGCTCGTAGTTGAAGACTCAAGACCCGCCGCCGAAACAGCCGAAAAAGCAGGCTTTAAGGTCGTGCTTGTGAACGAAAACACTTATAAAAACGTAATGAGCTTCTTTGAAGCATAATAAAATCCGCTCGGGAATTATCCTGAGCGGAACTTTTTATTGAGTGTGGAATGTGGAGTCGCCCTTATTTGAATGTGGAAAGTGGAAAGTGGAATGGCGAATGGCGGAAGCACTGCGTGCTTGATTTATATTAGCTTATTCAGACATTATAGTTTTCTCTCGGCAACGAATGAAGTGTGAACTTGAGATAGCTGATATAATCCAACTCGGCGAAGCCGAGTTCCTACATTCCACTTTCCACATTCCACTCTCCACATTAAAAAGTGATCTTTACGCTGTTAATCGAGAGAGTTGATAACAAGTCCTGTGATGAGCTTCGGGTAGAAGTAGGTCGATTTCTGGGGCATTTTTTCGCCTGCGGAGGATACTGCCGCTATCTCGCTTATCCTTGTCGGATTGAGAATAAATGCGCAGTTTGCTTTGCCGCTGTCTACGGCGTTGAGTGCATCCTGCGACTGCTTTACGTATGTCAGGTTGATCTGCTTTGCCATGTTTTCGGCGTCGATGCCCATGAGCTTTTCAAGCACAAGCGTGTGCAGAACGGAAACATCAAGCTCCTGTGAAGCTCGGCTCACGTTCGGCAGGAGAGTTTTCATTACCGAAATGTCACGCAGCGTGAGAAGCGTCCATTTCCCGCTTCCTGTGTACATTGCAAATGCCTTTTTGCCGTCGTCGTAAAGGCGGCGAAGCTCGGGTTCGATGCTGTCGGTGCCGTCAAATTCCGTAAGTTCGAAATACTCTTTGCATGCGTCTTTTACAGCTTCGGCGCAAAACGATGCAAGATCTCTGACGATCCTGTGCGTCGGGAAAACGACAAGCCCCGGATGCTCCATGTTGACGAGCATCATCATCTGATAGTCGCAGGCGTCGCCCTCTTTTGCAATGCCTTGCTCACGAAGGTATCTGCGGTAGTTGAGAGCCGTTTCGTAGCGGTGGTGACCGTCTGCGATATAGAGCTTTCTGTCTGTAAAGTCGCCGCATATTGAAGCCACGTCCGCTTCGTCTGTGACGATCCACATTCTGTGCGTAACGCCGTCGCTGTCGGTAAGCTCTGTGTCGGGCTTTCCTGCCGACAGCTTGTCGAGCTTGCTCACGGTGCGCTGTTCTTCATCTGCATACAGCGCATAGATCTGGCTGAAATTGCAGTTCGTCGCCTTCATGAGGTTGAGGCGATCCTCCTTCGCTTTTGAAAGAGTGAACTCGTGGGGGAGGATAACGCCCTTTTCAAATTCCTCTATCTTCACCCTTACTATGCAGCCCTTAACGCTTCTGCGCTCTCCGTAAGCGGTGAACTCCTCTTCGTAGATATAAACTGCGTCCTTGTCTTCTCTTTTGAGAATACCCTTTTCGAGCCATTCGTCGAGCGTGCGCTTCGCCTCGTTGTAAGGGTCGCTGCCCTTTGGAAGTTCGAGCCTGATAACGTTGTACTCGCAGTTTTTAATGTAAGCAAGACGCTGCTCTTCGCTGATGATGTCATACGGCGGACAAACAACATTTTCAATGCCGCCCGTTTTAGCCGTATCGAAACGTAACCCTTTGAATCCTTTTACCAAAGCCATATGAATAACCACCTTTTTTAAAATTTTCATCGGTTGCATGATCTTTGCTTCGCTTGATTCTTTTAAGAAAAAAAGCGGATCATTATTTGTGATGGGTAAGTTATATATTATTATAACAGATTTGGATAAAAATAACAATAAGTTTTTGCAAAGTGGTATAAAAAATGGTAAGACTTATATTTTTCGGCAATATAAACATAAAAATGATAAAAATATAGTTGAGAAAATTCAAAGAAATTATTGCAATGTGCAATAAAATTTTGTATAATGTTAAAGATGGTAATAGGTAAACTGCGTGACAGGTACGAAAATAACCAAGTGAGTAATAATTATTTAATAAAAATTCATTCTTTGTTTTGTACAACGTGATAAAATAAGTTTGGAAGATCAAATAATGTATACATGCAGAGTCATTAACGTTTTTTGAATACAGTTAAGGAGTTGAGATAATGCAGGTAAAAGAGTTATCCGATGTATTTGTTGCCTCGGGCATCGAAATGGTAGATGACGCTACCTTTACGGCGCTTTTTTACGGCTACGAGGTGAGAGGTAAGGTCAGAGAACCTGTCGATCCTACAATCGAGTTTTATTTTTACGGAGACGTATATATTGAAGACATGCAGCAGGCGGAAGATTTTCAGGCAGATTTCATCGAAAAATTCGGCCGCTCAAAGCTCAGATTTACCGAAAAGTTCATCAGCCTTCTTATAGATATAGGAGACTTGGACGCAGCGCAGGTCAAAGAACGCCTGGGCATGGTAGGCAATTTCATGATATCAAACGGCTTCGGAGCAATTGCAATGCTTCCCGAAGAGCCGGAGCCTGAGCCGGAACCCGAACCCGAGCCCGAGCCGGAGCCTGCACCGGCGCAGAGAGGCGGATTTTTCCGTCAGCGTCAGCAGCAGCGCCAGCAGGCAGCAGTTCAGCAGCAGCAGCCGGCACAGCAGCCTGCACAGCAGCCCCAGCCGCAGCCCGTTCAGCAGCAGGCGCCGCCGCAGCCGGTATACGAAGAGCCGAAGGTACCGTTTGAGCAGTACGCTGTTCTTCCGAAGCTTACCGAGATCTTTGTAAACGGCGTTAATCAGACAAGCCACAATATGTTTACAACACTGCATCACGGCTACAACGTGGTCGGCAAGATGCTTTCGCCTGTAAAGGACGACATAGAGGTGATCTTCTACGGTCAGCTCATGAACAACGTGACCGACGAGTTCGAGGCTCTCAAAGCCGAGATGAACGAAAAGTACGGCAATGTTCCGATGAGAATGATCGGCGGTTCGTGCGATGTTATCCTTTACCTTGACGGCAAGGACGCAGCTGCAAGCAAGGAGATGCTCGGCTGCATTTCGGGATTTATGATGCGCAACAACATTGCAGCAGTCAATTTCCCGAACACAGTAGGCAAGACTATCAAAACGTTCAATGCAGATTCCTTTAAGGATGCACGTCCCGCAGGACCCCGTTCGCTCGGCGGATATGCGCCCTCCGCACAGGGAACAATGCCCGCTCAGATGGGCAAAACTTACCCGTCAGGAGTGCAGGTGCAGGACGGAGAAGATGACGGAAATAGCTTTGCAAAAAACTTTTTGAAAAAATTTTCAAAAAAGCCTTGACAAATAACCCTCGGTGCGTACGGAGAGGTGTCCGAGCTGGCCGAAGGAGCATGATTGGAAATCATGTATACGGTTTCCGCCGTATCTGGGGTTCGAATCCCCATCTCTCCGCCATAAGCCGATGTGATGGAATTGGCAGACGTAGTGGACTCAAAATCCACCGGTAGTGATACCGTGCCGGTTCGAGTCCGGCCATCGGCACCAGTAAGCACTTGCAGTTCTTTGCAAGTGCTTTTTCGTTTTTATAATATTCGGAAAGCGGAATTGTTGTTTTTATTGATCTCCCGATTGATTCTTGAATAAACCATTGTATAAATTCAACCTGCTATACTCATTCCCTCATTACAGTTCAATGCTCCGCAGTGCCACGACCGAGACGGCAGCCGAGACTGAGGGAGTATAAAAGAAAAATTTCTCATATGGTTTAAATAATTCAAGTTTTAATTGGTACAGCAATAATACAGATCCAACTCGCCGCAGGCGAGTTCCGACATTCGCCATTCCATTTTCAATTTTCCATTTGAAAACGGAGCGAATCCATAATTGTCCATTATCAATTGGAATTTTTTAACTTCTGCATATATAAGAGAGGAGCAAAACAATATGAGCAAAACAGATATAGGCATCATCGTAGCTCTTGATATGGAGCTTGAAAATATCGAAAAGGAAATGACAGGCGTTGAGATTCACGAGACAGCCGGCATGAAGTTCGTTCACGGCGAGCTTGCAGGAAAAACGATCGTTGCAGCACGCTGCGGAGTAGGCAAGGTGTTTGCGGCAGTTTGTGCGCAGACGATGATCCTGAAATTCGAGCCTGCAATTATGATAAACGCAGGCATTGCAGGCGCTCTCGATAAGGATCTGACTATAGGCGAGATCGTTATTGCAAAGAATGCCGTTCAGCACGATATGGATACAACGCCCCTCGGCGACGAGAGAGGTCTTATCTCGGGAATCGATCTTGTGTACCTTCCTACCGATGAAAAGGTGACTGCTGTTCTCGAACAGGCTGTAAAGTCGCTCGGCATAAAGCATAAGGTAGGCACTATCGCAACGGGAGATGAATTTGTCAATACGACAGAGAAGAAAAAATTCCTTGTAGAGCAGTTCGGCGCTTCCGCCTGCGAGATGGAGGGCGCTTCGGTCGTTCACACATGCTATATCAACAAGGTGCCCTGCTCGATAATGCGTGCAATGTCCGACGGCGGAGACGATAATTCTCATATGGATTATATGACTTTCGCTAAAATGGCAGCCGACACATCGGCAAAGGTCATTGTCGAATTTGTAAAAATGTGGAAATAATCCCCCGATAAATATACTGAATGTGAATTTTGTGTAATTTTTTTGCGGTAAAATGTAAAAGGTTTGTTGTTATACTTGATTTATGCCGTCGATTATATTATAATTGTACGTGATTGTAATATACTGCGGTTTGTTCCGCTTTAAATTTTGAAAGGAAGATCATAATGAGATATTTAAAGAAGGCAGTGTGTTCTCTGCTGGCAATAAGTATGCTCGTTTCCATGGCGGCCTGCAAGGATAAGGGTCCGAATAAGGAATCTCCCGATACGCCTGCACCGATATCAGGTTTTGTTTCGACCTCCGATACGGCTGCGTCGGGCGTCGCCAAATATAAGATCGGAAAGGTGACATTCGATCAGAACGTTACCGAGCTTCAGCTCGGCGATGTAACATTTACTGCCGAGGATCTCGATTTCATTTCCAAGTGCAGTAAGCTCCAGTATTTCGGCGTGCTTTCGTCTAATCTGACCGATCTGAGATTTCTGGAAAATCTTACCGACCTGAGAGCTATCGTTATAGGCAAGAGCGACATGAGCGACCTTAAAACTATTTCGGGTCTTACTTCTCTTGAAAGCCTTTCGATCATCAACGCAAATTTAAAGAATCTCAGCGGTATCGAAAAGCTGCCGCACATCAAGACTGTAAATTTCTCGAACAACCTTATCGACAGCATTGCCGAGCTTGAAAACTGCCGCAGTCTTGAAAGCATCAATCTTGAATCAAATCTTATTTCGGATATATCTCCGATCGCAAGCATGAACAATCTCAAGTATCTGAACATCGGCAGCAATGCGATCTCCGACGGAACGGTGCTTTCGTCGCTTTCCGGTCTTGAAGATTTGACAGTGTCCTGCAACACGCTTACAGATATAAGATTCCTTGAGAATCTTACAACTCTCAAACGCTTTGATATGAAGGCTATAAGCCCGCAGGATATCTCGCCGATCCTTGATATGTACAGCCTTGAAGAGCTTGATATCACCGATACGAACCTCACGAGAGACGAGGTCGTGAAGATCATGATAATCCTCAAGGACTGCAAGGTGGAAAGCAGCTACATCGTTACCGATTACGAGCTCAACAGGCACGAGGACGATGATGACGTTGCAAGCAGGAAAAAGAAGAGAGACAGCGACTCCGAAGAGGAGAAGGACTCCGAAAAGGACGCCGAGAGCGATTCCGACGGCTCGGAAAGCAGCGCAGACGAGCTTGGCCTGTACGAAGACAGTGACAGCACATCAAGCTTTGTCGATGAAGACGGTGACGGTATCCCCGACGATGACGGCGGCTACAACGGCGGTTACGACGACGGATACGATTACGAATATGACTACGATGAAGATAATTGGTACTGATAGAGGTGTGTTATGAACAATTCGCTTAAAATTGTATGCTGTGCGCTCTGCGCCGCAGTGTCTGTTGCCTCTCTCGCCGCATGCGAGAAGAACGGCGGCACCGAGTCCGCCGCTTCACAGAATGATACATCTTCGGTAGGTGTAGTCAGCATGTTGCCGAGTACAAACGACGTTCCGGCGGCCGAAAGCCCCTACGCAAAAGAGGAGTTCATTTTCGGAAACGTATTTTTCAATAAGGCTGTAACAACGGTCGAGCTTTCAGACACGGTCATAGATTCCTTTGAGCCGCTCGTTGACTGCCCGTACCTTGAAACGGTAACTATCTCCGACTGTAAGATACGAAGCTATTCGGGTCTTAACTCGCTCACACAGATAAGCAATCTTACGATCTCAAACTGCGAATTCGACAACCTGAGCTACGTTTCCGATCTTATCCAGCTCAAAACGCTCGATATCTCGAACAACGGCATCAACGATATCATAAAGCTCAGCTCGCTCAAAAACCTCACATCGCTGATGGTAACGGGCGGCGACGTCAAAGGTCTCGGCGCTGTGAAGTATATGCCGAAGCTCCAGGTGCTCAGAGTTGACTGTCCGAGCTGCGATGACCTTTCGCCGCTTTCGGAGCTTACCGCTATGAAGGAGCTTTATCTTACAAGCGACAAGGCAAAGAATATCGATGCTCTTTCGGAGCTTACCAATATCAGGATACTTTCCCTCGATATGCCGAAGCTTTCCGATATCTCCGTTCTGGAGAATATGACGTACTTAAGCAATGTTAAGCTCAGCGGAACGAAAATATCGAGCGTAAGACCTATCAGAAATATCACCAACATGGTGGAACTCGATATCTCGAACACAAAGGTGACAGAAGTCTACTTCCTCAAGAGAATGACCTTTATGGAGTCTCTCAACGTTTCGGGCAACGAGATCACCGATTTTGAAAACCTTACGTACTGCACGGGACTCAAAACTCTCGATGTTGCCGAAACGGGAATTTCAAGAGACGAGTACGAAATGCTTGTTGAAGCATTGCCCGACGCAGATATCATCTACAAGCACGAGGACGGTTCTTCCGGCAACGCCTCCCGTGTGACGGCAGAGGGCGACGACAGCGACACCGAGCGCAGCGGCGAGGACGATACAGAAACAGATACAGAGACCGACACAGAGCTTGCCGAGGGTTACGGCTGGGCAACAAGTCAGCCTTCCGAAGAAGATCCTTCTTCAAGAGAAGAGGGCGATAACGAAAACGGCACCGGAAACGGTAACGGCAACAATCGTTCAAACCGTAACAGAGACGGCAATGCGCCGAGCACTAACGGCTATTGGTTTGAAAACGACTATACGGGCGGCTACTCGTTCTACAGCTATGACGACGGTCAGATCTACAACGACGGCGAGAACGGCTACCGCTACAACGGCGAGCCGGTATAAACATCATGTTATTAAAGACGCTTCCGTAATGGGAGCGTCTTTTTGAGAGGAGTATTTCTGCAATGAGCAAGAACAAAAATAAGAACGCAGGGGGGAGTACCGCCCTGAAAGAAGCGTCTCAAAAGCCTGCAAGCGACAATGTGTCGGAGGATCGTCCGAAAAAAACGAGAACTCGCAAGGATAATTACGTTATCGTATTTATAATGCTTGCAGTTTCGCTCATCGTCGAGCTGCTTATAGCTAATCATTCGGCGGTCGGCATGATATTTGCAGGCGGCGAAACGAAAGACCTGCCGATAGGAACACCCGAAATGAGCAATTATACGATCGTATCAAAGAACGAGCCTGCTTATTTCCGGGATGTTGACACGGAGATGAAAAACATCATGCTCACACTGTACGGCAGCCGTTTTGAGTATGTAGATGTGACTGTTTCGTTCAATGACGATAATTTCAGGCTGGACGATGCTTTCGGCTACAATAAGGCTGCTGTTCAGATGAGAACAGGCGAAAACTGCCGCAATTTCGTTGACCTTTCGTCATACGGCAAGGTGGATACTATAAAGATCTCCTGTGACGAAACGATAAAGATCACGGAAGCAAAGGTAAATACCGTACCCGATTTTCGTTTCAGTATAATTCGCTTCCTTTCTGTATTCGCTGCGATGATCTGCATTTACTTCGGCTTGTGGAAGCGTATGCTGAGTGATGACGGACTTAAGTGCGTGAAAACGTGCGCCGCCGTGCTGAGTGTTTTTGTTCTTTTCTCGGTAAGCATCATCTCGTCGCTTTCGGGCGAGGCTCTGCTTATGACTATGCCCGATAACGTTACGAAGCAGGATCAGTATACGCAGCTGTTTGATGCGTTCCTTGACGGCAGGACAGATCTTGCTATCGATTATGATACATCAAAGCTTGAAGCTGTTTCCGACCCTTACGACAGAAGCGAACGCAACGCAAACGATCTGCACGGCAAATTCTGGGACAGAGCTTACTATAACGGAAAATACTATTCGTATTTCGGCGCAGCGCCGATCTTTACTGTGTATTACCCCGTGTGGATACTTACGAAAAAAGTACCGTCGGCACTGTTTGCCTCTGCGATACTCTGCGTTCACGCTATCGTGTTCATATCGCTTTTGTACGGTCTGTTTTTGAAAAAATTCTGTAAGGAACGTCCTGCGGTGCTTGTGATACTCGGTCAGGTCGCACTGATATTCGGCTCTTCCATGCTTGCGATAACCTCCGAGGCGCAGTTCTACTTCATAGCGGTTATTTCGGGTGCTGCGTGTACGGCGGCGTTTTTGTACTTCCTGTTCAAAGCGTACTATACAACAGAGTTCGTGCCGAGACTTGTGCTTCTTGCGCTTGCGGGTATAGCCTGCGCACTTACTGCGGCTTCACGTCCGACGATGCTTCTGTACTGCTTTATCGGAATTATCCCGGCTCTCGATATCATGACGGGCAGTAAGGACAGCGTAAAGCAGAAGATCTTTTACGCCTCAGCAATAGGCGTTCCGATATTCATCGGCGCAGCATTGATAATGGCGTACAACAACGCACGCTTTGAGAATCCGTTTGAGTTCGGCTTCAACTACCAGCTCACGGTAAGCAAGGCAAAGGCGAACACTATCAAGCTTTCGCTGATTCCTGCAACGCTCTACCACTACTTCTTCCAGCAGCCTTCATTCAATTCGTCTTTTCCGTATATCGGCATCGCAAAGAATGAGATGGGCAGCTATACAAGATTCAATTACGCAGGCAGAACGATGGGTATATTCTCGTATCCGCTCACATGGGGCGCATTCCTGCTGCCTTTTGCACCGAAAACAGATGATAAGATCAAGCGCCGTGTGCTGTATGCACTGCCCTGCGCAGTAGTCCTTATGGCGTTTATAGATATGTGCAAGGCGGGCGTGCATTACCGCTACACGGCAGATATCCTTTTCCCGGCGCTTCTGTTTGCACTTATAGTCATATTTGACGTTCTTGCAAATATCAGAAAAAGATCGGACAGAGAGTATAAAGCGGCATACGCATTTACGGCAGCGGCAATGGTGATAACAATAATTATCGGTATACTCCTCATTTTTGCGAACGAGGGCAACACCATGCTCGGCGACTACGCCAATGCGGCGGAGTTTTTCAGGAAACTTTGACCTTGGGAACCACTGAATAAATCACGTCCTGCGGACTGAGCACCCATCTTGCTTGCATCTTTTTGTCATATTGCACTCAACTCCCTTGAAATACGTCA
>CACZYP010000070.1 GCA_902785425.1 uncultured Ruminococcus sp. | reverse complement strand
TACTGACGTATTTCAAGGGAGTTGAGTGCAATATGACAAAAAGATGCAAGCAAGATGGGTGCTCAGCCCGTAGGGCGTGATTTATTCAGTGGTTCCTTAGCTTTGCGCCGACTTTTGCTCTTCCTCCGCAATTCGCTTCTTCAGCGCTTTTTTGGCGAGGGCGGCGAACTCCTGCTGGCAGTTGTGTGCTTTTTTGCCTCTTCTGCTAATCATCACGTAGTCGGTGGAGGGAAGCTGTATGCGTGTGTTTACGTTGTCGTTCCACTGTATTTCAAGTATCTCGTCGCATCTTTTATGTATGTCCTCATCTTCAACGGGGAAGACAAGCTCTACACGCTTGTCAAGATTGCGCTGCATCCAGTCTGCGGAGCCGAGGTACATCTCAGGCTCGCCGCCGTTTTCAAAGCGGAACATTCTGCTGTGTTCAAGAAGCTGCCCGACTATGCTGTGAACGACTATGTTTTCGCTCGTTTTTTCAATGCCGGGTATAAGGCAGCATATTCCCCTGACGATGAGCCGCACGGGTACGTTTGCTTTTGATGCGTCGTAAAGCAGCTTGATTATCGCAGGGTCTACGAGCGAATTGATCTTTACCGTAATGCCCGAGGGAAGTCCGTTCTTTGCGTTTTCGATCTCGTTTTGTATCTTGTTTTCAAAGAACGTGCGCATTCCGTGCGGCGCTACGATGAATTTATTGTACTGCGGCGGTATGGAGTAGCCTGTAAGTACGTTGAACAGCGACGATGCGTCCTCGCCGAATTCTTCCTTGCATGTAAAAAGCCCCATGTCGGTGTAGAAGCGTGCCGTGCTGTCGTTGTAGTTGCCGGTACCCATGTGCAGATATCTGCGAATGCCGTCGTCTTCGCTGCGCACAACAAGACATATCTTGCAGTGCGTTTTAAGTCCGCTGAGACCGTAAACAACGTGGCAGCCTGCCTTTTCAAGCTTCTTTGCCCAGTGGATATTGTTTTCCTCATCGAAACGTGCTTTCAGCTCCACAAGCACTGTTACCTGCTTGCCGTTTTCGGCAGCCTTGATAAGCGCCGCCACGATGGGGGAGTTGCCGCTCACACGGTAGAGCGTCTGCTTGATAGCAAGAACCTTTTCGTCCTTTGCCGCCTCACGCACGAATGTAAGAACGCTGTCGAAGCTTTCATACGGGTGGTGAACGAATCTGTCTTTCTCCCTGATAGCCTCAAAAATATCTGAATAGCCGTAAAATTCGGGGCAGGGGGAGACAGGCTTTATCGGCTTGAAAGAAAGCGACTCGCTGCCCGATATCTTTGCAAACTTTGACAGGAACGTAAGATCGAGCGGTCCTCTGCATTCGTATATCTCGCTTTCGTCAACATCGAGCATCTCGATAAGGAACTCACGAAGCTGCTTGTCGCACTTTGAAGATATTTCAAGGCGGATAGGCTTGCCTCGTCTGCGCTGCTTGATCGACTTTTCTATCTCGCTTAAAAGATCGTCGGTGTCCTCGTCAATGTCGAGATCGGAGTCTCGTGTGATACGGAACGGACAGTACGCCTTTATGCGGAACAGCTCAAACAGCTCGTCGAGCCGTGAGATGATGATGTTTTCAAGCAGAACGAAATCACGCTCGCCGTCTTCGCCTTTCGGCAGTTCGATAAACCTCGGCAGAACGCTCGGCACCTGCATTACGGCGAAAAATGTCTCGTTTTCGTCGTCGGTAAGTCTAATCGCAATGTTTAGGCTCTTGTTAAGAAGCAGCGGAAAAGGTCTGCTCGGGTCTACCGCCATAGGAGTGAGCACGGGGAAGATGACCTTGTTGAAATATTTATCGGTAAACGCACGCTGCTTCTCGGTAAGCTCTTTCATCTTTCTGATGAAAATACCATGTTTTTTCAGTACCGGAAGGATAGAGTGGTTAAGGCAGCTGTACTGCTTGTCGGAAAACTCGTGGATCTTCTCCGAAAGCTTCGTGTACTGCTGTCTCGGCGTAAGACCCGACAGGTCGGCCTCCTTAGAGCCGTGTTCCATCTGATCTATAACGCCCGCAACTCGAACCATCATGAATTCATCGAGATTTGAAGCAGTGATGGAAAGAAAATTCACACGTTCCATAACGGGATTTTCCTTCTCAAAAGCCTCCTCCATAACTCTTTGGTTAAAATCCATCCAGCTTATCTGGCGGTTGTTGTAAGGGAACTTTTTTCCTTTCCCCCTGTTACTGCCTCGGTCGTCCATAACCTTTGCTCCTTCTCTCAAATTGAAAATGGAAAGTTGAAAATGGAAAATTGAGGAAGCACTCCGTGCTTGATTATATTAATTATTATAAACTCGGCTGTGTTCGCTGTAGAGAAAAATCTTTTTTATTGATAGTTTCTCTATAAAAAAACAGGAGCGAAGCGACTCCGAAATTTTCCATTTTCCATTTTCAATTTGACATGTTTTCTATATAGATATGGTTTCGGATAGAGTTAGTATCTTTCCTTCAGCAGATCAGACATATCGTAGTTGCCTGCCGGCTTGTCTGCGAGGAAAGCGGCGGCGTTGATTGCGCCTACTGCGAAGAGTGTTCTTGACTGCGCCTGATGAGAGATAGTCAGGACCTCGTTGTTTCCTGCGAAGATAACGTCGTGTTCGCCTACGATCGTGCCGCCTCTTATAGAGCTTATGCCGATCTCACGTGTATCTCTCTTTTTGCGCACGCTGTGGCGGTCGTAGATGTATTCCGGCTCGTCCGTGCGAACAGATGCAATGCCGTCTGCGATCATGATAGCCGTACCGGAGGGTGCGTCGAGCTTCATTTTGTGGTGCTTCTCAACTATCTCAACGTCGTAATCAAGTCCGAACACCTTTGAAGCCATTTTCGCAAGCTCTATAAGGAGATTCACGCCGAGCGACATGTTGCCCGAACGGAAAATTGCGATCTTCTCGGAAGCCTTGTTGATAGCTTCAAGCTGAGCGTCGCTGTAGCCCGTTGTGCAGAGCACGCAGGGGATATTGTTGCCGAGCGCATACTCGAGCAGTCCGTCAAGAGCGGACGGGTTCGAGAAATCTATGATAACATCGACCTTCTCGTTAATGCCCGTAAAATCGGGGTAAACGGGGAAGCTGTTTGTCTTTCCGAGGTAAGAATCTACGCCGCAGACGAGCGAAATATCGCTGCGCTCCGTTACATTTTCGGCAATAGCCTGACCCATACGGCCATTACAGCCGGACAGAAGAAAATTTATCATTAGTATCATTCCTTTTTTATCAAAAATTACAATATTATTTTAGCACATTACGAAAATTATGTCAATTACTGTGCAAAGAAAAAACTATTTTTAATTGTCAATTAATTGCAATTGTAAATTGAGGAAACGCTCACTTTTATTAATGTGGAATGTGGAAAGTGGAATGTCGAATGTCAGAAGCACTTCGTGCTTGTTTTTATGTTGGTGTATTCAAACTTAATACATATCTCTCGTCAGCGGAGCAATGTATAGTTAATACAAATCCAACTCGCCGCAGGCGAGTTCCTTCATTTCACTTTTCACTTTCCACATTCCACATTATAAAAACGCCGAGCAAAGCGAGGCGAACCGCAACTTTCCATTTTCAATTTTCCATTAAAAAAGACGGGGCTTCCCATAGACGAAAGCCCCGTAAACAATATCGTTAAGATATCAATTGTATCAGTCAAAGTAGCCCTTAGCCGCAAGAAGCTCTGCAAGGAGAACTGCGCCGCCTGCTGCGCCTCTGAGCGTGTTGTGAGACATACAAACGAACTTGATGTCGTACTGTGTGTCTTCTCTGAGTCTGCCGATAGATACAGCCATGCCGCCCTCAAGATTTCTCTCGGACTTGATCTGCGGTCTGTCGGGCTCTGTGAAGTAGTGCAGGAACTGCTTCGGTGCGCTCGGAAGGTTGAGCTTCTGAGGCTCGCCGCTGTACTCAGCCCAACGCTTCTTGATCTCTTCAAGATCGGGCTTCTTATCGAACGATACGAATACAGCTGCTGTGTGACCGTCGCTTACCGGTACTCTCAGGCACTGAGATGTGATAGAGGGGTTCGTTGCGGGAACGATCTCGCCGTTTTCAATGTTACCCCAGATCTTAAGAGGCTCTTTCTCGCTCTTCTCTTCTTCGCCGCCGATGTAGGGGATAAGGTTGTCTACCATCTCGGGCCAGCGCTCGAATGTCTTGCCGGCGCCCGAAATTGCCTGGTATGTGCAGGCAAGAACCTTTGTTACGCCCATATCCATAAGAGGATGGATAGCCGGAACATAGCTCTGGAGCGAGCAGTTTGACTTAACTGCGATAAAGCCCTTCTTTGTGCCGAGGCGCTCTCTCTGAGATGCGATGATATCGAGATGAGAAGCGTTGATCTCGGGGATGATCATGGGAACGTCGGGAGTAAAGCGATGTGCGGAGTTGTTGGAAACAACGGGGCACTCTGCCTTAGCGTAAGCCTCCTCCAAAGCACGGATGTCTTCCTTCTTCATGTCAACTGCGCAGAAAACGAAATCAACGAGCTTTGTAACGGCTTCGATGTCGGAAGCGTCGATAATGACCATTTTCTTGAGCTTCTCAGGCATGGGAGCAGCGAGTGCCCATCTGTTGCCTGCAGCCTCCTCATATGTCTTGCCTGCGCTTCTTGCGCTTGCGGCAAGAGCCGTAACGTTGAACCACGGGTGGTCTGCGAGCAGTGTTGCAAAGCGCTGTCCGACCATGCCTGTAGCACCGATAATGCCTACATTATACTGCTTCATGTTAATCAATCCTTTCTTGACTCGGCTACGGCGCAATTATATTGACATTTTCTGCGATTAAGTGTACAATAAAATCTTAGACACCGAAACTATCCGAGACGGTAAATTAAATTGCGGATCGGGAACGGCGGAAACGTCTTTCTCTATCCTTACCTATATAATATATCATTAATGCCATATGATGTCAAAACATTTTTGAAAAAGTTTGCGAAATTGTAATCTTATTCAAATTGAAAATTGCAATGTCGCTTTAAATGTGGAATGAGAAAAGTGGAATGGCGAATGGCGGAGCTCGCCTGCGGCGAGTTGGATTGTATTATTTCTCGGAAAAATATTCTTTATTTGCTGACGAGAGATAAGTTGTAAAGTCTGAAATTGTCAATTAAAAGGGTCGCTGCGATTATAACGTTATTCACTGAAGATAAAGAAGGATTTACGGAAGATAAACAAAGAAAGAAAGGAACGTGTTCATACTATGATGAAGACGAGCGATTATTATTATGATCTGCCTAAGGAGCTTATTGCTCAGACGCCGCTTGAGCGCAGGGATTCTTCAAGACTCTTTGTGCTTGACAGAAAAACGGGGGAGTTCGAGCATAAGCATTTTTACGACATTGAGAGCTATCTCAACGAGGGCGACTGCCTTATCCTCAATGATTCCCGTGTGCTTCCCGCACGTATTTACGGCGTGAAGAAAGGAACGGGAGCAAGAGTAGAATTCCTGCTGCTCACACAGAAAACGCAGAACGTCTGGGAGTGCCTTGCAGGCCCCGGAAAGAGAGCAAAAGAGGATACGGAGTTTGATTTCGGAGACGGCATCATGACGGGGCGTGTGCTTGAAGTGCTTGAAAACGGCAACAGGCTCGTTGAATTTCACAGCGAGGAGAATTTCTTCGCAGCACTCGACCGTCTCGGCGAAATGCCTTTGCCGCCGTATATTACGGAAAAGCTTTCCGATAAAGAGCGTTATCAGACCGTTTACAGCAGAGAGTTAGGTTCTGCCGCAGCGCCTACAGCAGGACTTCACTTTACGAACGAACTGCTTGAAAAGCTCAGAGCAAAGGGCGTAAAGATCGGTTACGTTACGCTTCATGTAGGTCTGGGAACGTTCCGCCCCGTAAAGGTCGATGATGTGACAAAGCATAAAATGCACAGCGAGCATTATGAAGTTCCGCAGGAAACAGCAGAGCTTATAAAAGAGACAAAGGCAAACGGCGGCAGAGTGATCTCCGTCGGCACAACGTCATGCCGCACGCTCGAATCGGTCGCAAAGGAACACGGAGAGGTCATCGCCTGCGACGGCTGGACGGATATATTCATCTATCCTCCCTATGAATTCCGTGTGCTTGACGGACTTATTACAAATTTCCATCTTCCCGAAAGTACGCTCATCATGCTTGTATCGGCATTTGCAGGCTACGACAACGTAATGAACGCTTACAAGGAAGCCGTTCGTGAAAAATACCGCTTCTTCAGCTTCGGAGATGCGATGCTTATTAAATAGTTTAGAGTGAAGCGCTCACTTTATCTTAATGTGGAATGTGGAAAGTGGAATGGCGAATGTCGGAAGCACTGCGTGCTTGATTTTATAATAGTTTATTTAGGGAAGCACTGATTAAATCGAGTGCCCATATTGCGCAGTCAGATTTTGAGGCAAATTGGACGAAAAAGTCACAGGGTGCGGTCTGCCGGTCGGCAAGCGCCGACAAGCAGTACGCACACAAAGTTTAAAGAACGCTGTAACTTTGTGCCTGCGTCCAAAATCGTATCCCTAAGGACGGTCAGAGGTGCAGACGTTGCCGCAAGGCAACAGCACCGACCGAGGCGGCAGCCGAGACTATACTGACGT
>CACZYP010000069.1 GCA_902785425.1 uncultured Ruminococcus sp. | reverse complement strand
GACCGACGGCAGCTGCAACGGTGCATGCTACAAGATCGTGTACGAAGAGATGACGCTATCGGAGTTCAAAGAACTGAACAGCGGTGCGCTGTATGGGGTCAATGTGTATAACATTGCTGCTGTTTTGAAGAAGCACGGGTATGAGCAAGTTAAGAGAAAGGTTGATGGCAAGTCGAAACGAGTCTATGTACTGCCAAGAAGGAAATATAACGGTTATCCCTAAAAAGTGGACACCCGGGGACAGGTCGTTTTGGGAAGCCTGTCCCTTTAAAAAACCGCATGAATCCTATGTTTTTTGGGTCTGGTGGACAGGGGGACAGGCTATTATAGTAAAAACGTAAAATTTTATAGTTGTATACAACTTTATAAAAAAATAAAAGTTTAGAAAACACCTGTCCACCCTGTCCCCCTGTCCCCTTTGGCAAGGCGAGCATTTATCCGTGATTGTACACATATCAAGCAACAGCGAGCATTATCTCTCTCGACTGCGGCTTATCAAATGGAAAATTGAAAATGGAAAATGGAAAATTGCGTAGTCGCTTCGCTCCTGATTTGTATTGCTTTATGCGGTGGGAGCTTTGACCGAGACAGAGTGGTTCATCAAAAAGGCAAGCAGAGCGTTCTTCCTCTCGACTGAAACTTTGACGATTCTATCCCGGTTTAGAATCGTCACCCATACCCCCAACCCCCTTTCCCTCAAGGGAAAGGGGGCTACTTGGGTGGTGGGCTTCGCCCACCGCCTATTGGGGCTTCGCCCCAAACCCTGTATGCGCAGCTTTATCTATAGCCGAAACTATGCTCAAACCGACCGCCTTTGCTTCGCTCGGCTGCTTTTGTATTACTCCCTCAGTCGGCTGCCGCCTCGGTCGGTGCTGTTGCCTTACGGCAACGTCTGCCACCGGCAGACCGCACCCTTTCAGGAGAGGCTTTTGTTTTATTAAAAGCTGGCTGGCTCCCCTGAAAGGGGAGCTGTCAGCGCAGCTGACTGAGGGGTTATCACAAAGGCAGAACAACAGTACCTCTATCAAACAAAGTTCTCCACCGCACAAAGCACTACAAATCAGGAGCGAAGCAACTCCGCTATTCCACTTTCCACTTTCCACATTCCACATTAAAAAAAGCAGCGAAGCGCTTTTTTCTGCGGTTCGCTGCGTTGTGTTGTTTATCCTATGATCTCGATTATGAGCGCTTCGGCTGCGGCTGCGTCGGCTTTGCCTCGGCTTTCTTTCATTACGAAGCCTACAAGCGACTTGACAGCTTTCTGCTTGCCCTTCTTGAAGTCCTCTACAGCCTTCGGGTTCGACTCGACTGCCTTTTTGCAAAGCTCTGCAAGTGCGTTTTCGTCAAGGTCTGCCATATCGCTCTCGGAAACAAATTCCGTTACGGGCTTGCCCGTGTCGAGCATCTTTTCAAGCGTTGTCTTTGCAAGGTTGTTCTTTATCTTGCCCTCGTCTATGAGCTTTATAAGCTCTTTGAGCTGCTCGGCTGTCGTCCTGATCTCGAACGACTCCTTGTCGTCCTCTGTTTCAAGACGTCTGAATATCTGACCGATGATGAAGTTTGCCGCCGTTTTCGGGTTCTTTACGCCGTCGGAGGCTGCTTCAAAGTACTCGGCGATCTTTCTGTATTTTGCGATGTTCGCTGCGTCTTTCTCGGAAAGACCAAGCTCGCTTACGTAGCGCTCCGCTTTCTCGAACGGAAGCTCCGGGATAGTCTTGCGAAGCTCGTCTACCTCTTCGTCCGATACTTCTATAGTAACAAGATCGGGGTCACGGAAGTAACGGTAGTCGTTAGCGTCTTCCTTGCCTCTCATCGGAGAAGTCGTGTTCTCAGCGTCGTTGTAACGGAGCGTCTGCTGCTCTACCTCGCCACCCGACTCGATAAGCTCTACCTGACGGTTGAACTCGTACTCCATAGCCCTGCCGATGAACGTGATGGAGTTCATGTTCTTGATCTCCGTTCTTGTGCCGAGCTTGTCGCTGCCTGCGGGTCTTACCGATACGTTTACGTCGCAGCGCATGCTTCCCTCCTGCATACGGCAGTCGGAAACACCGATAAAGCGCATGATCTGCTGGAGTCTTTCAACGTACTCCTTTGCTTCCTCTACCGAACGGATATCAGGCTCGGAAACGATCTCTATAAGCGGCACGCCGCCACGGTTATAGTCGATGTAGGTGTCGCCCCTCTTGTGAATGAGCTTGCCTGCGTCTTCTTCTATGTGGATCCTGTTAAGACGGATCTTTCTGCCGTTTGAAAGCTGAATGTAGCCGTTTTCGCAAAGCGGCTTGTCATACTGCGATATCTGATATGCCTTCGGCAGATCGGGATAGCAGTAGTTCTTTCTGTCCATCTTGGAAATATTTGATATGTGACAATTCGTTGCAAGTCCTGCTCTTATCGCAAAGCGAACTACCTCTCTGTTGAGTTTCGGAAGAACGCCCGGAAGTCCGATGCAGATCGGGCAGCAGTGTGTGTTCGGGTCGCCGCCGAACTGCGTTGTGCAGGAGCAAAAAATCTTTGTATTTGTAGCAAGCTCTACGTGTGTCTCAAAGCCTGCGACCATCTCGTATTGCATGATCTTTACCTCCTTAAAGCTTTACGCCGTAGCTCGACGATCTGAACACCTCTGCGCCGACAGCGTTTTCATACTGCCATGCAGCGTTGAGGATAGTGCTTTCGCAGAATGTGTCGCCGATAAGCTGCATACCGATGGGCATACCCTCGCCGTCAAAGCCGCAGGGGATCGAGATACCGGGCAGACCTGCGATGTTCACGGGAACTGTGCAGATATCTGTAAGATATGTCTGTATCGGGTCGCTGATGGCGCTGCCCTTTTTGAATGCAGTGTTCGGAACGGTGGGCGCTAAGATAACGTCGCACGAACCGAACGCATTCTTGAATGCGGAAACGATAGAGCCTCTGAGGTTCTGCGCCTTTTTATAGTAAGCATCGTAATAGCCTGCGCTGAGCACGTATGTGCCGAGAAGAATTCTTCTCTTTACCTCTGCGCCGAAGCCCTCGCTTCTTGTTTTGCAGACCATTTCGTTGATGTCTTTGTAGTTTGAAGTGCGGTAGCCGTAGCGGATACCGTCATATCTGCCGAGGTTTGAAGAAGCCTCTGCGCATGCAAGGATATAGTAAACGGGAAGAGCATATTTGAGCGACGGAAGCTTAAAGCGAACGATCTGAGCTCCGAGCGACTCGTAAACAGAGCAAGCTTTTTCGATAGCTGTTCTGATCTCGTCCGATACGCCGTCAAGGTACTCGTCGGCAATACCGATCTTCATGCCCTTGATATCATTTTTGAGCGAAGCAACCGTAGGCTCTCCCTTTCTGCCCTGAGAAGTGGAGTCCATCTTGTCGTAGCCGGAGATAGCGTCGTAAACGATAGCTGCGTCCTCTACTGTTGTTGTAACGGGGCCGATCTGATCGAAGCTTGAAGCGTATGCGATAAGACCGAATCTCGAAACTGCGCCGTATGTGGGCTTAAGACCAACGATACCGCAGAAGCTTGCAGGCTGACGGATAGATCCGCCCGTATCGGAGCCGAGACCGTAAGCTGCGATATTGCCGCCTACAGCCGAAGCAACGCCGCCCGAGCTGCCGCCTGCAACACGGGTTATATCATGCGGATTCGCAGCGCCGCCGAAGTACGACGTTTCGCAGGAAGAACCCATTGCGAACTCGTCCATGTTCGTTTTGCCGAGCAGGACTGCGTTCTTTGCTTTGAGCGCAGACCATACCGTTGCGTCATAGATCGGCTTATAGCCTTCAAGTATCTTTGAGCAGCAAGTAGTTTCGATGCCCTTTGTTGAGATATTGTCCTTGAGCGTCATCGGAATGCCCTCAAGGGGATCGAGCTTCTCGCCCTTTGCTATTTTTTCGTCAACGGTCTTCGCAGCCGCAAGAGCCTCATCGGGAGTTACCTTGACGTAAGCGTTGAGGTCGCCATTAGCGGAATCGATAGCCGAAATATATTTCTCGGTAAGCTCTGTACAGGATATCTCCTTGTTTTCGAGCATACCGCCCAGATGTGTTATAATTCCCTCTGCCATTTTTACACCCTCTTGCGAACGAGGAAGTGACCCTCGTCGATGTCATTTGCATTTTTCAGGATCTCGTCTCTGTCGTAAGACGGCACGATCTCGTCTTCTCTGAAAGCGTTGCGAAGATTATTTATATTATCAAACTCCACGCCCTCTTCGGAAGCGTTGTTGATCGTATCGGCGAATTTCACGATGTCGCCCATTGCTTTTGTCATATCGTCAAGCTCTTCTTCGGCAATATAAAGCTTAGAGAGCCGAGCGATATTGATAACATCGTCACGAGTTACCATATCTTATCGTCCTTTCTGTGGAACAGGAACTGCGCCCCGTTTCTGAATGTGGAAAGTGGAATGTGGAAAGTGGAATGGCGGAGTCGCTTCGCTCCTGTTTTTTTATATTAGTTTGTTCAGATTTAATAATTATCCTTCGGCAGCGAGTAAAGTGTGAAATTGGGATAGCTAATATAATCCAACTCGCCGCAGGCGAGTTCATTCATTCCACTTTCCACTTTCCACATTCCACATTAAAAAGGCTCACTTCGTTCGCCTGACCGCAATTTTCCATTTTCCATTTTCAATTATTTTCAGCGCAGCTTAATGTGCACCTCACGAAGCTGCTGTTCGGTTACTTCTCCCGGGGAGCCGAGGAGGAGATCCTGGGCGTTGGAGTTCATCGGGAATGCGATGATCTCTCTGATGTTCTCTTCACCTGTGAGAAGCATTATCATTCTGTCTACGCCGGGAGCCATACCTGCATGAGGCGGCGCACCGTACTGGAACGCATTGTAGAGAGCCTTGAACTTCTCTTTAAGCTCTTCCTCTGTGTAGCCTGCGATGGAGAATGCTTTCTTCATGATCTCAACATCGTGGTTTCTTACAGCGCCCGAAGAAAGCTCTACGCCGTCGCATACGATGTCGTACTGATATGCGAGAATGTCAACGGGGTCTTTCGTTTCAAGAGCTTCAAGACCGCCCTGCGGCATGGAGAACGGGTTGTGTGTGAAGATGACCTTGCCGTCGTCGTCGTACTCGTACATGGGGAAATCAACGATGAAGCAAAGCTCGAAGCGGCTCTCGTCGATGATGCCGAGACGGTTAGCGACCTCTGTTCTGATCTGACCTGCGAGCTTCGGAGCGTCCTCTGCTGTGTCTGCGATGAAGTAGCAGACTGCACCGGGCTTCAGACCTGTTCTCTCGATGAGTGCAAGCTTATCCTCTGCGGGGAGGAACTTGTCGATCGGGCCGTCGAAGGTCATGTCGTCTCTTACCTTAACGTAGCCGAGACCCTTCATGCCGATGGAGAGAGCGAACTCTTCCATTCTCTTGAACCAGCTCTTCGACTGGCCTGCGCAGTCGGGAACATTGATAGCTCTGACTGTCTTGCCTCTGAACGGACCGAAGTCTGTCTCAACGAACATATCGGAAATATCGGTGATAACAAGCGGATTGCGGAGATCGGGCTTGTCTGTACCGTACTTTATCATTGCCTCTTTATAAGGGATACGCTTGAACGGGGGCTTGCTTACCTCTTTGCCGCCGCCGAACTTTGTAAATGTGTTGTAAAGCACCTGCTCTGCAACTGCGAAAACGTCGTCCTGCTCAGCGAAAGCCATCTCAAAGTCGAGCTGATAGAACTCTCCGGGGCTTCTGTCTGCTCTTGCGTCCTCATCACGGAAGCAGGGAGCGATCTGGAAATACTTATCGAAGCCCGAAACCATCAGAAGCTGCTTGAAGATCTGCGGAGCCTGCGGAAGAGCGTAGAACTTGCCCTTATGCTTACGGCTGGGGATAAGATAGTCTCTTGCGCCCTCGGGAGACGAAGTGGAAAGGATAGGAGTATTGATCTCCATAAAGCCCATCTCTGTCATCTGCGAACGAAGGTATGAAACGATCTCGCTTCTGAGAACGATGTTGTCGTGGTTCTTCTTATTTCTGAGATCAAGGAAACGGTATTTAAGGCGAACCTCTTCCTTGACGTCCTTAGCTGTGGATATCTCGAAAGGAAGGTTAGCCTTGCACTTACCGAGAACAGTGAGCGTATCTGTATGTACTTCAACAGTACCTGTAGCGATCTTCGGGTTGATCGTGTCTTCGTCACGCTTAACGACCTTACCGGAAACAGTAACGGTACACTCCTTATTTATATCTTTAAGTAAATTATCGTCATGAACAACGACCTGTACAACGCCGTACTGGTCACGTATATCAAGGAACATAACGCCGCCGTGGTCTCTGATATTCTCGACCCAACCGGCAACTCTTACACTTTTTCCGATGTCGCTTTCTCTAAGCTCACCGCAGTTATGTGTGCGATACTGGTTTTCTCTCATCTTTTTCTCTGCCCTTTCCTGCGTGTTTTGGATAGGTATACTTACCCTACCATATCACAATTACTGTTATTATACCATTTTTTGCTTGCAGTATCAAGATTTTTTTTGATTATCGGAAGAAAAAACAGCAAACGACACGCAGTTCTGCAACTCTGACCATATTGTACTATTTCTTATCTAAAATTTTATAAAATAATAACAAAAGCGTCGCAATTGACAATTGCGGTCAGCCTCGCTGCGCTCGGCTTTTTTTAATGTGGAATGTGGAAAGTGGAATGTGGAATGGCGGAAGCACTGCGTGCTTGATTTTATTTTGGTTTATTCAGACTTGTAGTTTATCTCTCTGCGGCAAGTGAAGTGTGAATTTTGGATAGCTAATATAATCAAACTCGCCGCAGGCGAGTTCCATAATTGTCAATTATCAATTTTCAATTTTCAATTAAATAGCCTCTCCACTTAAAACAAATCACACTTTCCGTCAAGGTGCGTAATATGTAGTATAACGAGTTTGCGGGGTGAGTATGATGTGCGGCAAGAGCAGCTTTTCGAGATGCCTTTTAGCGGCAGGAACAGCGCTGATGATCTCGGCATTTTTCAAGAACGGTGCTGCTGTATTTCTTGTAGGGCTTTCATGTGTGATCTTGTCTTTTGCACTTCGCAAACGATAACATTGGAGGCATACATATGAGATTTATAGTTATCGACAATCCGAAATTCTGGTCCCCGATACTAAGACGAATGTTCAAGATCAAAAAGGTCAAAGAAGAATGAATAACAATTGACAATGGACAATTGCGGAACTCGCCGAAGGCGAGTTGGATTATATCAGCTATCTCGAATACACAACAAATTCGTTGCCGAGAGATAACTAACAAATCAGAACAAGCTAATAAAAAATCAAGCGGCAAAGCCGCTTCAGTCTGTCGAAAAAGTTAAGAAAGGCATAGCCGAAGAGTTTTCGCCAAGCCTTTTCCAAAAGGCTTGCAGGGTTCTTAGGGACGGAGTCCCTAAGCCGCCGGAGGCAGACTCACGCCCTTTTAGGGGTGAATTTCCAAAACAGTCCGGTGGACTG
>CACZYP010000068.1 GCA_902785425.1 uncultured Ruminococcus sp. | reverse complement strand
CTTTTGGTCAAATTGAACTCAAAAACCTTGAAATACGTCAGGCGGGTATGCACCCGCTTGCAGAACGCACTTAAAGAATCATAATTGAAAGCTTTTTTTTGCGTGCGGAGCAAGCCATCATAAATCAAAGTGTGTAACGCATATCTGTCTGCGGCCACTGTCCGCAAATCTGACTGCGCAATATGGGCACTCGATTTAATCAGTGCTTCCTTAAACTTGCAGTTTATCTCCCGGCAGCAAGTAAAGTATAGCTTTACGAGAACCAATATAAATCCAACTCGACTCCGCAATTGTCCATTTTCAATTTTTAATTTTAAATTTGAAATGAGCAAACGACGTGAGCAATTCTACTTCAAACTCCAAACTTACAAAATCAGGAGCGCAGCGACTCCGCAATTGTCCATTGTCCATTGTCAACTGTCAATTATAAAAGGGGTCAGATCTGCGTTATCCTGATCTTGTCAAATGGAATGCCCGACTGGCTTGTTACTATGTCTTTTATTGCAGTGAGTGTGTCGCTTTTCAGTTCCTTGCCCGAAACGACTACGCTGCATTCTCCGTTCTGGATATAGGCTATGCAGTCGTCAAAGCCTTTTGATATTATCAGCCCTTCGATATTTGATTGGCGGCTTACAGTGTTCAAAAGATCATTGAGCTGCTTTACCGCCTGCTTTTTCGCTTCGCCCGAGGTAGAATCGGACTGCGCCACGCTTCGTGCGAGCGTTATAAGTTCGTCCTGTGTTTTCTGACGTTCAAGGCGCACACGGGAGAAGTATTCCTCTTCGGAGCTTACCTGTGAAGTGACCTCTTCCGTTTGGCTCGGTGTGTCTTTTGTGGCGATCGCTGCGTTTACGTAATGCGCCGTGCCGATGTCGTCGTCAAAGTCGGGAATATCGGGCGAGCGAGGTTCAAGCTGCCAGTTGAGATACACCGCCGTTCCTATTGCGACAACTGCGAGCGAAGCTATAAGTTCTCTTCTTCCGAATTTCATGCAACTACCTCCGTGTCAAGAATCTTTATGAATAAGCATTTATTTCGTCACAACAACTTTGCTTTGCGTGATACCGAGAGCGCCTGCGGCGGCGGCTGTTATCTTTTCTTTCACAACGCTGCTCCCACCTCCGTCACACACAATGAGAACGCCCCGTATTTCGGGCATTCGCTGCTTTTTCAGCACCGTCTGTTCGCTGCCGTCTTTGCTGCGGATTATAACGTACTCGTTTTCTTCTGCATGAGCCGAGGAAGTCTGCTCGCCGCTGCCGCTTTTGCTCTCGCTCTCCGTCCGGTCTATTGCGTAAACGTCCTCTGCGGTAGAATCCATCGTGATGAAAACACGCACATTACCTGCCCCGTCTATCGCCGAGATTATCTCGCCAAGCTCCCGCTCAAGGTCTTTTCTGTGATTGTCGTCAGAGACGCTCTCTGTCTCATGCGGCTCGCTCTGCGGTTTCTCCTTTGCCGTATCGGCAGGGATAAAGCTTGAAAGGAATATCAGCAAAAGCCCCAGCGCACCCACAGCGGTAATAAGCCTGCGGCGGGCGCCCATGTCAAAGCGAGGCAGCCATTTTTTCAACATCTCGCCCATTTACACCAAACCCCTTTTTTACAATGGAAAATTGAAAATGGAAAATGGAAAATTATGGAAGCACTTCGTGCTTGTTTTATATTAAGGAATCACTGAATAAATCACGCCCTACGGGCTGAGCACCTATCTTGCTTGCATCTTTTTGTCATATTGCACTCAACTCCCTTGAAATACGTCAGTATGGTCTCGGCTGCCGCCTCGGTCGGTGCTTTTGCTGCGCAGATGTATCCAATGGAGACCCGCACTCTGCGGTCTTTTCATGCAATCTGCCTAAAAATCTGATAGCGCAATATGGGCACTCGATTTAATCAATGCTTCCTTAGTTTATTCAGACTTTACAATTATCTCACAGCAGCGAAAAAAAGCATGAGATTGTGAGAGCTTGTATAATCAAACTCGCCGCAGGCGAGTTCCGCCATTCGCCATTCCACTTTCCACATTCCATATTAAGAAACGGGAGCGCAGCGACTCCGTAATTTTCCATTTTCCATTTTCAATTTTCAATTAGTACCACGTCGGTTTCTATTTTCAAGCGTTCGTACAGAAGGGATTCTATATCGGGGATCCGCTCTGCGTACCGCTCGTCTATCGTGATCCTTGCTTTGTCTATATATATGCTGCCGTCGCTGTCTATATCCGTGCAGACGGTAATATTTTCGGCTGTGATGCCTGACTTTGAAAGCTCCTCACGGATAATAGAAACCGTGTTTTTTGCAAACTCCGAGCTTGTTTCACGGGAAAACCAATCGGTGTTTACCGTCTGAGGTATTCCGATATCGTCAAATTTAAAATCAGAGATACTTTTTATCGGTGAGAGCAGACACGATGCGGCTATAAGGCTCAGCACGAAGCAGGCTGTCTTTTTCACGCCGCCGTCGGGCATAAGCTCGTCGGCAATATTTATCACAGCCGCACATACACAAAGCGTCATCACCCAGATACGAAGCTCGTCCATTCAGCCCCCCACAATTATAAGTATCGCCGTGCTTATGATGTAGATCACCATTGTACACATCAGAACGGCAAACATTACCGACATAACGTTTGAAAGCTGCGACAGCAGATTTGATGTTCCCGAAAGACCGAACATATCGCACAGCGCCCTTCCGCCTGCGGCACACGCTTTCCACATGATGCAGTGCAGCGCAGCAGGCAGGAATATCGCAAACAC
The DNA here is from genome assembly GCA_902785425.1 of uncultured Ruminococcus sp. Classification (GTDB taxonomy): domain Bacteria; phylum Bacillota; class Clostridia; order Oscillospirales; family Acutalibacteraceae; genus RUG592. Next base: position 4,109 of record CACZYP010000068.1, on the reverse strand, counting down.
TACGGCGATGCCTGCTGCACCGACGCCCGATTTCAGCAGCGAAACACAGCTTATCACAGTCTGATAAGCTTCGCTCAGAGCGCCGCCGACTACGGGAACAAACGAGCCTATCGCAAATTTTGCTGCACGGGTGCCGAGGCTGTCGGCTGCGGCTGCTACGATCGTTCTCATCGTAAGAAATGCCGCAAATAGCGACATTCCGAACGTCAGCATAAACTGCGAGCATCTGCGGAAAAGCTCGACCACGCCGCCGAGCCGCACCTTTTCGCATGCGGAAGAAACGAGCGAAAGAGACATAACGCATTTAAGCATAGGTACTATTATCCTGACGGTAAGCTGCATCAGAGCAGAGCTTACAAAGATCATCACGCCGCTGTACAAAGCGCCGCCGGCAGGTTTTCCGGAGGCGATCATCAAGCCCGATATAACGGGAACATACAGCAGCATGAAGTTCCCCGAAGCCGTTATAGTATCGGCAAGCATGCTCACCGAATCAAGCATAGGCGGCGCTATTACCGACACGATGCACAGCGATGATACGAGAGAAAGCGAACCGCCCGGACTGTCGCTGCCCACCGTGTCGAGTGATGCGGCAATAATGATTATCGCAAGCACACACATCAGCACTCTGAAAGGCTCGGACAAACCTTTCCGAAACGAGCTTCCCAGACTTTCAAAAAAGCTCTGCACAGTGATATCTTCGACGCCGTCCGGAAAAAATCCCGAAAAGCCTGCCTCACCGAGAAAATCCCGTGCGTCATCGGGCACGGCGCTCCACAGCTCGTCCGCCCCCGATTCATGGTATATACGCTCCGTTATTGCCGCCGTATCGACAGTTTCGGTATATGCGCACGCCGACACCCGGAAAGCCCAGAACAGCAAAAACACAACCGCCGCAGAAATTATCCTCTTCACCGTATCCCCCCTTAGGCAAATATATTCAGAAAGGAGCGGCAATATTACTTTTGAACGGAAAATTGCGGAACAGCCTGCGGCGAGTTGTTTATAAAAAAAATATCGGCAGCCGATATTCCCGACCGCCGATATAAAAACAAGCACGCAGTGCTTCCGACACTACTCACTATCCACTACTCACTACCCACTATATCACTGTCACCTGACTTCCGGTACCGCTGCAAAGAAAACAAGATCCTCACTGCCGTTGTTTATGAGTGAATGAGAATGTCCTTTCGGGCAGTAGTGGCACTGACCCGGTATGACCTTTTCTGTCGTGTCGTCATAGATAAGGTCGCCTATTCCGCTGATGACATAGATCACCTCACAGTTTTCCTCATGTGTATGAAGCCCGATGGAAGAACCCGGTTCAAGTCTGCCAAGCATTATTTTTGCTGTATCGTCGCCCGATCTTTTAGCGATATACTCACCCTTGCCGCCTTTGAAATTAGCAAGTCGTTCGGCTTCGATGCTGTTAAAATCGATTATCATAGCTATATCTCCTTTGGTTTTTTTCTAATTATATCACAATGTGACAACGTGTGCAATAAAAACGAAGCGCCGATTATATAATGGAAAATGGAAAATTGAAAATGGAAAGTGGAAAATTGCGGAACTCGGCTCTGCCGAGTTGTTTTTGTATTAGTTTTCACAAAATCAAATTTTATTCGCTGTCAAGAGATAACTGTAAATCTGAAAACACTAATAAAAAAACAAGCACGAAGTGCTTCCGAAATTGTCCATTATCCATTGTCAATTGTCCATTATAAAAAGGCGAACGCCGTGAGCCTGACCGCAATTTTCCATTTTCAATTTTCCATTTTCAATTTGTAAAGCGGCTTCTTGTTTTTTGTAAAAGTCTGTGATATAATTGCAAAAGAACCACTATCACGAAGGGGGAAGCTGTATTGAAAGTTCTTTTTGTATGCACAGGCAACACTTGCCGCAGCCCTATGGCGCAGGCTATTTTTGCACAGGAAGCTCAAAAAAGAGGTCTTGACGTCGAAAGCAGAAGCGCAGGCATCGCCACCTACACGGGTAATCCCGCAAGCGATAATGCTGTTGAGGCTATGAAAGAGATCGGCATAGATATCTCGGCATTTCGCTCGACTTATCTGCGCTCGATACTTGCAGAGGATTTTGACTATTACGTGCCGATGACGAAAACACACGCCGATGCGCTTATTCAGCTCGGCATAGGCAAACATAAGATCTACCTGTTTGACAGAGATATCGCAGACCCTTACGGCGGTAACATAGATTTCTACAGACAGGCTCGTGACGAGCTTACGAAAGAGATCGTAAAGTTTGCCGATTTTATTGAAAAAGAGGTCGGCAAGAATGGCGAAAATTGATATCGAGCTTAAAGCTATGACAAGCGAGCTTATTCCCGGTCTTGTCAAAGTTGAGAACGAAAGCTTTTCAAAGCCGTGGACAAAAGAGGGCTTTGAAGCGGAGCTTGAAAACGACACGGCAAATTTCACGGCTGCCGTTTACAACGGTCAGGCGGTCGGGTATATCGGCTTTCACGCCGTTTTAGATGAAGGCTACGTTGCAAATATCGCAGTGCTGCCCGAATACCGCAGGCTCGGTATCGCAGACGATCTGCTGAAAGCGGCGCTTGAAAGATCGGCGGAAATGCGTCTTTCCTTTTTGTCGCTGGAGGTAAGGAAATCGAACTCGGCGGCGATAGCGCTTTATAAAAAGTACGGCTTTGAAACAGTCGGAGAGCGCAAGCGCTTTTACTCTGCGCCTGTTGAGGACGCTTATATCATGACGAGATATTTTACTTATTGAGGGGAAACCGACAATGCAAAATGAAACAGAACGTTCGATAAAAATACTGGCGATAGAAAGCTCCTGCGACGAGACAGCGGCAGCCGTTGTCGAAAACGGCAGAAATGTGCTTTCAAACGTCGTAGTATCACAGATCGACGAACACAAACTATACGGCGGAGTTGTTCCGGAAATAGCGAGCCGCCGCCATGTTGAAGCAATAAACGCAGTTGTTGACAAGGCGCTTTCCGATGCGTCGCTTACGCTGCCGCAGCTTGACGCTATAGCCGTAACGTATGCGCCGGGACTTATCGGCGCACTTCTCGTAGGCGTGAACTTTGCAAAAGGTCTTTCGTATGCAACGGGACTTCCGCTCGTTCCCGTACACCATCTGCGCTCGCACATCGCTTCAAACTACATCACGAACAAAGACCTGAAACCGCCGTTTCTCTGTCTTGTAGTTTCGGGCGGTCACAGTCATATAGTCGCAGTTGAAGACTACACTAAAATGAAGATCATCGGCAAAACGAGAGACGATGCAGCAGGCGAGGTTTTCGATAAAGTGGCAAGAACTATCGGCATGCCCTATCCCGGTGGAGTTAATCTCGATAAAAAAGCCGAACTCGGAAACGACTCGGCATATCCCATGCCGCACCCGAGAGTTGCCGATTCGCCGTATGATTTCAGTTTTTCGGGTCTTAAAACGGCTGCGCTGAACATTATCAACAACGCTCACATGAAAGGCGAGGACGTATCGCCGGAGGATCTCAGCGCATCGTACAGAAAGGCTGTTATCGGCTGTCTTACAGAGAATTTCCTGAAAGCTGCCGATGACTTCGGTTACAAAAAGCTTGTTATTGCCGGGGGTGTTTCCGCAAACACTCTGCTTCGCCGTGAGCTTGACAAAAAGTGCGCAGAGAAAGGTCTTGAGCTCTTCAAGCCGGAACTGAAATACTGCGGCGACAACGGCGCAATGGTCGGAGCGCAGGCGTATTACGAATTCATCTCCGGAAACATCGCCGGTCTTTCACTCAATGCGGCAGCAACGAAGTCTATTGAACAAGGATAAGCTTTTTAAATTGACAATTAATGAGTCGCTGCGCTCCTGTTTTTTTATTATTTGCTTATACCCAAAGGTAGCACCGCACAAGAAGCAGTGTTGCCTATCTTTTTTATTATTGTACTGTATACTGCTTTCGGCAGCGGATTAACGTATGATTTTTTGATAACTAATACGATCCAACTCGCCGCAAGGCGAGTTCCTCAATTGACAATTGTCCATTGTCAATTGGGCACCTCTAAAAACTCGCTTTTGAAACAAAAGGTATGTAGATTTTAGTTATCAGTGCCATGTTATTTCTTCGATTTATTAACATTTT
>CACZYP010000067.1 GCA_902785425.1 uncultured Ruminococcus sp. | reverse complement strand
TCTTTTTGTCATATTGCACTCAACTCCCTTGAAATACGTCAGGCGGGTATGCACCCGCTTGCAGAACGCACTTAAAGAATCATAATTGAAAGTATTTTTTCGTGCGGAGCAAGCTATCATAAATCAAAGTGTGTAACGCAAATCCGTCTGCGGACACTGTCCGCAAATCTGACGGCGCAATATGGGCACTCGATTTAATCAGTGCTTCCCTAATATAAAAACAGGAGCGAAGCGACTCCGCAATTTTCCATTTTCCATTTTCAATTTTCAATTTGCAAAAGTTTCCACATTAAAATAAAGACGTGTTAAAAAATAATCACCGCCTTATGCGAAAAAGCTTAGCGGCGGTGAGTCGGAAAGGACAGAAAGTTATGAAGCATTTACTCAAACTGCTCGACTGGTCGAGCGAGGACATCATGAACGTTCTCAACCTTGCAGACCAGCTCAAATATGAGCAGAAGCACGGAATCTCAAAGAAGTATCTCGACGGCAAAAGCCTCGGCATGATCTTTGAAAAGGCAAGCACAAGAACAAGAGTCAGCTTTGAGGTTGGTATGTTCCAGCTCGGCGGAACGGCGCTCTTCCTCTCAAGCGACAAAACACAGATCGGCAGAGGCGAGCCTATCCAGGACACAGCAAGAGTTCTTTCACGTTACCTTGACGGTATCATGATAAGAACATTCGAGCAGAAGGAAGTTGAGGATCTTGCAGAGAACGGAACTATCCCGATCATCAACGGCCTTACTGATTTCTGCCACCCCTGCCAGGTGCTTGCAGACCTTATGACTATCAGAGAGTATAAGGGCAAGCTTGACGGTCTTAAAATGTGCTTTATCGGCGACGGCAACAACATGATGAATTCGCTTATCGTCGGTGCTCTCAAAACAGGCATGTCGATCTCCGTTGCATGCCCCGAGGGCTACGAGCCTGATTCACAGGTACTTGATTTTGCCAAGGAGTACGGCGATAAGTTTGAAATGCTCAGAGATCCCAAGGCAGCGGCAAAGAATGCCGATGTCGTTATCACAGACGTATGGGCTTCGATGGGTCAGGAGCAGGAGGCAAAGCTTCGTGCAGCAGCGTTTGAGGGTTATCAGATCAACGATGACGTAATGAGCGCAGCAAACGACGACGCAATGGTTCTTCACTGCCTGCCTGCACACAGAGAAGAGGAGATCACGGCAAAGGTGTTTGAAGCACATGCCGATGAGATCTTTGAAGAGGCAGAAAACAGACTTCACGCTCAGAAGGCTGTTATGGTTTACCTGATGAAGTGATCGGGAGGTGTGTTTTATGATGATAGACGAGCTTTACGAAGCAATCAGATCTATGCCCGCAGCAGAGGGTCTTGCACTTGCAGGCTCCAGAGCGAGCGGAAACCAGGACGCAAAGTCGGATTACGATATCTACGTCTACGGTGATTCTATCGTTGATGTTGAAACAAGACAGAAGCTTATCGCTCCGCTTTGCTCATATTCCGAAATAGGAAACCGCTATTTTGAACCCGAGGATAACGTCATTTTAAACGACGGTACACCCGTTGATATCATCTACAGAACATTTGACAAGTTCGAGAATGGTCTTGAATTTGTTCTTGACAAGCATATGCCGATGAACGGCTACACGACATGCTTTTGGCACAACATAAAGACATGCAGGATCATATTCGACAAAACAGGCAAGCTCACAAAGCTTGTTGAGAAAGCTCAGAGCGATTATCCCGAAGAGCTCAGAAAGTCGATCATCGAAAGAAATATGAAGCTTTTAAGCGGCTATATGCCCTCGTATGACGCTCAGATCAAGAAAGCTTTCGGCAGGAACGATCTTGTAAGCGTCAACCATAGAGTATCGGCATTTTTGGAGAGCTACTTCGATGTGATCTTTGCGATCAATAAGCTTACTCACCCCGGTGAGAAGAAGCTTGTAGAGATATGCAAGCGTGACTGCAAGATACTTCCCGAAAAATTCGAGGAGAATATCAATGCTTTGTTCGATAAAATGTTTAAGGAAGACACGACCGAAATAGTTGCCGATATGGTAGCACAGCTGAAAAAGATCGTATGATCTTTCAGACTTGTCGAAAAGATATATCCTAAAGTTTTTGCCCCGCTTTTTTCAAAAAGCGGGCAGGGTGCAGGGACGGAGTCCCGCCCGCCGGAGGCATGCTTATGCCCTTTTAGGGGTGAATTTCCAAAACAGTCCGGTGGACTGTTTTGGAAAGAGGGGCATTTTGGCAGAAAATGCCCCTAAGCTGTAAATTCTATTAGGTTTCTTTGCTTTGATATGGCGAAGAAAGAGTTTTATCGACAGGTTAAAAAGATCGTTTGATCTTTCAGATATCCGTTTGATATATATGTTAGAAAGGACATGATGGAAATGTACATTACTTGCTTAGACCTTGAAGGTGTTCTTGTTCCTGAGATCTGGATCGCATTTGCGGAGGCTTCGGGTATCCCCGAGCTTAAGAGAACTACTCGTGACGAGCCTGATTACGACAAGCTCATGAATTACAGACTTTCAATTCTGAAAGAGCACGGCCTCGGTCTTAAAGAGATCCAGGACGTTATCGCTACTATCGACCCGATGGAGGGCGCTAAGGAGTTCCTCGATGAGCTCAGATCGCTCTGCCAGGTAATCATTATCAGCGACACATTCACACAGTTCGCAGCTCCTCTCATGAAGAAGCTCGGCATGCCGACTATCTTCTGCAACTCGCTTGAGGTAGGCGAAAACGGCGAGATCACAGGCTACAAGATGCGCTGCGAGAAGTCGAAGTACACAACGGTAAAGGCTCTCCAGTCTATCGGTTTTGAGACTATCGCAAGCGGCGACAGCCACAACGACCTCGGTATGATCCGTGCAAGCAAGGCAGGCTTCCTCTTCAAGTCGCCCGACTCGATCAAGCAGGAGAACCCCGATCTTCCCGCTTACGAGACATACGACGAGCTTATGGCAGCGATCAAAGAGCAGCTCGTTTGATCCGAAATCTTCATAGTTATTAAAAAAGGTATGCGTACCAAAACAGGACGCATACCCTTTTTTTATTAATGTGGAGTGTGGAAAGTGGAATGTGGAATGGCGGAACTCACCTTTGGCGAGTTGTTTTTGAATTCTAAGGAGCTACTTCCCACATTCGATCAAAGCCACTTTGATAATCCCTGTGATACAGGTTTGTAGGCTGTCAGCAAGCGTTCGTTTATTTGCTCAAGCGCTCGTTCTTTTTTTCGTTTGTCTACTGCAATTATGCCGTTGGAGGCGGTGTTTTTGTCGGCTATCATAACGAGATCTGCGTATTCTGCGGCAAGCTCTGCTTCTTTAGTGAAGATGAGCAGTGATGTGCCGTTAGTTTTGCAAAGGTTCATGAGCCATTCCATATGCACGGTGCGTTTTGCGCTGTCAAGCTGTGAAAAAGGTTCGTCGATAACTATAAGCTCATGCGAGCACATATAAGCGGCGAAAACAAAAGCTTTAGCCTGCTCTTCAATCGACATTTTCCCAAACGGGATATCTGCAATATCGGAAAGACCGACAGCCGCAAGCTCTTTGCGCACCAGAATATCGGTCATTGCACGGGAAAGACCTCGCCTGACGATCGGCGCATCGGCAAATTCGGCGGTGGTTTTTCTTTTGGGAACAGACGGATTTCTCGGAACGATCCCGAAATTATTTTTTGTGCCTGTGATATCGTCGCCTTTAAAGAATATCTTTCCGCTTTTAGGCGTTATCTTTCCTGCAAGTATATCGAGAAGAAGATCGATATTATTCTCGTCTTTGTAGACTACGGCAAAGCAGTCTCCCTTTGTGACCGAAATATAAAGCCTGTCAACGATGGCTTTTTTAGTTGAATGACAGATATTCGACAATTCAATTATCGGCTTTTCGATTTTTTTCAAAAGAAGAACCACCTTTCGATTTCAATTGGGCAGTTCTAAAAAACTAACGTCATTCAGATGTGCCCAATTAGTCAAGACTCTTTTAAGGATCCACTGACCTTTTTTTATTGAAAACAGAAAAATGAGGAAGAGGCTGCGCCTATTGTCTTTTGTATTAGTTTTTCAAATTAATGAGTATCGCATTGAAAGAACTAATACAAATCCAACTCGGCGAAGCCGAGTTCCATAGTTTTCCATTTTCAATTTTCCATTTTCAATTAATGAACCCTCCTGCAAGCCTTTTGAAAAAAGGCTTGGCGAAAACTGTGCGATGTGTTTTATCGAACCTTAAGATGTTGACATCCTTAATACATCTGCCTCTTCTTTTTAAGCAGCCGTATATCCTCTCCGAAAAAGATGAGATACATGTTTTCTCCTATAAGACGTGAAACAAGCCGTTCGGTGTAGTTCATCTTCATCTCTTTAAGAGTAAGGTTAGTGTTTATGATAGTGGGCTTGCTTCGTCCAAGCCTTGCGTTGATCAGATTGTAAATAGCAGCTTTTGTAAAGCTGTTCGGGAATTCTGTGCCAAGATCGTCAAGTATCAGCAGATCGCACGATTCAAGTCTTTCCTGCATCGTGTTGTCTTTGTTCTGAGAAAATTTTTCCTTTTCAAGCATGCGTACAAGATCGGGCGCAGAACCGTATATAACGCCGTACCCCTTTTCTATAACATGCGAAGCTATCGCAAGCGACAGATGGGTTTTTCCAAGCCCCGTGCCGCCTTCCATAAGTATAGATTCGCTGCCCTGACCAAAATTGTAAGCGTAGTTTTTGCACGCTTTCAGAATAAGCTCCATTTGCCTGCGTGGAACATTATTCCCGTTGATCGCAGTGTCCGGGTAAAAGCTCAGATCGAAATTGTCAAAGCGAGACGTTTCAAGCGGCAGGGGAGATTTTGAGTTTATCTCGTCATACGCAATGTCACGCAGAAGCCTTTTCAGGCAGTCGCATGTCTTGCCGTCTACTGCGCCCTTATCCTTGCATGCCGGGCATTGATACTGCTCTTCAAGGTCCTTTGGTGTGTACCCCTTTGAAGCGAGAAGTGTTTTCAGCTCCTCCTGCAATTTCAGGCTTTCTGTTTTTAGTTTTGAAAGCTCTGCCTGCGTGTCGCCGCCTGCAAAAACAGCCTTTGCCGCCGATACGCCTACATGTGTGAGAGATGCTTCGTACTGCTTTACTTCCGGAAGCTCTTCATATATTTTCCTGCGCCGCTTTTCAAGATCGGTAAATGCTCTTTGTCTGCGTGCGGAAAGTTCTTCGTTGGCTTTCTGCCATATCTCTTTTCCGTAACCCATATTAACGGCTCCTTTTATTCGCTGAGTATGCCGAAGCTTCTCAGATCGTCAATGTCGAACGATGAGTTGCCCGAGCCGTAACCGCTTGACTGATTCGTGCTTTGTGCAGGTGACTGCTTGTATTTCTTGTCAAGGTCGATCATATCGGGCGTGCGTATGCCCTGATCGTACCAGCTTTTCAGCACCTTGTTGATCCAGTTCGGGATATACTCGTGCTTTGCGTTTATGCACTTGTCGTATGCCGCTTTCAGCATTTCGTCGCTGAATTTCCACTCGTTTACCCAGCGTGAATACGTTTCTTCCTCAGCCTTGCTCGGATTTCTGCGTTCAAGTCCGAAAAGCTTCTGTACTTTGCGGTATGCTTCTTTGTTCTCGTCAAGCTTGCGGATCTTTTCATCGGCAAGCTCAAGCGTAGTTATGCCCTCACGAGCCCATGCAGCGCCGAGAGCGGCGATCTGCTTCGTTCCCATCTGATTTGAAACGCCGTAATTGAGCAGCATGAGGATAACCTCGCAGGGCAGACCGTCGTTGTCATGCAGCATGATGAGCGTTGCGTTTTCGTTGGGCGAAACGGGTCTGCCGAGCGTATACTGCGCTTCCGTAAGAAGCGATGCGATCTCCATGTCCTCATTAACTCTCTGAGCCACATAAACGGGATCGGGGCGAAGCGGTCTTGCAACTACTGTGGCGGACGGGCGCTCCGGCTCTTTCTTTACAGGCGCTTCTTCCGCCTTTGGTTCTGCTTTTACTTCGGGTACAGGCTCGCTGACCGTCTGCGGACGGGGAATATCACGTACAGCCGCCGCCTGCTTTACAGGTGCCGACGGAGCGGTCTCCGCAGGTGTTATAACGCCCTGTGAAAGCTTTATTATTCCGAAAGACGTCCAGAATTCCACGCAGTCCCTTACGTCAAAAGCGTCCATATTGAGTGCGGCAGCTATATCGGAATCCGAAAAGCTTTCGTTACTGTGGCGGAGGATATAGAGCAGCACTTTAAGCTGTGCCGAGCCTGCTATTTTAAGATGTTTGTCAACTACCTCTGTAGGAACGGCAAAAATGCTGCCCCAACAGCCTAAATTTACGGTGTAATCCATAGTGGCCTCCCAAAACAAACGATATTTAATTCATTATATCATAAAATCCGGAAAAGTAAAACACTCCGATCGGCATATTTCAAAAATTTTTCGCATACAATAAGATAGCGAATAACAGAAAAGCAGGATAGAACACAGCTAAAAGTTTTTTGCGCAGCTTTTTTCAAAAAAGCTGCCGAGGGTGTGGGGCGAGCAGCCCCCACAAAAAGACTGCTGAATAAAGAACAAGCAGTATCGAAGCAATAATAAGAGTGCGAAGCACAAAAAATATAATCGGCGTTACAGATAAAACAGGCACGAGGCGAAGCCGATGTGCCGGAAATAGAAATATAAAGCAGCTGTTTCATGAGATTGGAGTGTACCGAAATGAGAGCAAGCGAGAGGATATGCAAAGCAACGATACTCTGTGTTGCTGCAGTGATGTCGGTGTTCGGAACGATCGGTACTGCGTGCAGGCTCATGAGAATAACGGGCGGCGAAAAAACGGCAGAAGCAGGCGCAGTACTTGCGCAGCAGAATACCGACAATACGACCGATTTCGACAAAGCTTCCGAAAGCTCATTATCGAGCCGCAAACCTGTAAAAGACCCGTTCGAGGAGGACACCGATCTCGAAATATCTCTTGATACACCGACTGACGATACAGACCATACGGGCGAAAATACGTACCTTGTGACTGAAAGTCTTTACCGTGAATCCAATATGAGCTGCGAAAACTTTTACGTAAAGAATGCGACCGATCTGAGCATTGATCTTAAACAGTGTCTCAATGCGGAGCTTCCGTTCAAATATGAGAATACTTCGCAGCCGCAGGTGCTTATCGTCCATACTCACGCTACGGAATCGTATATGGACAGCGACCTCGGTTATTACTACGAAAGCTTTTATCCACGCTCGACCGATGACAGCAGAAACGTTGTAAGAGTCGGCGATCAGATATGCGACAGCCTGAAAAAAGATGGGATAGAGTCCGTTCACTGCACAGTACATCACGACGACCCGTCGTATCTCGGTGCATACGACAACTGCGCCGATTCGATCAATGAATATCTTGCACGCTACCCTTCGATAAAGATAATACTCGATATCCACCGTGACAGCATCACAACGGACGATAACGAAAAAATAAAGCCGACCTTTACCTATAACGGCAAAAAGGCGGCTCAGATAATGATAATGTGCGGAAACGATAACTACGGCTACTACGATTTTCCCGACTGGCAGGATAATCTGAACTTAGCCGTAAAACTGCAAAAAGCTGCCGAAACGAATTACCCCGGCATGACAAGGCCTCTTCATTTCGGCAACTTTATGTACAATATGAATTTAGCCCCCGGCTCGCTTCTGATCGAGATAGGCACAGACGCAAACACTCTCGAAGAATCAGTCCGCAGCGGCGAATACCTCGGGCACGTTATTTCCGGAGTGTTAAAAGAAACCGAAAAATAATCGCTTTATAAATAGAAAACTTATCAAATGGAAAACTTATCAAATGGAAAATTGAAAATGGAAAATGGAAAATTGCGGTCAGGCTCACTGCGTTCGCCTTTTATTAATGTGGAATGTGGAAAGTGGAGTGTGGAATGTGGAATGAAGGAGTCGCTTCGCTCCTGTTTTTTATATTAGTTTTTTCAGAATTTATGGTTATCTTTCGGCAGTGAGTAAAGTTAAGGAAGCACTGATTAAATCGAGTGCCCATATTGCGCCGTCAGATTTGCGGACAGTGTCCGCAGACGGATATGCGTTACACACTTTGATCTGACGTATTTCAAGGGAGTTGAGTGCAATATGACAAAAAGATGCAAGCAAGATGGGTGCTCAGCCCGTAGGGCGTGATTTATTCAGTGGTTCCTTAATAATTATATCACTGCAGCGAGTAAAAGCATGGATCTATTAGGATTAATATAAATCAACTCGCCGCAGGCGAGTTCCGCAATTTTCAATTTTCAATTTTCCATTTTCCATTGACAAATTTCCATTTTCAATGGAAATTTGTCTTACCATTCCTCTTCATAGTCTCCGCCGTCATCGTAGCCGGCGTCTGCGCCGTAGTCTTCGTAATCTCCGCCGTTGTCATCGGGGGTGCTGTAGGTTTCGTTGTCTTCGTCGGAGTTTTCAACTATGCCGACCTGATTGTTGATGCCTACATCGTAAATGTACTCCGGTTCGTTGGAGCTTTCGGTATCGCTGTCGGTCGGGATCTTTTTCTTGTCGCTGTCACTGTCGCTTGAATCGGTGTCGCTTGCGTCGGTGTCTGAGGGCGCTTTGTCCTCAAGCGAGCCGTGCGTTGCCTGTGTGCGGAGCGTTTCAAGCGAGTACACTCTCGTGTCGGTAATGGTGTAGCTGTTCATCAGGTAAAGAACATCGGTTATGCCGAATTCCTGTATCATCTCTACAAGATTCGCTTCGAGATAATCGTAAGATACAACGAATATCTGCGAGAACGAGCTTGTAAGGAACGGCGGCATTATCGTGCCGAATTCGTCTTTTACAATGAGCAGCTTGCGGTCGTTCTTTACTTTCGTGTCAAGGCGCAGACAGTAGAATCCGCCTCTGTAGTAGTCTTCAAAAGGATCGCTTGCAGATGACTGCGCTTCTCCGAAATAATTATTGTCCGATTCCGGGTCTGTCTCGTTTTTTGATGCGTCTGCATCTCCGAAGTAAAACTTATCGGCTGAAAGGAATGTGAACTGCTCGTCGTAATAGTTCGTTGTAAACGAAACGGACGGCTTGTAGTATATGAAGCTGTCGGGAGCGGCACGAAGATCGCCGTCTGCCTGCGGACCGCATATATTGAGAAGATCGCCCGTAAAGCTGCGGTCGCCGTTTTTTGTGTATTCGGTAATGTCGGCGTAGGGAACACCTGCCGCCTTTGCAAATGCTTTTCCTGCGTAGTACGCTCCGAGAGGTGTCCAGCGGCTGTCGGTGCGGAAATAGATGTTTTCCGCATTGTGATTGCGAAGTGTCGGCAGAACGTCTACCTGCTTTACGTCTACAAGCATATCACGAACACTTTTTATTATATCTTCCTGGCTGTCGATAAGCTCACGGGCATTTTTAGGGCAGTAAAGCTCGCATGCTGTCGGAACGATCATGGAGTATACAGACACCTTTGACCCGACGTTGCTTTTGATCTGATTAAGCTCGTTTGCGTAAAACTCAAGGCAGCCCGTGCCGAGAGTCATCGTATATGTTTCCATGCCACGCTTTGTGCCGTCCTGATCGACAACGAGAATGCTTCCCGATTCGTAGCAGTCGGCATCTTCTTTGTCGTAGTCCTTATGCTCGCCGATATCGGGTTCTTCGATCGGCTGCGGTGCGGGCTGTTCTGCTGTAGCCACCGGAGCAGACGATGATGTATCAGGCTCGGGCTCGTTTTTTTTGCAGCCCGATGATGATACCAGAGAAGCGGCAGCAGCAATGCAAAGAACTGCGCTCAATAGCTTTTTCTTTCCGTTGTTTTTCATATACACATTATCTCCTCTTCAGCAAAGTACGCAGGCGGCAAGCGAAAAGCTGCCGAGATCACGAACGTAATAAAATCCGCTTTGGTTTGAAAATCGGCCGACAGCGGCGTTTTTTACATTCTGCCTGCGAATGTCGAAATTGATCTCGTCCATAGGAAAAGACATGCCGTCGCCGGTAGCTTTTATGTAGCTTTCTTTAAGTGTCCACAGCTGCAAAAAGGCACGGCTTTTATCGTCGGACGAGCGTATGTATTGAAGCTCCGTGTCGCTGCAGAGCTTTTTTATCAGAGAGTCTTTAACGGGGCGGTAAACCTGTATGTCAACGCCCACGGGGTATTCACAGACTGCGGCAGCGGCAAGATCACCGCTGTGGCTGATATTAAAATGGATATCGCTTCTGTCTGCAAAGTAAGGTTTTCCGTGGAGTCCTTTTTCTATCGTCTGCCGTGACAGATCTATACCGCATGTCTCACGCAGAGCAAAGTCAAGCACGGCAAGACCGTTCTTGTGTTCGGCCTTTTTTCTCTCGCCTCTTACGACCAAGTTGTAGTCGAATCTGTTGATGAAGATACGGCAGCTCATTCGGAAAACTCCTTTTTCGGCGTAACGTAAACGGTGCGGTTTTTAACGAATATCACAGACCCCGGACGAGCGCCCTGCGGCTTGCTCACGTTCTTGACGAGCGTGTAGTCAACGGGCACCTGTGAGCCGTCTTTTGCCTTGCTGTGGTACGCCGCAATGGCAGCCGCCTGCATTATTGCATCTTCGGAAGGCTCTTTTCCGTTCGTCACAAGAATAGTGTGCGAGCCGGGGATATCCTTCGTGTGGAACCAGATATCGTTTTTTGCCGCCGTTTTCAATGTGAGCGTGTCATTCTGACGGTTGTTCCTGCCGACAAGTACGGTGGATCCGTCTGTCGTTTCAAACGAGAGCGGAGGCAGCGGTTTAGGCTCTTTTCCCTTGCCTTTGCCTGACGATTTGATATATCCCGTCTGTGCAAGCTCCGAGCGTATCTCTGCAAGCTCACGTTCCGTTTCCGCACGGCTGAGTGCGTCGAAAACGTTGTCGAGATATTCAAGCTCCTTTCGTGCAAGGTCGATCTGCTCCGTCAGCATATGCTCCGCTGTTTTTGCTTTGCGGTAGTCCTTGTAGTATTTCTGAGCGTTCTGTGCGGCGGACTTTGACGGATCAAGCTTTACTCTCAGTACAGCCATATTTTCGTCGTAGAAGTTTTCAAGATCGGCAAACGGAGCGCCTTTTTCGATGCGGTAAAGATTCGCTTGTATAAGATCGCCGCAGATGCGCAGCGGTTCTCTGTCGGCGCACTTTTCAAGCTCCGCCTGCTGCGTGTTTATCTTTCTTGCGGCACGCTCGGAGGCGTTTGTGAGAAGCTTGAGAAGATCCTGCGACTTTGCACGCATTCGCTCAACTCTGTCACGCTCGGAATAGAACTGATCAAGAAGCTGTGAAAAGCTTTCGGCTTTTTTTACGGTGTACAGCGTGCCGTACTGCTGTATCTCGATAAAGGACATGTCCTTCGGCTTGCCGTTTTCGTCGTATATGCAGTACGGTTCACCCGAAAGGCTGCGCACGTTTTTTACAAGCTTGTCGATATAGTAGCCGAGAGCAGTTTTATACACGCCCGATACGCTGTCGGAGATGAGCTGTGCTCCGCTTGTTATCCTGTATTCAAGCTCACGGCTGATTATGGGGGAGATGCCCGATATGCTGTTGAGCATAGCCTTGCCGAGCTTTTCGGGAGGATTTGTGCGGATGATACGGTCAACTATCTCGTCAGGCTCGTGTTCAAGCACTGAAAGCTTGTTCTGTGCGGGCGGCAGTGCATAGCGCATGCCGGGCAGCACCATTCGCCCCGTAGTCATCGAAGCGTCAACTCGCTTCAGTGCGTCGATAACATTGTGTTCGCCGTCGAGGAAGATAACGTTTGAATATCTGCCCATTATCTCGCAGGCAAGAGTATATTTCACGCTGTCGCCAAGCTCGTTCGTGCCGTCAAATTCGATGAGCACAATTCTTTCGAGCGACGGCTGAGTTACAGAGCATATCTTTGCGCCGCACAGCTTTTTTCTGAGCAGCATGCAAAGCATAGGCGGCGAAGCCGGGTTTTCGGGCGCCTCGGAGATAAAGCTCACACGGGGCGAATTTGCCCGTGCGCTTATAAGCAGCTTTTTGCCGCCGTCAAACGTTCTCAGTGCAAGCACAAGCTCGTCTTTATTAGGCTGATGTATCTGCGAAACACGGGCGCCCGTAAGCTGCTCGTTTAATTCATTTGTCAGAAAGCGCACAAAAACGCCGTCAAGCGCCATAGATAGCCCCCCTTTAAATAATTGAAAATTGAAAATGGAAAATGGAAAATGAAAAACAGTGAATAGTGAATAGTGTCGGAAGCACTTCGTGCCTGCATCTGTAAGCGCAGCAAAAACATATATGAAGTGTATTTCCGGGTATCATACTGCCGCATTTTCCCGATTAGTCACATATGATCATTATACATCATTTTTCGGCAAATTTCCACAGGTTTTTGAAAATAATACGATTTCTCTTTTCGGCTTTTCGCTGTGTTTCGGTGCTGCTTTGCGATGTTAATAATGTAACATTGTCATAAAAAATGAACAATGATGCAAAATTATTAAACAAAACAATCAAAATCTCTTGCTATTTTTATCAATAAGTGTATAATATTATTAGAGGTGTGTAGTAAATGCTGCTTTGAGCACATCTTTGTTTCGCTAATTACCGAAAGGGGCATCGGAATAATGTATGATTTTAACAGGATAAAAGATTATGTGAACGGTGTGGAAACGTGTTCATATGAGCTGTTCGGCGCTCATATCGAAAACGACGGCGTAATGTTCTCCGTGTTTGCACCGTCTGCCGCAAATGTGTGTCTGTGCGGCGATTTTAACGGCTGGGACGAAATACACATGGACAGAGACTTCTTCGGAGTGTGGACTGTCTTTATCGAAGGCGTCGGAGAGGGTGCTCTCTATAAATATAAAATTTATTCACCCGACGGCAGCGCAGTCGATAAAACAGACCCTTACGGCTTCTACTGCGAGGTTCGCCCGAATACGGCTTCCATCGTTTACGATATCGAAAACTACCGCTGGCGTGATGAAGAATGGATGTCTCAGCGTGATAAAAACTATAACAAGCCGCTCAATATCTACGAGGTGCATATCGGCACATGGAAGGTCAAGCTCGATAAAGAGGGCGACGAAGCCGTTTACGGCTATGAGGAGCTGAAACGTGAGCTTGTGCCGTATGTAAAGGATATGGGCTACACGCACATCGAGTTCATGCCTTTGTGCGAATACCCGTTTGACGGCTCTTGGGGCTATCAGGCAACGGGATATTTTGCGCCGACCTCCCGTTACGGAGAGCCGAGATATCTGATGGACCTTATAGACACCTGCCACCTGAACGGCATAGGTGCGATACTGGATTTCGTTCCCGTTCATTTTGCAAACGATGATAACGGCCTTTATAGGTTTGACGGCTCACATCTTTATGAAAGCGATATACCGCAGGTGCGTGAATCTCCCTGGGGTTCGTGCCGTTTTGATTATTCGCATCCTCACGTTCACAGCTTTGTGCGCTCGTCGGTCAATTTCTGGATAAATAAATATCACTTCGACGGCATCAGATTCGACGCTGTTTCGTATCTTATCTACCCGAACGGTGCAGGCGGTGAGCCTGAGTACGACTGCGGTGTGTGGTTTTTGAGAAATTCTTTGTTTACGCTCAATGCATACCACCCCGACGTTATGTTTATCGCAGAGGACGCCATCTGCCGTGTCAAAGATACAGCACCCGTAATTTTCGGCGGCATGGGCTTTGACTATATGTGGAATTTCGGCTGGTCGAACGATACGCAGCATTATATCTCGTCGCCGTATGAACTGCGTGCGCAGAATCATGAGCTGATGACGTATCCGATGTTCTACTTCAATCAGGATCTTTATATGCTCGCTCTTTCGCACGACGATGTGTCGAACAATAAAGGCACTATAATGTCGAAGATATACGGCAATACACAGGAAGAAAAATTTGCCGACCTGCGCACATATTACACGTTCCAGATGACTCACCCCGGCAAGAAGATGACCTTCATGGGCAACG
This sequence comes from uncultured Ruminococcus sp., assembly GCA_902785425.1. Taxonomy (GTDB): domain Bacteria; phylum Bacillota; class Clostridia; order Oscillospirales; family Acutalibacteraceae; genus RUG592. The sequence continues at coordinate 1,626 of CACZYP010000067.1, read as the reverse complement.
AGCTTGCAGAGTATATGGAGTGGAACAACGAGCAGCCGCTTGGCTGGAATCTGCTCACATATCCGAATCACGACAGCTTCCACGAGTATATGAAGACGCTCAATCATCTGTATCTCAGTGAGCCTGCGCTTTATCTGCAGGATTACAACGTTCAGTCTTTTTCGTGGATAGACGTGCAGAATGCTCAGAACAATATCATCTCGTACCGACGTGAGGATTTCGAGAGCGCACCCGTTTTCGTTGTTCTGAATTTCTCGCCGAACGAGCAGGACTACTGGCTTGCGGTAGGCTTCGACAGCCCGTTCAGAGAGCTTCTCAATTCCGACCGTGACATCTACGGCGGCTCGAACAAGAGAAACTACGAGCTTCATTCAAAAGAGGGCTATCTCCAGCTAAAGCTTGCGCCGCTTTCGGCGATCATACTGAAACCGTGCAGCGAAGAAGAAGTCGATCATGTACCGGATAAAACAGGCGGAAATGACCTGCAAAATATGTCCGAAAAAAAAGAATAAAAAATTTTTCAAAAAAGTATTGACAGAAGCTAAAATACATGCTATAATAATCAAGCGTTCTCAAAGAGAGCGCTTACACGCTGGTGTAGCTCAGTTGGTAGAGCAGCTGATTTGTAATCAGCAGGTCGGGGGTTCAAGTCCGTCCACCAGCTCTTTTCTTTGCTCTTTTGCAAAGTGAACATATCGTACAGTTTATCTGTACGAGCTACAGATGGGAGAGTTCCAGAGCGGTCAAATGGGGCAGACTGTAAATCTGTTGTTTCGGCTTCGGTGGTTCGAATCCACCCTCTCCCACCAATAACACTAAAAGCTATGTTGTCTATGGCAGCACAGCTTTTAGTGCTATACTACATATAATGATGTGTTGTCATCGCAAGAGATACGTTATCCTGTGCCTGTCAGTGCCTTTCGACTCTTTTAATTACCCGCCACGTATTAAACAGGTAGTCTCTTAAACTACCTTACCCGATTACCGAAGGTAGCAATCAAGTGGTGATGATTGGCTCGCTTTCCCTTTCGGGTCTTAACTACTGACGTGTTAAGGGTCTTGGCGTAACTGTTATCGGTAAAGTTTGTATCTTCTCTCTTGTCGATGGTGTATTCAATTGTAAAATGCAAAAAAAAGCAAGCCCGTACCGAATTGAGACGCAGTACGGACTTGACAAAATCTATCTGAATGCGCTATAATAAACACAGCGCATAAACAGCATCATAAGTCGTGAGAGTACTGGAGATACTCAATCGGCGCAAGGCAATGGAGGTCGCCAAACCTCTGTTGCCTATGGTGCTCTTGTTGCACATCTATATTTTAGCATATTTTTACAATTGTGTCAAGTCTGTCGGCAAGTTTTTTTCTTGCCGGCAGTTTTTTGTTATTATCAACGAGGTTTGTATGTTTTTATTTGAACGAAAAAGAAGAATAACGCAATTAGAATACGAAAAAATGCTAAATAAGCAGCTAAAGAAGCGAAAGAATAGTTCAGTTTCTTTAAAAAAAGCAAGAAAAGTATCGTCAAAAGAAAAACTTTCAGCATTATGGTCTTGTGATATCCGTATTTTAACTGCAACAAAAGAAGAATACACAAAAGGTAAGACAATTCATTATGACTCCGAA
>CACZYP010000066.1:7416-15765 GCA_902785425.1 uncultured Ruminococcus sp. | reverse complement strand
CATCATAAATCAAAGTGTGTAACGCATATCTGTCTGCGGACACTGTCCGCAAATCTGACTGCGCAATATGGGCACTCGATTTAATCAGTGCTTCCCTAAAACTGTATGTGCCGGCACCATGCAAGTCTGTTGAAAAGGCTTGCAGAAAGCTATATGATAAACAAGAGCTTTTTGACAAAAAACCGCCGCCCGAGAAAGCCCGGGCGGCGTTAAATCTGTTATTTTATATAACTAAGAAGATCAAGCCTTCATAGCCTCTTCAACTGCAACTGCGCAAGCAACTGTAGCACCAACCATCGGGTTGTTGCCCATGCCGATAAGACCCATCATCTCAACGTGAGCCGGAACGGACGAAGAACCTGCGAACTGTGCGTCGGAGTGCATTCTGCCCATTGTATCTGTCATACCGTAGGAAGCAGGGCCTGCTGCCATGTTATCGGGGTGGAGCGTTCTGCCTGTGCCGCCGCCCGAAGCAACGGAGAAGTACTTCTTGCCTGCGTCTGTGCGCTCCTTCTTATATGTGCCTGCAACGGGGTGCTGGAAACGAGTCGGGTTTGTGGAGTTACCTGTGATGGAAACGTCAACGTTTTCCTTCCACATGATAGCAACGCCCTCTGTTACATCGTTAGCGCCGTAGCAGTTAACCTTGGATCTGAGACCCTCGGAGTATGCCTTGCGGAATACTTCCTTAACTTCGCCTGTGTGATAATCCATCTCTGTCTCAACATATGTGAAGCCGTTGATACGAGCGATGATCTGAGCTGCGTCCTTGCCGAGACCGTTGAGGATAACACGAAGAGGCTTCTGACGAACCTTGTTAGCCTTCTCAGCGATACCGATAGCGCCCTCTGCAGCTGCGAAAGACTCGTGGCCTGCGAGGAATGCGAAGCACTCTGTATCCTCTTCAAGAAGCATCTTGCCGAGGTTGCCGTGGCCGAGACCAACCTTACGCTGATCTGCAACGGAGCCGGGAATACAGAAAGCCTGGAGACCTTCACCGATAGCTGCTGCTGCGTCTGCAGCCTTTACGCAGTTCTTCTTTATAGCGATAGCGCAGCCTACTGTGTAAGCCCACTTAGCGTTCTCGAAGCAGATGGGCTGAATGCCCTCTACGAGCTTGTAAATATCAAGGCCCTTTGCCTTGCAGATATCTGCACATTCCTCGATGGAATTGATGCCGTACTCCTTGATCACTGCAAGGATCTGCTTTTCTCTTCTCTCGTAAGACTCAAATAATGCCATTGTATAGATCCTCCTTATTCCTTTCTCGGGTCAACGATCTTAACAGCGTCAGCAACTCTGCCGTACTGACCCTGTGCCTTCTCGAATGCCGTGTTAGCGTCGTCGCCCGCCTTGATGAAGTCCATCATCTTGCCAAAGTTAACAAACTTGTAGCCGATGATCTCGTCGTCTTCGTTAAGAGCAAGACCTGTAACGTAACCGTCGGTCATCTCAAGGTAACGGGGACCCTTAGCGAGTGTGCCGTACATTGTGCCGACCTGCGAACGAAGACCCTTGCCGAGATCTTCAAGGCCTGCGCCTACTACGAGGCCGCCCTCGGAGAATGCAGACTGCGAACGACCGTAAACGATCTGCAGGAAGAGCTCTCTCATTGCGGTGTTGATAGCGTCGCAAACGAGGTCTGTGTTAAGAGCTTCAAGAATCGTTCTGCCGGGAAGGATCTCGGAAGCCATAGCTGCCGAATGTGTCATACCGGAGCAGCCGATCGTCTCAACGAGAGCCTCCTGGATAACGCCTTCCTTAACATTAAGAGTAAGCTTACATGTACCCTGCTGAGGTGCACACCAGCCCACACCGTGTGTAAAGCCAGAAATATCTTTGATTTCCTTTGCCTTTACCCACTTAGCCTCCTCGGGGATAGGAGCAGCGCCGTGAGCAACGCCCTGAGCAATAGGGCACATTGTTTCAACTTCGTGCGAATAGATCATTGTTTAATACTCCTTATAGGTTATTTGACAGACTTGTCCGCCTTTATAATATCGTACTACAAAACGGGCTTTAAATCAAGTGCTTTTTATGAATCTTTTGTATTTTTATGTGAGGAAAAGGGAATAATTGGCATAAAATTGCTTATTTGTTATTCGTATAGCGTTTGAAATCTCTGCGCTTTGGTCAATTCAAAATGACATTTTGAGGATTTATTCTACAATTCGGAGATTATAATTCTGAATTGTAAAAATATTTCCGTGCATCTTTATATCGTTATCATCATATGCTCGTCAGTCAGATCGTGATATATTTTGCAGTCTCTTTCGCTCACGTCATAGACACGAACGATATCGGAAAGATTTTCGCCGCCTTCAAATTCATTGACGATATTGGGAAGCGCAGATAGCTTTTCGGGCGCCCAGCATGACGTTTTTTCATTGTGGAACACGGCGGTGTAGAGTATCTCCGCTTCAACGAGATCCTGGAAGATATGGCTGCCGTATGAAAGCTCGGGATTATAGCCGACCTTCGATTCCTCGACTTCGCAGATCACCGAGAACGTACTGATATCGGAAAATGCAGTCGGAACGCCAAGCTCGGGGGAGGAGGTCCCTATGCGTCCGGGAACGATGAGCATCATGCTCTTGTCCTTGTCACGGTAGTACCAGTTGATACGGCCGATAAGCGATGCGACTGTATGCTTCCGGTTGTACGGCATCTCGTAATATTTCACGGGATCGACGAAAACTATAAGATCAAGCTTTGAAGCTTTCGATATACCCATAGATGAGCCACGGCTTTCAAGGAATATATGATCCGTCGGGATATCGGTCGGCACTTTTGTACCTGCCGATTTATTCTTCTGCACCTGTAATGGACGGCACTGCAGCAGATCGACCGAATACTCTCCCGTATCGGAAATATTGATCGTAAACTCTGTGTCAACGGGGTACTCGTACTCGTCCTGAATGCAGCGGAGCATTCTTTTCATCTGCTCCATGAGAGTCTTGTTTGCAACCAGACCTCTGCACGAGATGAATTTTACATCTCTGTCACGCCCCATATCTCTGAACTCACGTTCTGTATCAAAGTCGTGTTCAAGAAGCATGTTGTCTACATGTCTCGGCAGTACGGGAGCGATCTTTCCGAGCGACAGCTTTTCAAGACAAAGCTTTGCCGTGTTGATGACTTCGATATTTCCCTGTGAGAATCTGTGCTTAACGGCAGACGACGAGTAAGACGACTTTTCGGGCATATCAAGATTTACTATGCGTGGGTAAGAGCCTTCCGTTCTGTCTACAGCCGAAGTTCCGAGTCCCATTACAAGACGCAGCATTCCTGCGGTCGGGTCGGAATCCTTCATTATGCGGTACGGGCTGTACGAATAGCCTACGCCTGCGGCACAGGGCATATAGTACGAACCGTAATACGAACCCGATACACGCTGAACGAGCAGCGCCATCTGTTCGTCTCGTTTGTCAAGGCCTCTGCGCTTTCTGTAGTCGAGAGCGGAAAGGCTCATTGTGCTGGCGTAAACAGTTTTTGCAGCCTGCTCGAATTCAAGCAGACGCTCCTGCGGCGTGCCTCTGTTGGTGCAGAAAACAGATTCGTACTTTCCGGCAAAAGCATTGCCGAAGCCGTCTTCAAGAATACTGCTTGAGCGCACGATGTAGGGATCCTGACCGTAGTATTCTATGATCCGCATGAAATGCTCACGAAGCTGTTCGGAGAATGTTCCGCTTTTGAGCTTTTCCGCAAATTCGTCGGCAAGCTCAAAATAGCCCTCGTCCGTATGCTGACGAACACGAACGTCCCAGAAGTTGTTGTCAACTATATATGTGTAGTATACGTCCGAGCCGATAAAGAACGAATCGTGCGGTTCGAGCACCTCACGTATATCGGGCGCTTTGTTCCTGATTATCGCTCTTGAAAGCAGCATGCCGCAAGCCTTGCCGCCGATCATGCCTGTGCCGATCATGTTGTTTCGCACGGAGAAATAATCCCTCGGCAAAAAGTGCTTTTTTACCATCTCACGCAGCTTGGGGTCTCGTGTCATCATTATGTTGCACATCTGAGCGCAGTCCTCGGAGATATCCATGCCGCTTTCCATCATATGTTTTGCACGGTTGAAGAATCTGTCCCACGAATCGAAATACTGCTCTTCCGATGATCTCTGAGCGAGTGCGAGCGCCTGATAGAATCGGCTTGATTTTACGCCGTCGAGTATCGGGCGGAATCTGCCGCTGCCCTTTTCATATGTGTGCGGCAGGAACATAGTATCCGAGTTTCTGTTCCAGACCTTTTCGGGGCGGACGTATACACTTCTCTCATCTGAATAAACGTCAAAAAAGAGCTGTGTTGTGTCGAGTATCTTATTGATGGCATGAACGGAGTGCTTTCCTCTTATAATAGGGAAGAAGGCTACCGTGTCGAGTATGAACAGAAACGGGCATGTTACACGGAAGAAATTACCCATCATAAGGTCTGTTGCCCATGCCGCCTGAAGCTCGGAAAGACAGTCGAATACATAAAACGCATCACGGCCCTCCGCTTCGATCAGTTTATGGATATCAACGGTGAATGTCTCGAAAAGGTAAGAAAGCGGCACATGGATCGTCTTTACCTCGGGACGATCCTCGATAAGCGGCTCATGGCTCGCAAAACGGAAATAGATGATGTTTCTCTTGTCCTTGATCGCCTGCTCCACATACGGCTCCATAAAAAGCTTGAATTCCGAAAGATCGGACACACGCCATACCACATTGTCGCCGAGACGGATATTGTCGATCGCCTTATCAAATTCGGGAATACCCGACAAAACTCTGTCAAAGGCCGCCATAAAAATGCCTCCTGTCAATTATTGGGGATAAAAAAGGCAACGATGCCGAACTTGTTCAGCATCGTTGCCTTGATAATTTCATTTTATCATATGATCTTCGGGTTGTCAAGAATGTTTTTGCCGCACACCTGTACCGCCCGATATCGATCTCGCAGGTTTCAGCAAGATCATTTTATTAAAGGTCTTTGATCTGTCAATATTTTTTTCTTGCTATTGCTTTAAATTAGTGCAATAAGCCATTGACGTATGAGAAAAAATATGGTATTGTTTATAAGGTACAATATGTTTGGAGACTGTTACCCATTTGTGGGAGGATTATCTATCTTATTATATATAAAACAGGAGGAATCATATAACAATGAAAAACAGCTTTATCAAAAAAGGTGCGGCTGTTGTGATCGCAGCTGCCCTTATAGTCGGCAGCGCTCCGACTGGTGCTGTTTCGGCAGTATCGGAGCTTGTATCGATCACAGCAAGTGCAGCCGAGATCACCGGTATTGAAACGTGGGCGCAGCTTCAGGAAGCTATCGACAGCGCAGAAGAGGGAGATGTTCTGAAACTTGCCGACTCGGTATACGCAGGTGAGGAAGACGCAGCACTGCATGTTCCGCAGGGCAAAAAGATCACGATCTTTATTCCTGAGTATCGCTACCTCAGCAGAAATCTGGACGAAGCTAAGGATGATGGATACGTTATCCTCAACGAGGGCGATCTGACTCTGATGAGTGAAGGTTACGCTCTGGGTGAGATCAGTGGGGGAAAAAATACAGGCAACGGCGGCGGTATCGTCAATAAGGGCAAGCTTACTGTAAAGAACGTCGAAATAAATTACAACCGTGCCAAAAACGGCGGCGGAATATACAACGAGGGTGAGCTTATCTTTGATTCGTATGACGATGACCCCGAGGATGAGAGCAGAGGACGAGGCGCATGGGTATCTTCCAACTACGCCAATGAAAAAGGCGGCGCCGTTTATAATGCGGAGGGCGGCACTGTAAAGCTGAATGACACTGCATATATCAACTCGAATTATTCCAAAGATGAAAATAACAACGATGTAAACGGCAATATTTATCTTTCGGACGGCACTTATATTGATGTTACAGGCTCCTTTGGCACCGAGGAGGATCTCAGCTCTTACAGTTATGCTTTTATCGGCATTTCCGTTGATCAGTATGAGGGCAGAGTTTTCACAAGAGGGTTTAGTCAGCATAATCCTACTCTTGATGCAGCAAGAGTGTTTGCATCGGATTCCCAGTCATGGGATGTTATCGCTGCGCAGAATGGTGAAGGAACATTCGATCTGAACAGATGGGGAGATCTGAAGCAGCAAATTGCAGATATTGCAGATTCCGATGACAAAACAGGCACTATCGTTCTCGATGCGGACGTTATTTCGGACGGAGAAGATCTTTGTTATATTGAAATACCTTACGGTACAGATATAACGATCGACCTCAACGGTCATAAGATCGACAAGTGTATGCCCGATGATTATTATGGTGAAGACGGATATGTATTTAAAGTTGAGGGTACTCTTACCGTTAAGGACAGCAGTGGAACTAATGCAGGTATCATAACCGGCGGCGATACATATGATTTTGCATATGGTTCTCCGGGCTGCGTTTTAGTTACGGGAACATTCAATTTTGAGGGCGGTACAATAACCGGCAACAAAGGTACAAAAAGCGCTGTGTGCGTAGAAGGGCAAATGCATATGTCGGGCGGCGTTATCTCCGGTAATATCAACAATACGGATTACAGCAGCTATTACAGCGGCGGTGTGACGGCATGCAAAGGATTATACATATCGGGTGCTGCTGTCATCAAAGACAATTACAATGTAAAAAGGAATTATAATTTCGATATAGATGATTATGAAGAAATAAGAACTCCGAGCGATCTCGGCTTCCTTGATGACGGCTATGTGAATATCGAAGGAGCGCTGACCGAAGGAAATAAAAAGGCTGATATCCACGTTGTCTCGAAAACAGGTGTTATCACAAACGGATATCCTCAGAATGCGGATGCAGAGGATTTCTTTACTCCCGATGATGATAACTACAAGATAGTTAAGGCTGAAACAGGCGAGCTTCTGATCAGAAAGGCCGCTTCTTATATCAAAGAAGTAGGTCTTTCAGTAAACGATGCAATGAATCTGAAGTTCGTTACAGAGCTTGGTGAGAACGATTCGGTTGTTATCAAATTTGAATGGGGAAAGGATGATGACGGCGGTCCGAAAACATTTGAAACGACAGTGTACGGCTCCTACGGATACAATCCGACATTTACGTTGCCTATTGCAGCAAAGGAGATCTTTGATAATATCCATTACTCGGTAAGGACCAATCAATATAGCTATGATTATGATGAATACGGAGAGCCTATAGACACCAGTGTAGAGATCGAATCGGGCTACTATAATGTGAAAACACAGTATCTTGATACTATCGTAAATACAGGTGCAGACAGTACGGTACAGCTTGTAAAAGCGCTGGAGAATTACTGCGCAAAAGCGTGCGTCATGTTTGACTACAACGCCGATGCGATAAACTCTGTTCCGGAGTATACTCCCTCGGAAGGCATCTCGATCGATGATATCAGATTTTTCAATGGTATTCAGGAGCCTGAGGACTATGTGAACGATGACCTTGATATATCGTACTACGGCACCTCGCTTCTTCTCAAGGATAAGTTTGTGCTTCGTAACTATTTCAAGGTCAATAAAAAGCCTGAGTATCTTTTCTTTAAATACACCGATCTGAACTCACAAAACCATGGTAACGGGTATCTTTCTGCTGTAGAAGATGCGGAAGGATATTACTATTTTGATATTCCCGGAATCACGCCCGATGCTCTTGACAGGGATTATACAATTAACATCGGATACACAAATGACGGAAAATGGCATCCATCGTATGATACAAACATTATAAAAGCTATGACCTACCAATACAGTGCCGGAAACTATGTGTATCTTGCATATACTAAGGGAGACGACAACACAAAAGCGGCTGCCGAGGCGATCTACTACTTCTACAGAGAAGCAAAACTGTACAACGAGGACTGAAATAGCTGAGCTTAAGGAGAACGTAAAAAATGAAAGAATACATAGAAGCTGAAATAGTGGTTCTGGAGCTTAAGTTTGAAGATGTTGTTGTAACCAGCGAACCGTTCAAGCGTGGCGCCGATGAGATGGATATCTTCAAGACTAAAGATATCCAGCCGTAAGGATCATCAATAAAAAGCAAAAGAGCTGTGTTGTCGAAGGATAACACAGCTCAAATTGTCGAAAAAGCAAAAAAGATTATATCGGAAAGTTTTTGCCAAGGCTTTTTCAAAAGGCTTGCGGGGGACAGGGGCGTAACCACTGCAAAAGAAAAAAGTGTCCAGCGCTACAAATAGAGCAGGTACGAGGTGCAGCCAATATGCCAAACGGAAAACTGACAAAGCTCGGATTTTTGCAAAAAAACAGAAGAGCCATGAAACTCATGACTCTTCTTTGGCGCGCCAAAAGGGACTCGCCAAAGGCTGCGCCTTTGGGTGGCTCGCACAGGGTG
>CACZYP010000066.1:0-7302 GCA_902785425.1 uncultured Ruminococcus sp. | reverse complement strand
ATCCAGCTGAGCTATTGGCGCATATGGAGCAGATGATGGGAATCGAACCCACACGGTCAGCTTGGAAGGCTGAAGTTCTACCACTAAACTACATCTGCAAGTTGTCTTGCCTTGCAACATTGTTAATTATATCACCGAGATGCGCATTTGTCAATACCTATTTTTAATTTTTTTAAAAAATATTGCGAAAAAATTGCGGTATGCCGTTTTTATTCGACATACCGCAGCTTGTTATTTTATTACATCGTATATAAGCGGCGAAGCGGGGGGCGGATCTTCGGAATACATTATCGCTGTATCTATTGTGAATGCGGCTTCATAGAGAGTGTTCTCATCATTCGTGTAGATCACTGCGATCACTTCGCCGGGGGAGACGTAGTCGCCCGTTTTTTTCTCGAAAACTATTCCTGCTGCATGGTCTATCTCATCATCTATCTTTGCACGGCCTGCGCCTAATATCATGCTCGCCTGACCGATGAGATGTGTGTCCATCGCTGCAATGTACCCGAATCGCTCGGCTCGTATCTCACTGTGAAACGCCGTGTCTTCAAAAAGAGAAGTGTCGTCGAGGTATCTTTCGTCGCCGCCCTGAGCGTGTACTATCTCCTTGAATTTTTCAAACGCCGTGCCGTTGTCGATAGATTCAACGGAAAGCCGCCTGCACTCTTCAAGCGGAAGACCGCTCGTAAGATGTGCCATATATGCGCAAAGCTCTATACTTATCTCGTAAAGATCGCCCTTTTGCTCGCCTTTGAGAACACGAACTGCTTCTATTACTTCAAGCGTGTTTCCTACGCTGTAGCCGAGCGGATCTTCCATGCTCGTAAGTACGGCTGCGGTTTTTCTGCCTGCCGATTTGCCGAGTTTGACCATCTCGCTTGCAAGAGACACAGCGTCGCTTAAGTCCTGCATAAGTGCGCCGCTTCCGAATTTTACGTCAAGCAGGATGCTGTCGTTCGAGCAGGCGAGCTTTTTGCTCATAATGCTCGATGCGATAAGGGGGAGAGATTCTACCGTTGCCGTTACGTCACGAAGATCGTACATCACTCTGTCGGCAGGCGCAAATTCACTGTTGTGACCTATCATACATGCGCCGACACGGTTTACCGTGTCTATGACCTCTTCATGAGTAAGCTCCGAGCAGAACCCCGGTATCGATTCAAGCTTATCAACGGTGCCGCCGGTATGCCCAAGCCCTCTGCCGCTCATCTTTACGACCTTGCAGCCCACAGCCGCCGCCATCGGTACAACGATCATAGTTGTTTTGTCGCCAACGCCGCCCGTTGAGTGCTTATCAACAGTCATTCCCTCTATGCCGGAAAGATCGGCGACATCGCCGCTGTCACGCATGGCAAATGTAAGCGTCTGAACCTCGGCGTCGCTCATGCCGTTGAGGAATATCGCCATCAGCAGCGCTGCCGTCTGGTAATCGGGTATCTCGCCTGTTGTGCAGCCGTTTACAAAGTAGTATATCTCATCATCGGTAAGCTCAAGCCCGTCACGCTTGCGCTCAATTATATCATACATTCTCATATATTTCACCTGTGCAATAAAAAAAGACAACTTGCGAAAAGCATCACGCTTTATGTTGAATATGTGAATGATGCTTATCATGATTATATCAAATGTAAACTAAAATTGCAACAACTATTAGAAGATTAAATAAATTATGACGAAATTGAGAGAATTTGATTGTTTTTTAACATTAATTATTCTGCTTTTGTACTTGATTATTTCATATCTGTATAGTAAAATTAAAAATGAATACGAAAATTCAGACTGCGGCTGTTTTTCGCCGTAAAGTGAGGTAATATATATGAGAAAAACGAAGATCATATGCACGCTCGGCCCTGCGACCGACGACGAGAAGGTGCTGAGAAATCTGCTCCTCAGCGGCATGGACGTTGCGAGAGTCAACATGAGTCACGGCAGCCATGCGGAGGCAAAGAAGCGTATCGATTCGGTTAAAAAGCTCCGTGAAGAGCTTGATCTGCCCGTAGCTATACTGCTTGATACAAAAGGCCCCGAGATCAGAACGGGCGATTTTTCGGCAGGCCCCGTTACTCTTGAAGAGGGGCAGCTTTTCACGCTTACAACGGACGATATCGACGGCGACTCCACACGCTGCTCCGTTACGTTCAAGGCGCTTCCGCAGGAGCTTCACGCAGGCGATAAGGTGCTTATCGACGACGGCCTTATCGAGCTTCACGTTGAACGCTGTACCGATTCCGACGTTATCTGCAAGGTCATCAACGGCGGCAACGTTTCATCTCACAAGGGCATCAATATCCCGAATGTAAAGCTTTCGCTGCCGTTCCTTTCGGAAGCCGACAAAGCCGACATCGCATTCGGCGTTGAGCAGGATATCGACTTTATCGCCGCATCGTTCACACGTTCTGCAAACGATATCATGCTTCTGAGAAAAGAGCTTAAAAAGCTCGGGGTGAACAACGTTCGTATCTGTGCAAAGATCGAAAATCACGAGGGTATCGAGAACATCGACGAGATCATCAGAGTTTCCGATTCCATTATGGTAGCAAGAGGCGATCTCGGTGTTGAGATACCACTTGAAGAGATCCCGATACTCCAGAAAACGATCATACAGAAAGTATACGAGGCAGGCAAGCAGGCTATCACCGCAACGCAGATGCTTGACTCGATGATAAAGAACCCCCGCCCGACAAGAGCGGAGTCTACCGACGTAGCGAACGCTATCTATGACGGTACAAGTGCGATCATGCTTTCGGGCGAGACAGCAGCCGGCAAATATCCCGTTGAATCGGTCAAGACGATGGCACGTATCGCTGTTACAACGGAGCACGATATCAATTATATCGAGAAATTCCGCAAGAGAGATATAGTAGAGCGCACAGACGTTACGTCCGCTATCTCTCATGCTACATGCACAACGGCTCATGACCTCGGAGCAGTTGCTATCCTCACAGTTTCAAAAACGGGTACTACAGCAAGAATGATCTCGAAGTACCGTCCGGAATGTCCGATAATCTGCGGAACTACGGAGCCTAAAGTCCGCCGTCAGATGAATCTTTCATGGGGCGTTTATCCGATCATCGTTGAGGAAAAGGACAACACCGACGAGCTGTTCGAGCATGTCGTAAAGGTTGCACTTGACAGAGGACTTGTCAAGAACGGCGATCTCACCGTTATCACGGCAGGCGTGCCGCTCGGCATTTCGGGAACGACGAACCTTCTGAAAGTACACCTTGTCGGCAATATCCTCGTAACGGGCGAGCCTGTAACGAGCCAGTCGGCATGCGGCAGACTTTGCGTATGCAAGAACGAAGAGGAAGCGCTCAAAAACTACACCGACGGCGACATTCTCGTTATCCCGAAAACAACGAACGCACTGCACCGCATAATCAGAACGGCGAAAGGCGTTATCGCAGAAGAAGAGGGCGTAAACAGCCACGCAGCCATTGTATGCCTTGCACTTGATAAGCCTGTGCTTGTAGGCGCAAGAAATGCAACATCGATACTCAAAAGCGGCACGGTAGTAACGCTTGACGGACTCAGAGGAACGGTCTACAGCAACAATTCAAAGAGTGAAAATTGATCTTTTCACTTGAATATTATAGAATAAAAATAACCCCCTTTCTTCCATATGGGAGAAAGGGGGTTGTTATTAGTAAGTTTTAATTACTCTATTTCCTGACCGATCTTTGTGCCTGTTACATTGTATCCTGCGCTGTAGCGAAGAACATTCATAGCATCATCGGAAAGAATAGAGCCGTCACAGTTAACGTCAGCTGCTTTCTTCTGATCGGAGAAGAAGTACTCCTGTTCAGCGCTTGCACGAAGGATCGCCTGTGCATCGCCTGATGTGATCTGACCGTCAAAGTCAACATCACCGTAAAGACGGATACCAGTTGTATCAACATAAGGACGCTTACGGTTTTTTGCAAGAGCTTTTGCCATTGGACCGTTACCATGAATTACTACCAAAGGACATCCGCTCAGAAATTCAGAGCAGTAATTAAAATAGTCTCTTTGATAAGTCACACGAAGCAGATTGGGACAATTAGTCAATACACACTGTCCAAAACTTTTAACGGAACTGGGAATGAATATACTTCTGAGATTATCCATTTTTGAAAACGGAGCTTTGTTACCAAGACGATCTATCTTTGTTACTTCAAGCGTTACTATTTTTCCGTTTGAATCACGATACGATACTTTTTCCGGAATGATAACATCTTTACTATTTCCATCGTATTCAACAATGACAGCTTCATTATTTCTTATTACAAATCCAAAGCTATCATCGAAAATATTATAATAAACTGTTTCGGATGCCTGTGAAATTCCGGGTGCAACTTCGTCAACCTCTGCCGCACTTGCAGTAACGCTCATGCCGCCTGCCATGATCATCGAGCCTGCGAGAAGAACTGCAAGCCACTTCTTTGTCTTTTTCATTCCTGAAAAATCTCCTTCCATTTAAATAAATACTGTATTATCGCTTTAAACGACAAACCTCATTATATATATGTATATATAAAGTCAATATATAAAAAGGAAATATTTCGACGTTATATAAGCAATGAATTGTGCAAACGTAACAATTTGATTCTTGCGTGAAATTATACTGTAAAATTTTTAAGGAAGCACTGATTAAATCGAGTGACTGACGTATTTCAAGGTTTTTGAGTTCAATTTGACCAAAAGATGCAAGCAAGATGGGTGCTCAGCCCGTAGGGCGTGATTTATTCAGTGGTTCCTTAATATTTTCCGCTTTCAGCCTTCTTCCGAAACCGTGTTCCTAGCAGTATCAGAAACAGGATCCCACGCACGCACAGCTCTATGCACATTGCCGTCCATATGCCACGAAGTCCGAGCTTTGGGGCGAGTATCGCCGCAAGCGGTATGCGCACTATCCACATCGTAACAAAGTTCAGAACACCCGAAACCATTGTGTCGCCTGCGCCTTTGAAAACGCCCGAAGCAACGATCGAGGCAGCGTACATAGGCTCTGCGAACGCTTCTATGCGAAGCACTTCCGAACCGAGCTTTCGTATTGCTGTGTCGGGGGTGAGCAGTCCTATCATCTGCGGAGCGAAGATGTACATAAGTCCGCCCGTTACGCTCATTACAAAAATACCGATAAGCGTTGTGAGCCGTCCGAGGTGCTTAGTTATGTCGCTGCGCTTTGCGCCTATGCACTGACCTATTATCGTCGTAGCAGAAGCGCCTATGCCGTAGCCCGGCATGTAGCAAAGGCTTTCGGCTGTTATCGCAAATGAGTTTGCGGCGAGAGCCACCGCTCCGAGCGGAGAAACTATCCTTGTGAATGCGATGTATGCGCCGCATGTTATCGTCTGTTCAAGCGCCACGGGAACGGCTATCGTCAGCGCTATGCGCATGTCATAAGGGTTCCACACAAGATGTTCGCTTTTTCTGAGCGACAGCGGATTCTTGCGGATGAGCAGAAAGTACAGAAGCGGTATCATTGTTACGACCTCTGCAAGAGCAGTTCCGAGCGCTGCCCCCATAACTCCAAGCCCTGCACCGAAAACCGTAAAGCTTATGCCGCCTATCGCAATGATCCGTGTGGGGAAGATCAGCACAGCATTGAAAACGACATCAAGAAAGCACATCATGATCTCAAGTATTCCGGGAAGCTTCATGTTTCCGCTGCACTGCAGCATTCCGACAGAAGCCTGATTAAGCCCGACGCAGGGGAGCGAGAGCGCAAAAACAAGAAAATATATCGATGCGCTTTTTGTGATCGAGCTGCCGCCGCCGAGCCATACGGGCAGTGCGCCGCTGATAGCTGCACCTATAGCGGCAAGAACACAGCTGAATACAGTGATACACACAAGCCCGAGCTTTACGACGTTCCGTGCGCCTTTTTCGTCCTTTGCGCCTATGCGCTTTGCTATCTGTACCGTAAAGCCTGTTGCGGCAGCCATGTTAAGTCCGTAACAGAGCCATGTGCTTGACGAAACAAGACCGATAGCGGCAGAGGCTTCCTGACCCATTCTGCCTACCATAGATGCGTCTATATACTGCATTATCAGGTTTGATATCTGTGCCAGTATCGCAGGGATACTCAGCTCGAAGATCATAGCTATCTGCTGTGCAACGGAAAGCTCTTCGCCGTCACGCATTCTTTCAAGATATGTTTTTTTCTTTGCTTTCGTCATAGCTCTGTCCTTTTAGAAAACGTTATCATCAGTTTCGGCAACAGCATTATCCGATTCGGTGCTGCTGTCCGCTTCTTTCTTTGAGCCGACAAAAAACAGAACAGCCGCGAGCAAAGCCATAGGGATTATCGAAATGATCCCTACGGGAGCAGGACCGAGCAGCAGATCGTATTTATCTGTCTGTGCAAAAATAAGCGGGAACGTTGCGGCTGCGTTGAATGAACCGTGCATGAGCGCAGGCAGAATAACGCTTTTGCTTTTGTCGTATGTAAAGCTCAGAACAATGCCCAGAACAGTTGTTATCACGCAGAAAAGCAGTACGCCGAGGTAAGGTGCGCCGACGTACTCTTTACCGTATTCGTAGCCTGCAAGCACTATGAGCGGCGCATGCCATAAGCCCCATATGATACCCGATATGATTAGCGCAGGCTTTCGTGAGGTGAGCTTTTCAAAAAGCGGAGTCATAAAGCCACGCCAGCCGATCTCTTCACCGAGAGAGGGGAGAATGTTGATAAGCGGCGCCAAAAAGATTCCCTGCACGAACTGTATTATCAGAAATGTTTCCATTGTAAGCCCCTGCGCCGTTATCATTGCAGGATCAACTCCCTGCTGTTTCAGCAGAGCTTCCATTCCTTCAACAGGTGAGACAAGTACGCTCGGAAAAAACAGAAAATACAGCGCCGCACCGAGCGCCACCAGAATTGCAGGCACGAACCACGCAAAAAGGATCGTTCCTATATTCTTTTTGAGATCGAACTTGAAGCCGATCCCCGATAAGCCTTTGTTTGCTATCAGAACGCCTGCTGTCGGAAGCAGCATTGCACAGGCGGCGCCGATCTGAAAATACTCCAAAGCCCTGAGGCAAATGAATGCTTCAAAGGCGTAAGTTATGATAAATGTTACCGCAAGATATACGGCAAGCTTTTTGATATCGGTCTTTTTTTCATCGTTTTTCATAAATATCACCTCTTGATGAAAGTATATCATTTCGTGTGAACGCAGTCAATACTTATTGCAAACGCTAAAAAATCAAAGATATACTAGGGAAGCACTGATTAAATCGAGTGCCCATATTGCGCAGTCAGATTTTTAGTCAGATTGCATGAAACGACCGCAGGGTGCGGTCTGCCGGTGGCAGACG
>CACZYP010000065.1 GCA_902785425.1 uncultured Ruminococcus sp. | reverse complement strand
CGTCTGCCACCGGCAGACCGCACCCTGCGGTCGTTTCATGCAATCTGACTAAAAATCTGACTGCGCAATATGGGCACTCGATTTAATCAGTGCTTCCCTTGAAATACGTCAGGCGGGTATGCACCCGCTTGCAGAACGCACTTAAGGAATCATAATTGAAAGCTTTTTTGCGTGCGGAGCAAGTCATCATAAATCAAAGTGTGTAACGCATATCTGTCTGCGGACACTGTCCGAAAATCTGACTGCGCAATATGGGCGCTCGATTTAATCAGTGCTTCCCTTGTTTTAATGTGGAATGTGGAAAGTGGAATGGCGAATGGCGGAAGCACTTCGTGCTTGATTATAATGTTGTTATTTATAAATAACGATCGATTCTATAAATAATACAGAGTGCAGGCGGTTGAAGGAAAGCTGCCTGCACTTCTGTATAAAACAGGAGCGAAGCGACTCCTTAATCCCACTTTCCACACTACACATTCCACATTGATTCGTATTGTGCATTACCAACAAAAAACAAGCCCCGGCTTCATGCGTATTGATATATTCGGAGAAATTTTTAAAGATGCTTCGTGCGTCTGAAAATGTGTTGACTTTTAATGCAAACTATAGTAAAATAAATACCTGTGGGGTGTATTCTACCCTTTTGCGCCGTTTTTCGGTGCGAAAAACACAGAAAATTTTTGAAGAAAGGAGATAATAACAAGATGCCAACCTTTAATCAGCTCGTACGTAAGGGCAGAGAGGTATCCGAGAAGAAGGCTAAGGCGCCTGCACTCCTCAAGGGCTGGAACTCCAAGAAGCGTAAAGCAATTGATCAGAACTCCCCCCAGAAGAGAGGCGTTTGCACAGCTGTTAAGACAGCTACACCTAAGAAGCCTAACTCGGCTCTCAGAAAGATCGCCAGAGTAAGACTTTCAAACGGTATCGAGGTTTCCTCGTATATCCCGGGTGTTGGTCACAACCTGCAGGAGCACTCCGTAGTACTCATCAGAGGCGGACGTGTTAAGGACCTCCCTGGTGTTCGTTACCACATTATCCGTGGTACACTCGATGCACAGGGTGTTGCTAAGCGTATGCAGGCTCGTTCCAAGTACGGCGCTAAGCGTCCGAAGGCAGGTAAGTAAGAAAGAGATTCAGACTATTCCGGAATTATAAAAGATAATTCAAGCTCAATACGGAGCGTTTAATATATACGCCTCTGTATTGGCAAACGGGAGTTTGCAGCTTTCGAGTACCTATGAGATCATTTTAATTTATGAAGGAGGGAAGTAAAGATGCCAAGAAGAGGCTCTATCGCTAAAAGAGATGTTTTAGCAGATCCGATTTACAATTCCAAGCTCGTAACACGTCTTATCAACAACATCATGTATGACGGTAAGAAGGGTGTTGCTCAGCAGATCGTTTACGGTGCATTCGATATCGTTGCCGAGAAGACAGGCAAGGATCCGCTTGAGGTCTTCGAGGAGGCAATGGAAAACGTAATGCCTGTTCTCGAGACAAAGACACGCCGTGTCGGCGGTGCGAACTATCAGGTTCCTATGGAAGTAAGACCCGAAAGACGTCAGACACTCGGTCTCCGCTGGATTTCCAAGTATTCCAGACTCCGTTCCGAGAAGACAATGAAGGAAAGACTTGCTGCTGAGATCCTTGATGCAATCAACGGTGCAGGCGGCGCTGCCAAGAAGCGTGACGATACACACAAGATGGCAGAGGCCAACAAGGCTTTCGCACACTACAGATGGTAATTTTTCCGTTTGCGGTGTATATTTAATCAATAATAGGAGGATACTATGCCAAGAGACGTTTCACTTGAAAAAACAAGAAACATTGGTATCATGGCGCATATCGATGCAGGTAAAACTACAACTACAGAGCGTATCCTATACTATACAGGCGTAAATCACAAGATGGGTGAGACTCACGACGGTGCTTCCACAATGGACTGGATGGTTCAGGAGCAGGAGAGAGGTATCACGATCACATCTGCCGCTACAACGTGCTACTGGCAGGGCTCTGCTCACCAGTACGACAAACACCGTATCAATATCATTGATACTCCCGGACACGTTGACTTTACGGTTGAAGTTGAGCGTTCGCTCAGAGTTCTCGACGGTTCCGTAACAGTTCTTTGTGCTAAGGGCGGCGTTGAGCCGCAGTCTGAGACTGTATGGCGTCAGGCTGACAACTACAAGGTTCCCCGTATGGTATACGTCAACAAGATGGATATCATGGGCGCAGACTTCTACAGAGTTGTTCAGATGATGAAGGATCGCTTGAAGTGTAACGCTGTTCCGATCCAGCTTCCGATCGGTGCAGAAGATGAGTTCAAGGGCATTATCGATCTTCTCACAATGAAGGCAGACATCTACTACGATGATCTCGGTAAAGACATGAGAGAAGAAGACATCCCCGAGGACATGAAAGAGATCGCTCAGAAGTATCACGATGAGCTTATCGAGGCTGTTGCAGAACAGGACGACGAGCTTATGGAGAAGTATTTCGCAGGCGAAGAGATCTCTATCGATGAGATCAAGAAGGTAATCCGCAAGTGCACTATCGACAACACGATGGTTCCCGTAACATGCGGTACTTCCTATAGAAATAAGGGCGTTCAGAAGCTGCTCGACGCAGTTATCGACTACATGCCCGCTCCGACAGATATCCCTGCTATCAAGGGTGTTAACCCCGAGACAGATGAAGAGGTTGAAAGACATTCTTCCGACACAGAGCCGTTTGCAGCACTTGCATTCAAGATCGCTACAGACCCGTTCGTAGGTAAGCTCTGCTTCTTCCGTGTATATTCGGGTACTATCGATGCAGGTACAACTGTTTACAACTCCGTAAAGGATAACAACGAGAGAATCGGCCGTATCGTTCAGATGCACGCTAACGCTCGTAAGGATATCCAGACCTGCTACGCAGGCGACATCGCAGCAGCTATCGGCCTTAAGAACACAACAACAGGTGACACACTCTGCGACGAGAAGAACCCTGTAATTCTTGAGTCGATGGAATTCCCGGAGCCTGTTATCCGTGTTGCTATCGAGCCTAAGACTAAGGCAGGCCAGGAGAAGATGGGTATTGCTCTTGCAAAGCTTGCAGAGGAAGACCCGACATTCAAGGCTTATACAGACGAAGAAACAGGTCAGACGATCATCGCAGGTATGGGTGAGCTTCACCTTGAGATCATCGTTGACAGACTTCTCCGTGAGTTCAAGATCGAGGCTAACATCGGTAAGCCGCAGGTTGCTTACAAAGAGACAATCAAGGGCAATGCCGATGTCGATCACAAGTACGCTCGTCAGTCCGGTGGTAAGGGTCAGTACGGTCACGTTAAGATCAAGATCGAGCCGAACCCGGGCAAGGGCTACGAATTCGTTAACGCTGTAGTCGGCGGTGCTATCCCGAAAGAGTATATCCCCGCTGTTGACGCAGGTATCCAGGGCGCAATGCTCACAGGTGTACTTGCTAACTACAATGTAGTTGACGTTAAGGTAACACTTTACGACGGTTCTTATCACGAGGTCGACTCCTCCGAAATGGCATTTAAGATCGCCGGTTCTATGGCGTTCAAGGAGGCTATGAAGAAGGCAAGCCCGATCCTTATGGAGCCGCTCATGAAGGTTTCCGTAATCGTACCCGAGGAGTACATGGGCGACGTTATCGGCGACCTCAACTCCCGTCGTGGTATGATCCGTTCGATGGAAACAGAAAACGGCGTTTCGAGAATCATCTCCAACGTTCCGCTTTCAGAGATGTTCGGTTACGCTACAGACCTCCGTTCCAAGACACAGGGCCGTGGTCAGTACGTAATGGAGCCCGATACATATCAGGAAGTTCCGAAGAACATCGGCGAAGAGATCATGTCTTCACGTAAGAAGGCTGAGTAATCTCGTCTTTTTGAACATAACGCCAGCCAAGGCGTTTCGGGAAATTTCACATTCAGGATGATTTTTAGCGGATTTATTCCGATTTTCTCAAAATTTTCCTGTGAAATTTCCAAAAAAAGGTTGCAATTTTCCAAAAAAATTGCTATTATATATATACTAACATTAAAAGGAGTGAATTTCCCATGGCAAAGGAAAAGTTTAACAGATCCAAGCCGCACGTTAACATTGGTACAATCGGCCACGTTGACCACGGTAAGACAACACTTACAGCTGCTATCACAAAGGTTCTTAACCTCGAAGGCGATGCTGAGTTCGTAGATTACGCTAACATCGATAAGGCTCCCGAGGAGAGAGAGCGTGGTATCACAATCAACACAGCTCACGTTGAGTACGAGACACCTAACCGTCACTATGCTCACGTTGACTGCCCCGGCCATGCCGACTACGTTAAGAACATGATCACAGGTGCTGCTCAGATGGACGGCGCTATCCTCGTTGTTTCCGCAGCTGATGGTCCTATGCCCCAGACAAGAGAGCACATCCTTCTCTCCCGTCAGGTAGGCGTTCCTTACATCGTAGTATTCATGAACAAGACAGATCAGGTTGACGATCCCGAGCTCCTCGAGCTCGTTGAGATGGAGATCAGAGAGCTTCTTGATGAGTACGAGTTCCCGGGCGATGACACACCGATCATCAAGGGTTCCGCATTCCTCGCTCTCGATTCCGCTTCCAAGGATCCCGCAGCTCCCGAGTATGCTTGCATCCACGAGCTTATGGAAGCAGTAGACAGCTACATTCCTACTCCTGAGCGTAAGGCAGACCTTCCGTTCCTTATGCCTGTCGAGGACGTATTTACGATCACAGGTCGTGGTACTGTTGCTACAGGTAGAGTTGAGCGTGGTCAGCTCAGAACTTCCGAGGAAGTTGAGATCGTTGGTCTTACAGACGAGAGACGTAAGGTTGTTGTTACAGGTATCGAGATGTTCAGAAAGACTCTTGATTACGCTGAGGCAGGCGACAACGTTGGTGTTCTTCTCCGTGGTGTTCAGAGAACAGAGATCGAAAGAGGTCAGGTTCTTGCAAAGCCCGGTACGATCAACCCCCACACAAAGTTCCGTGGTCAGGTATACGTTCTGACTAAGGACGAGGGTGGCCGTCATACTCCGTTCTTCAACAACTATCGTCCTCAGTTCTACTTCAGAACAACAGACGTTACAGGTGTTATCAGCCTTCCCGAGGGCACAGAGATGTGCATGCCCGGCGATAACGTAGAGATGGACGTTGAGCTCATCACTCCTATCGCTATCGAGGTAGGTCTCCGTTTCGCTATCCGTGAGGGTGGCCGTACGGTTGGTTCGGGCGCAGTTATCGCTATCAACGAGTAATTTCTGCTCCGGCTGATTTAAGCTAAACATTTTCCCTGCTCGGTTTATCCGGGCAGGGATTTTTGTGTTATATGACTTTAACGTTATATTCTTTGAACCAGAAGTTCAGCTGCGCAAGGTAGGCAAGTATCTGCGGTGCACGCATCAGCTGTCCGTACCACGGCGAAGATATCTCATCGGGATAATTAATTATGGTCCGAATACCATTCACATCAAGGAATTCATTAAGCGGTGACGATGAGTCGCTGAGAATCTTTTCTATTCCTTCAACGCAAAGCTTCCAATAGATCGGATTATGTGTTTTCGGGTACGGGGACTTTTTCCTCCAAGCTATCTCTTCGGGCAGGATATCCGAAAAAGCTGCTCTGACTATGCCTTTTTCTCGACCGTCAAGTGATTTCAGAGTCCAGGGCATATTGTAGGCGTAGCGCACGATCCTGTAGTCACAGAACGGCACCCTGACTTCAAGTCCCGAATACATCGAGCATCTGTCTTTTCTGTCAAGAAGCGTCTGCATGAACCAGCGGAAATTCAGCATGAACATTTCACGCATACGCCGTTGGTGCGGTTTATCGGTAGGCAGAACGTCTGTTTTTCTCACTGTGTCGGCGTATCGTGAATGAACGTACTCTTCGCCGTGCGGAAGAAGTCCTTTTTTCAGTACGGAGCAGCGTATCTGCTGCGAACGTGACCAGGGGAAGCATTCTTCAAAAAGTATATCTTCATTGTGGTACCAGGGGTAGCCGCCGAAAAGCTCGTCGGCGCATTCGCCCGACAGCGCAACTGTAAAATCTTTCTTTACCTCTCTGCAAAACAGAAGCATTGACGAATCAACGTCTGCCATACCGGGCAGATCACGGGCTTTTACGGAATCAAAGAGAGCGTCGTAAAGATCGTGGTTGTCAAGCACTACTTCATGATGCTCCGATCCGATGTGACTGCGCATGATGTCTATAAATTCCTCGTCGGAGTTCGGCTGAAAAATGCTCTTCCGGAAATATTTTTTGTTGTCGGTGTAGTTTACCGAGAATGTATCGAGCTTTCTGCTCTGATCAGAGTATTTTTTTGCAGCTATTGCGGAGATAATGCTGCTGTCAAGACCGCCCGATAAGAACGTGCAGAGCGGAACATCGCTCACAAGCTGACGTTTTACGGCGTCTTCTATAAGATATCGTGTGAATTCTATCGTTTGCTTTCGTGTGTGTGTATGTTCCTCTGCCGTGATCCTGAAATACTGCCGTTTAGTTAGATTTCCGTTTTTAAATACAGCACATTCTCCGGGCAGAAGCTCCGATATATTTCTGAATACGCCGCTTCCCGGAGTTCTTCCCGGCGCTATGAAAAACAGCTCGCAAAGCCCTTCTTCGTCTATTTCAGGTTTTATTGCGGGGAGCTGCAGCAGCGCCTTTATCTCCGATGCAAACGCTATGCCGCCGCAGGCTTCACTGTAGAAAAGCGGCTTTACGCCGACAGGGTCACGGGCAAGGAACAGACTTTTTGTGCGCTGATCGTAAACGGCAAAAGCAAAGATCCCGTTCAGTTTTTCGGCGCACCGTTCGCCCCAGTGAAGATATGCTTTGAGCAAAACCTCTGTATCCGAGCGCTCCCTGAATGTCACGCCGCAGGACGAAAGCTCACGCCGCAGTTCATCGCAGTTGTATATCTCTCCGTTGTAAACGAGAATGATCTTACTGTCGCCCCTGCTTTCCATCATCGGCTGTTTTCCGTTTTTCGGGTCAATGACAGTCAGTCTCCTGTGAAGCATAGCTGCCGTTTCGTCAATATACGCCCCGTGTTCATCGGGGCCTCGCCTGCACAAGGTAAAGCTCATTTTTTCAAGTATCTTTGCTTTTTCGATCATGTTTTCCTGCTCTGAAAACCAACCTGCAATCCCGCACATAAATTTCCTCCTTAGGTTCGCTTATGAAGATCAGCAGCATAACGCTCGACAACAGCAGCGCAATGCTGCCCGTTCGTGTGGCAGAAGACAATTCTGCATGCGTTTTTTCGATGTTTGAAAACACCATAGTTCCGATATCGGTATACCGCAGCGCAAGATAAGTTATAAGCGCCGAGATAGTTCCTGCAGCGACACGAGACACTGCAAATAAAAGCCTGCTGAAAACGATATCCATTACGGCGAATATCTGAAAATGAACACACAAACCGCCCCATGCAGCAATAAACGCAAAGACCCACAGCGGCATTCTTAGCTGCGCAGCTGCCGCACAGCCGTCCGTTACCTCAAATAATGCCCGAAGAAAAAAGCCGAGCTGTGACGATGGCGCTATTCCTGCCGCATCGAACAGCATCGCTTCAAAAGCGGAAAACAGCACCACAAGCGTGCACAGCGATACGGCAGACGAACATGCACTTCGTGACGACAGCACGAATGAATCTGAAAAAGACCGTCTTGTTCCGCCCTCATTATTCAAAGACGAGATAACGGTAAAGTCATCGGAAAACAGACCGAGTATGACCGCCGTGATAAGTCCCGAGAGGATCTGTGAGAAAAAGAGTATCACGCCCGATATTCGGCTGCCGTACATGCCTTCGCCGACGGTGGTTATCAGAAACGCAGGCCCCGGATTTACGCAGAAGCAGAGCATTCGTGCAGCAGTTTGCGGCGTGATTTTTTGTTGTTTGAGTAAATGAGATATCCCGACGGCGCCTACGGGATAACCGCCGACGAAGCTCAGTATCACCGTAACGCCTGCTTCTTTCGGAAGTTTCAGTATCTTTTCCGTAAACGGCGAAAGCAGGCGCCCCACAGCTTCGGAGATGCCGTAATTTGCCGCAAATGCCGACAGGAACATGAAAGGGAACAGCGACGGCAAAAGCACCTCCAAAGCACAAGTAACGCCGCTTCTGACACCCTGCGCCGTGCTTTCGGGCATATACAGCGCAAAAAAAGCAGCCGTCAGAAACGCCGCCGTCACAGCCGAAAAAGTGAATAAGTCCGCTACCTTTGTTTTCACACTCATACTTCCTTTCATGCAATTATATTCGGAAGCATAAGGAAACATTCATGCGTTTTTTGTCACGATTTGAAAAACAGAGCATATAATGATTCGGGAACTCTTTTTAAGTGTGGAGTTGCTTGCTTTTTGAATGTGGAATGTGGAAAGTGGAATGTGGAATGGCGGAAGCACTTCGTGCTTATTTTTATATTGCTTTATTAAGGAACCACTGAATAAATCACGTCCTGCGGACTGAGCACCCATCTTGCTTGCACCCCAAGGGCACTTGTAACACATGCCGATCGGTCTGCGCCTTA
>CACZYP010000064.1 GCA_902785425.1 uncultured Ruminococcus sp. | reverse complement strand
GAACCACTGAATAAATCACGTCCTGTGGACTGAGCACCCATCTTGCTTGCATCTTTTGGTCAAATTGAACTCAAAAACCTTGAAATACGTCAGTATTCCTGCGGCTTTTTAGTCCAATTTGCCTCAAAATCTGACTGCGCAATATGGGCACTCGATTTAATCAGTGCTTCCTTAATTTTTCTCTTTTTGCCATAAACAATGTGTTCAAACAACTCTTTTCATGATATAATAACAGTACAATTATAATGGAGCTGATCTCAATATGACGTCTTTGTTTTCCGAGATACCAATACTTACAGACGGAAGTATCACACTAAAAAGAGTTGAACATAACGATGCCGAATTTTTGTCGTCATTTGTAAAAAACGAAACGATCTACAAGTATCTGCCCACATTTTTATTTGAACAGCAGTACACCGATATGCAGGAAATGATACACGATCTTTACAATAAATGCTTTGCAGCGAAGGAATCTCTCATACTCGGGATATACCAAAATGACAACATGTGCGGTCTTGCGGAGTTTTACGGATATAAGGCGGAGCTGCAAAAAACATGTATCGGCTATCGGCTTGCTCCACAGTTTTGGGGCAAAAGCATCGCCACAAATACCGTTGCGCTCATGGTCGATCATCTTTATTCAAAAACAGATATCGAGATAATCACCGCAAGCACAATGACGGAAAACAAAGCCTCCGCAAGAGTTCTCGAAAAAAACGGTTTTATCAGAACTTCAGTTGGAGTTGCAGAGGACTGGGGCTTTGAAAAGCCTGTATCGGCCGACAAATGGTTCCGATAATATCATTATGGAATCATACCGCAGTATTCGTTTCAGAAATTTGCATAAATCCTCAGTTTTTTAAAATTAATTATGGATTTTTCAAGAGAATAGTATTATAATATAAGGCGTGGTTCATATAATACCTGATCCCGACGGCAAATCGACCGTGCGGGGCACATAATTTAGGAGTGAAAGAAAAGATGGAAAACAACAAGGAATACGGCTTTCAGACAAGAGCCGTTCATTCAGGAAACGGCATCGACACTGCAACAGGCGCTATTCAGCACCCGATTACACTTGCAAACAGCTACGTTCTGCCCTACGATGCAAGCGCAGCTAACTGGAGCGACCCTAACATCAATATCTACACAAGAAACGGCGGCACTAACCAGAAAGATCTCCAGAACAAGATCAAGGATCTTGAAAACGGCGAGGACTGCGTAGTTCTTGCAAGCGGCGTAGCAGCACTTTCGGGTCTGTTCTTTGCAATGCTCAAAAGCGGAGATCATGTAATTTTCTCCAGCATTACATATATCGCTGTTTACAGACTTTTCAACGAGCTGTTCAACAACAAGTTCGGCGTTGAAACAACTATCGTAGACGTTTCCGACCTTGACGCTGTAAGAGCGGCTATCAGACCGAATACAAAGCTTATCCACGTAGAGACTCCCGGCAACCCGACTCTGCAGATCTGCGACATCAAGGCACTTGCGGATATCGCTCATGAAAACGGCGCATTCCTTTCGGTTGACAACACATTCTCTTCCCCTTACGTTACACGCCCCGTAGAGTTCGGCGCAGACTTTGTTGTAGAGAGCCTTACAAAATACATCAACGGTCACGGAGATTCAATGGGCGGTGCTATCATCGGCAAGACAGAGTATCTTGACCAGATCAGATATCAGTCTCAGGTAAATCTCGGCGGCGTTATCAATCCGTTTGCTGCATGGCTCATCATGCGTGGTGCGGTAACATTCCCGATGCGTATGCAGCGCCACTGCGACAACGCTATGGCTGTGGCACGCTTCCTTAAAACAGTAGACAAGGTAAGCTTTGTCGCATATCCCGGACTTGAAGATCACAAAAATCACGACATTGCCGTTCGTCAGATGGAGCACGGCTTCGGCGGCGTTCTTTCGTTCGGCCTGAAAGCAGACCATGATACATACAACAGAGTTGTAAGCCATCTTAAGCTTATCACATCGGCAGTTTCTCTCGGTCATGACGGTACGCTTATCGCATTCATCGGAGAGGACGACGAGCGTCAGTACCTCTATCCCGAGGAGTTCCACAACGGATTCTACAGAATGAGCGTAGGTATCGAAGACGCTGAGGATATCATCAACGACCTCAAGCAGGCATTTGAGGCAGAGGGAATCCTTTGATTTGACTAATCTATAAAAATTATACAGCCGCTGCGGTTTTATACTCGCAGCGGCTGCATTTTTATTTCTTATCCTTTATGATCCTCTTTCCACAGAAATACGTTACCAGATAATATCCTCCGTAGATCAGGAGAAGTATAACGCTTGTTGCCGTAATGGACTGCCAGATATTCTCCGTGCCGAACGATTCAAGGAAGAACACTGCGAATTTCATGCCGAATATGGAATGAACTATAGCAAGCAGAAGCGGCAGAAGGAAGAATAATCCCGACTGGCGGATAAGTGATTTTGAGATATCACGCTCCGAAACACCTATCTTTCTGAGCATATCGTAACGAGGAATGCTGTCTACGCTTTCGGAAAGCTCTTTCAATGCGAGTATCGCACCGCATGCGATAAGGAATACCATTCCGATATAGAGTCCCAAAAAAGTAACGATCGCACCAAGACCTATATGCGCTGCATATATCTCCGATTTAAAAACCGAACCTACAGCATAGCTGTTTTGAGTATTATCCCATGCTTCGCTGACTGTTGTAAAATGCTCCGTCATAAGCGCCTCACCGGCGTTGTATTCTTCCTCTGAACCATTGGGAAGATTGCCGATAAAGTATTCCGTTTTGACTGCTGTTTCATCCACGGCGTTATCAGGCACAACATAAATGCCGATATTGACACGCTCTGCCGCAAGATCGATAAATCCGTCACGGCACTGCGAGTATTTTGATCTGAGCGTATGACCGAACGGAGCGATCTCAAAGCCCTCATGCAGCGATTGCTCACGAAGATTGCTCATTGATTTATAGTTGCACAAAATGATAAATTCGCCGTCATCAAGAGAGAGCATCTCCCTGCCGTAAAGCTTCATGAGTTTATTGTAATCACTCAGCTTTACTATCTCTTCGGGCATGTCATACGAAAGGAACGGATACATCGACTTTATGCCTTCATAGCATTCTCCGAAGGATTTTCCAAGTGTAAGTTCCGGATCGTAATATGTGCAGAAATTTACATAGCTTTCAGCGCCCTCTGTCATATCATAGCCGCAGTTTTTGTAAAGTTCTTCGATAGAAGGCGGGACTTTCTCCCCCTCATCAACAATATGATCTGCACCTATCTCAAAATCCGCAGGACACAGCTCTACAATGTTTTTGTTCATAGAGTTTCTGATAGAGAACGCACTTGTCAGCGTGCAGATCGTTACAAAAAGCATAAGGCAGATAACCGTTATCGAAAACACCATTGTATTTATCTTGCTGCTTATCTGACGGAATGTAAATACATTCAGCCCTCTGTAGTAAACGCCCTTCATCGACATCATGATGCGCAGGAGCATTCCCGACATCGACCAGAAAATAAAGAATGTAGCAAGCGAACCGAGCAGGATCAACACAGCCATCTTGTTTCTTTCTATCTTTACGGAGTTCCAGCCGACCTGATAGTAAGAGTAAGCGAGCACAGCGGCAGACAGCAAAAAAATGATAACACAAAGCACGGGATTTTTAAGCCTGATCTGTTCGGAACGCTTGCCCGACTGAATCAGATCGATAAGCTTCATTCTTGTTACGATAACACTGTTGAACAGTATCACAACAAGATACATCAGAGCAAAGTATGTTATTGTTTTTACAACCGCTTCAAGCGATACGGTAAATCTGTACTGCGTCATATCGGCTTCAAAAAGATTGGCTACGAGCGCACTCATAAGCTGTGAAAGCCCTATGCCGATAAGAAGACCTACAAACAGTGAGCCTATGCCTATCATGATCGTTTCAAAAAGAAGTATCGCCGATATCTTGCCTTTGCTCATTCCGAGCGTCATATATAATGCAAACTCTTTGCTGCGGCGCTTCATCAGAAAGCGGCTCGCATAAACAATAAGCAGGCCAAGCACAATGGCTACAAAAACGCTTGTGCCTGAAAGAACCATTTTCAAAAGCTCGATCAGTTTCTTTTTGCTTTCGGACATCTGAAGCATAGCTGCCTGTCCGTCTACGGCATTGAAAATGTAAAAAACAGATACGCCTATAACGAGCGTAAAAAAGTAGATAGCATAATCACGCAGGCTTCTGCGGATATTTCGCAAAGAAAGCTTACAGAGCATCGCTTACGTCACCTCCCAACAGGGTAACTACATTGATGATCCTGTCAAAGAACTGCTTGCGTGTATCGGAACCACGGCTTATCTCGCTGAAGACCTTACCGTCCTTGATAAAGATAACACGGCTCGTATAGCTTGCCGTGAAGCTGTCATGCGTTACCATCATGATCGTTGCGTTAAGCTCACGGTTAAGGTAAGCAAAGCGTTCCAAGAGCATTTTTGACGACTTTGAATCGAGCGCACCGGTAGGTTCATCTGCAAGTATAAGTTTCGGATTTGTAACGATAGCCCTTGCGCTTGCAACTCTCTGCTTCTGACCGCCCGACATCTGATACGGGTATTTATCAAGCACATCTGTGATATTGAGCTGAACTGCCACCTCGCTTACAAGCTCTTCTATCTCGCTTTGCGGCTTCTTCTGAATAGAAAGAGCAAGCGCAATATTCTCGTAAGCCGTGAGCGTATCGAGCAAATTAAAATCCTGGAAAATGAATCCGAGATTATCCCTGCGGAACTGATTGAGCTGTTTTCCTTTAAGCTCGGTGATATCCTCTCCGTCAAGATAGATATGCCCGGAGGTCACTTTATCTATCGTAGAGATGCAGTTGAGAAGCGTCGTTTTTCCGCTTCCTGACGCACCCATTATCGCAGTAAACTCACCCGGCATTACCGAGAACGATATGCCGTCTATCGCCTTTGTAAGGCTTGATCTTGTTCCGTAATACTTTTCGATCTGCTGAATTTTCAGTAGTTCCATTATTGATTCCTCCCATATCGATCATCATTGTTTCTTTCAAAACACCGATGTTTTCTCTTTGAATATATGATACAGCATTTTCTCTCTTCTGTCGCTGCTCTAACATTACGGAACATTACAATTTTGAAAGGTTACTTCAAATAAAACTTGTTTTTACCGAATATGATATCGATCTCCGTAAACTCGCCCTGCTTTGAAGCAGCGCTTACGGAGTGACCGAGCTTTTCACAGAGGTTCCTTACGATATACAGCCCCATGCCCGTTGATTTAGAACGTATCCGTCCGTTTTCACCCGTGAATGAACGATCGAAAACATAAGGAAGATCGCTTTCCTGTATACCGATACCGTTATCGTAAAAACGAAGCGTAATACGGTCGTCGTCTTCATCTGCCGATATCCTTATGATGCTGTCACGCTCGCCGCTTTTGTATTTTATACTGTTGGAAATAAGCTGAACAAGAATGAATTCGATCCACTTCCCGTCTGTCATAACTGTAACATCGGGAATATCCACATCAAGTGAGATGTCGTTTAACTGAATATCCTCACGGCACTTCACAACAGAATTTCTGACGAGCGCTTTAAGTGAATTCTCCTTTATCATGAAATCCTTTTCCGCATTATCGCAGCGTGTGTAATACAGCACCGTATCTATACACGAATCAATGCGTCGAAGCTGTTCGGAAGCTTTATTATCGGAACCGCTGTTATGAAGCATAAGTGCAAGTGAAGACACAGGCAGCTTCACTTCATGCACCCAAAGCTCTATAAACTCACGAAAAGCAGCGTTTTCATGCTTATAAAACGCAACATTGTCACACATTGATTTATTGGAGGTTTTCAGGATATCAGATAAAAGCCCTGCTTCAAGAAAATCATCATTTTCTATCATTTCCGAGATCAGGTATTTCTTTTCAAGCGCATTAAGATCATTCACGAGCTTGTTGTAAAATCTTTGCCGCCGCAGGTAATCCCACGCACAGATGATACAAGCCGCCAAAGCCATTATCAGCATAACGGCGCATATAAGCTCATTTGGCGTGCGGAAAGCTCTCATAAACACAACGATCACAGCAGCGGCAACAGTATAGACAACGACCGCCGTCAGCCTGTCTTTTATGTAGTCTGTAAATCTCATTTCAGCACATACCCCTGTTTTTTTCGTGTCTCGATCGCATCATCAAGTCCGAGCGCCGAAAGCTTCGTTCTCAGACGGCTTATATTAACGGATAGAGCATTGTCGTTTACGAATTCGTCGTTGTCCCATAGCGCCGTCATCAGATCGTCACGGGAAACGATCTCCCCCTGACGGTCAAGCAGTCTGCCGAAAATGATCATCTCGTTTTTGGTAAGGATCTGTGTTTCATTATTTCGTGAAAGGCTTCCCTTTGCTGTATCAACAGTCAACCCATGATATGTTTTATTTTGCTCTGTTCGCTGTGCTCGTTTAAGCACCGCCGATACCCTCAGCAGAAGTATAGTCGGGTTATACGGCTTTGTGATGTAATCATCGGCGCCGATGCTCATCGAAAGCACCTCGTCAAGCTCGTTTGTGCGGCTTGTAAGCATTATCACAGGAAGGTCGCTCTCCCTGCGGAACTCCTGCAAAAGCGCCTCACCGTTTTTAAACGGCAGATTTATGTCAAGCAGTATAAGCTCCCCCGTAAAGCTTTTCATTATTTCTATCGTGTTTTCAAAATCCTCCGCACATTCAACAGTACAGCCTGCGCTTTCGAGCAGCATTTTCAACTCATCACGGAGCGTTTTTTCGTCTTCTATTATAAGTATTTTTTTCATTACTTTATCCTTCCATTTTTAAACAGATAAACACGTACCCTATGTACGTCTGCATTGTATTATACCATTTAATTCATTATTTTGCAACTTTTTTCATTATTGATCTTTGGCATTGTATTTTGCTGTATTGGATCAAAGGCACTAATCTTTTTTGACAAACTGCGACGGGCAGTTTTTTCTGCCCGTCATTTCTCTTTTCTATATGAAACAATATAATGTACATTCGCAGGAACGGTGATCCCGGGATCTTCAAAAATAAAACTTCCGCTTTTATTTTCCTCCTGCATAGTCAGATCGAAATGTGCAAGTGCTATGCCCATATCGACCTTCTGTATATCTCCGTTGGAATTATCTTTGATTGACTTCTTCTCGTAGAAATGAACCATATCCCCCATGACCACCGCTCTCCAGGGCTGTTTGTTCACCGCAGAGGGCGCCCATCTCAGCATCTCCAATGCCTGCGCAAAACCGCCTGCTTTTCCCATTGTGAGCGAAGTGTCAAACGAGCCGTCAAAGAACAGCTTTTCAAACGGTATGCGATGATCCGCTTTAGTGCCCTTTCTCATGAGCGTTTCCCGAAACGACATTTCCTTAGCCGCATAGCCTACGGGGCTTGCCACAGGCAGAGCTTCATCATCTTGTAAATTCATCGCTTTTTCAAATGTATTACGGCTTATTGAAGCCGCCATGATAACAGTACCGAGGCCGAGAGAAGCAGCATAAAGACAGACTGTTTCAAAACTGTACCCGAGTGAAAGCTCGAAGTTTCCTTCTTTCTTAACTTTAGCCGTAAGGTAATGATCCTCTCCCCTCACAACAGGACTTGAAAGGTCATGCTCGTCGGCTTTCAGCAATCCGAATTCTACCGGTATACCGAATGGATCTGTCACATTATCAATAAAACCTTTGAGAGCAGTTATATCGGCATCTTTAAGCGGAGTTCCGTCATATGTTCTTACGCTTTTTCTTTTCTTAATGGTTTCTTTTATAGCAAACTGCATCGTTCGGCTCCTTTCATGACAAAGCATTTACTGCGGTTCCCATATTCCCTGCTGTCTTATACCTGTGTTTGCCGCTTCATTTTCGATCATTGCGATATCATCCTTTGTAAGCGCAGCGTTCATTGCAGCCGCAAGTTTTTCGGCATGTGAAGGCTTCGTTATTCCTACGATCGGGATCGCACCTTTTTCAATAGTCCAGAGGATCGGCACCTGTGAAGCGTCAATACTATACTTTTCAGCTATGCGCTTCATTACGTCAAGAAGACCTTCGATCTTTTTGAACTTGCTTTTCGGGAAAGCAAAGTTTCTCATTGAAAAAGTCGGGAAATGTTTCTGTGCGCTGTAATTGCCCGAAAGAGCGCCCTGTTCCAAGACCATATAAGCATAATAGCGAATACCCTTGCTGTTGCAGTGATCTATGATCGGCTGCTGATCGTTTCTAAGAAGGCTGAAATGGTTCTGTACAGCGCCAAGTGTCAAGCCTTCCTCAGACAACAGCTTCTCTGCCGTTTTGATATGCTCCAAAGAAACGTTTGATATGCCTATAGACTTTATCCTGCCGTCCTTTATAAGCGGCACTGCTTCCTTGAGATTCAGTTCGAGATTATTCGGAACATGGATCCAGAAAATGTCGGCGCTTTTACGGCCGAGACGTTCCATGCTGTCATTGAACGACTTTACAAGTGCGCCGCTCTTATACTTTTTTACGGGCATGAATTTGGTTGAGATAAAAATATCGTCATGTCCTTTTATGAGGTCGCCTAAAAATATTTCGCATGTTCCCATTCCGTAGACAGCAGCAGTATCCCAGTTCATAAAACCGAGCTTTACCGCTTTTTCAAATGACTGTTTCAGCATTTCGGGATCCTGCTTTTTTCCGAACACGATGGACGAACCGTTCGATCCCGTACCCCACGCCCATGTTCCTATCAATATATCTTTCATAATTACCTCACTTTATTCAAATTGTGATATTACTTATAAGTAGTATATCATGTTATGACCTGTGATTCAAGCACTGTTATTACTGATCTCCCAATTAAGGAGCCACTGAATAAATCACGTCATGTGGACTGAGTGCCCATCTTGCTTGCATATTTTCGTCATCTTGTACTCAACTCCCTTGAAATACGTCAGTATGGTCTCGGCTGCCGCCTCGGTCGGTG
>CACZYP010000063.1 GCA_902785425.1 uncultured Ruminococcus sp. | reverse complement strand
TCTCTTGACATACAAAATCCCCCTTATGGTAGTTCTTCTTTTATTCTACCATAAGGGGGTGCTTTTTTCTATTGTCCGTTTTTACTGGACCTGTTCACTGACGGGCGAGGGCTTTTTTTAATGGAAAATGGAAAATTGAAAATGGAAAATTGCGGAACTCGCCTGCGGCGAGTTGGATTATATTAGCTATCCAAAATTCATACTTTAATTCGCAGCCGTGAGATAACTATTAAGACTGAATAAACAAATTAAAAATCAGGAGCGAAGCGACTCCGAAATATTCCATTTTCCATTTTCAATTTTCAATTTGAAAGCGGCAACGCCGCTTTGTCCATTGTCAATTATAAAAAGGGAGCGCAGAGTTTTTCTGCGCTCCGAAAAGTTATTATTGATTATCCGTCTACCTCCGATTCAAGCATACCGTAGTCTCCGTTGTCTCTGATGTATACAACGCTTACCTTATCGGTATCGGAGTTGAGGAACATGAAGAACTTGTGGTCAACCATGTTCATGCGAAGGATCGCCTCATCGGGCGACATCGGCTTGAGCGGAACCTTCTTTGTACGGAACAGCTCGTAAGTGACCTCGGAAACCTCTTCCTCTGTACCCTCCTCCGGCAAAGGCTCGTCAAACGCTGTCGAACGAAGTCTCTTTGCAAGACGTGTCTTATTCTTGCGGATCTGACGTGCGAGCTTATCCATATTGATATCTACTGCCTCGTTCATCTCCGCCTTTGTATCTTCAACACGGTAGATCATACCGTTGTCATTGATCGTTATCTCAACGGTCTGACGGTTCTTGTAGACCGTCACCTTAACGTTTACCTCCGCATCATCGGAGAAAACTCTTTCATACTTCTTGAGCTTTTTCTCAACACGCTCCTTAAAGTTGTCTTTCAGTGTAACTTTCCTGGCTGTGTAGGTAATTTTCATACTATCCACCCTTTCTGTTGAAAAATTCGTATGGAAAAGCGGGCTTCTTCTCCATGTATATATAATAGCACAATGTAACATAAAAATCAAGAGGATTTTTAAAAAATTTTGTTGATTACATATATTTAATTTCTCAACAAACGATTGTCCACTTCTTCTTTGTTGATTATTGATTGTTGAGTGTGGAGAGTGGAGTTGAAACGCTCACGTTCGCTTATTTGATTGACAATTGACAATTGATAATTGACAATTGCGGAACTCGCCTGCGGCGAGTTGGATTTTTAGTAGCTATCCAAAATTCATACTTTAATTCGCAGCCGTGAGATAACTATTAAGTCTGAATTAACTAATTAATAATCAGGAGCGAAGCGACTCATTAATTGTCCATTGTCCATTGTCAATTGTCAATTGTCAATTATAAAAGGGAGCGAAGCGACTCATTAATTGTCAATTGTCAATTAGAAAAGCACGGACTTCCGCCCGTGCTCTGATTTTTCTTTTATTTTGAAGAAGCTCTGCGCTTTTTCTTTTCTTTCATCATGCGATTCTTTTTCTTCTTGTTGTTGTAAATATGCGTGATAACAATGTATATAATGAAAAGGATCACTACAACACTGATCGCCAGGATCATCCATTTCGAGCGGAGGATCTTTTTTGCAGATTCAAGGAAGTAAAGCATCTTGCTGCGCTCTACCGTTTCGGCTGCAATAAGATTAACCGTGCAAAGCTCGCTGCCTGCGTAGCTTACTACAGCCGTGCCGATAACGTTGCCTTCAAGAACGGGCGCTGTGAGCGAATCGGGAACGTTCGTTGTGATGTCGATGCTCGTGCTTTCGATATCGGTCGGGAGTATCGTCGAGAAGCTTCCCTGCGGAACGAGCTGAACTGTGTCTCTGTCCCATGCAAGCGATACGGGAACTTCACAGATCGGCTTTTTTTCGTCTACTACGGTTTTCAGTTCAAGGTTGTCGAATGCCCACTGATAAAGCGCCTTTGTATCTGCCATAGCGCCGTTCGGAGAGATCTCCTCACCCTGAGCGTTTACGCACGGCGAACCGAGCGCTATACACATGTACGTATAACCGCCGTTTGAAGCGGTCGAGCAAAGGCAGTAGCCTGCTTCGTCGGTAGTGCCCGTCTTGCCCGTTTTGCAGTATTCGTAGTAAAGATCGCCGCCGTTTACCTTATCGATCAGAAGGTTAGTCGTAATAAGAGGGTAATTCTGATCTTTATCAACGGAAAGATAAGTGCTTACAGTGGAGCAGATATTATTGAATTCGGGCAGCGTTTGTGCGTACTGCATGATGAGCGCCATATCCTGCGCCGTGGTATAATGATCGGGATCGTGAAGTCCGTGAGGATTCATAAAGTGAGTATTCTCGCAGCCAAGCTCTGCCGCCTTAGCGTTCATCATGTCGATAAATGCCTGCTGTGAGCCGTTTCCTATGAAGTTTGCAAGCACGACAGCAGCGTCGTTGCCGGACTTTATCATAAGGCAGTTGAGCAGGTCATAAACGGTAACGGTCTCACCGACAAAGTAATTAAGACCCGACATCGAGCTGCCCGTACCAAGGAGCTGATCGAGCACCTCCTGCTCGACAACGACCTTAGTATTTTTCAGGTCGGGGCAATTCTCGACAGTGACAATATACGTCATTATCTTTGTAGTAGAAGCCGGGAAGACCTTTTCGGTCGAATTCTTCTCAAATACAGTGATGCCCGTGTCGAGATTCACCATATAGACAGCCTTACAGCTTGTATCGACATTAGCCGTAAAAACAGCCGCCGAAGCCGAAACCGACATGGTCAAAATCAGCAGCACCATAATCAGCACCGCCGCTACTCTTTTTAAACTCATTTCTTTCTCCTCTTTTCTTCTTTGTTCAAATAATCACCAAAACAGTTTTATTGCAATACCAATGTATTCTATTCTGTGGGGATGATCAAGCCATCGGTACAGAGCATGCGACTTCAAGCGCAATCACTCTCGAATGAGGCGTTGACGATTCTATCTCAATCAGAACCGTCACCCCCCCCTTTTTTCTCTCAATGTCAACAACTCAAGAAATTTGCCTGATATAACCCCTCAGACGGCTGCGCCGCCAGCGTCTCGGCTGCCGCCTCGGTCGGTGCTGTTGCCTTGCGGCAAAGTCTGCCACCGGCAGACCGCACCCTTTCAGGGGAGCCTGCCAACTTTTAATAAACCAAAAGCCTCACCTGAAAGGGGAGGTGTCACGCCGTAGGCGTGACGGAGGGGTTAATACATAAAGTGACCAATAATATTTACTTTGTTTTATTTCTTAAGTTGTTGACATTGGTCTGCCGGGAGCAGCCGTGACGGAAAGAAAATCAAATCAAGCACACAGTACTTCCGCCATTCCACATTATAAAAAAAGGCGAACGCAGTGAGCCTGACCGCAATTTCCCATTTTCCATTTTCAATTTTCCATTTAATTGAGCTGCGTTCCTACATCATCAAACAGCTGCCGCACCTCTGCACGAAGCACTCTGTAATCGCTGTTTGTCTGATCGAGATATTCGGGCATCACTTGCTGTGCGGCGCTCTGGGCGTCTCGCAGAACGTCAACGTTCTCGGCAAGATCGGCTATTTTCAGTTCGGGAAGCCCGTGCTGGCGTGAGCCGAAGAAATCACCGGGGCCTCTGAGCTTCAGGTCTTCGTCGGCTATCTTGAAGCCGTCGTTCGTCGAGCACAGCGCTTTCAGCCGCTTTACTGCCTCGGCACCCGTTGCATTTGAAACGAGTATACAGTACGATCTATACTGCCCTCTGCCGACACGCCCACGAAGCTGATGAAGCTGCGAAAGTCCGAAGCGTTCGGCGTTTTCTATCATCATGACGGTAGAATTCGGAACATCTACGCCTACCTCTATTACAGTGGTGGAAACGAGAATGTCTATCCTGCCCTCAATGAATTCATTCATAACGGCGTCTTTTTCGGCAGGCTTCATCTTGCCGTGCAGAACGCCGACTGTCTGTTCTGTAAAAACATTTTTCCGTATGTCTTCGGCGTACTCTTCAACGCCTATAAGCCCCGACTCGGTGTTGTCTACGGCAGGGCACACGATGTAGCACTGTCTGCCCTCTTTGATGTTCTTTTTAAGGAAGCCGTAAGCACGCTGACGGATACTGTCGTTTATAAAGAACGTCTCGACCTCCTGCCTTCCGGGGGGCAGCTCGTCGATAACGGAAATATCAAGATCGCCGTAGATCATCAACGCAAGCGTTCTCGGGATAGGCGTTGCACTCATAACAAGCAGATGAGGGTCTGCACCCTTTGCAAGCAGAGTTGCTCTCTGACGAACTCCGAAGCGGTGCTGCTCGTCCGTGATAACTACGCCGAGATCGGAAAACACCACATTGTCGGAAATAAGCGAATGAGTGCCGACAAGAAGCTGTATCTCCCCCGCTTCGAGCTTTTCAAGCACGATCCGTTTCTGCTTTGCGGTCATGGAGCCTGTAAGCAGCGCAACCGTTATGCCTGACGGCGAGAGAAGCCTGTCAAGGCTTTCAAAATGCTGCCGGGCAAGTATCTCGGTAGGCGCCATCATCGCAGCCTGTGAGCCGTTTTTTATGCATGTATATGCGACAGCTGCCGCTACCATCGTTTTGCCCGAGCCTACGTCTCCCTGAACGAGACGGTTCATCGCCTTGCTGTTTTTCGTCATATCGGCAATGCAGTCGTCTATTGCTCTGCGCTGAGCCGAAGTCAGCTTAAACGGCAGAAGCTTTACGAATTCATCTGTGTAGTCGCCGTTTATCCTTACGGACGTCTGAGTTTCCGACATCGCTTTTATCGACTTCATGCCGATAACGAGAACAAGCAGCTCTTCAAAGATAAGTCTGCGCCTTGCAGCCTCGATATCCTCCGAGGACGACGGAAAATGAATATTCATCAGCGCTTCTTTAAGTCCGATAATGTCAAATTCCGTGCGGATATTTTCGGGGAGCGGATCTTTTATTTTCTCAGGCAGCATTTTCAGCGCCTTTTTTACCGCCGTTTCGATCACTTTTGTCGAAAGCCCTGCAACCTGACTGTATATCGGGTGTATCGGGATCTCTTCACCGGACGGCTGGAACGATGGGTTTACCATCTCTTTTATGCCGCTTGAATCGGTCAGCTTGCCGTAAAACAAGTATTCACAGCCGGGCTTTATCAACGAGTCGATATATCTGTTGTTGAAGAAAACAAGCTTTACAAAGCCAGTCTCATCGGACGCTCTTGCGCTTGCCATTATCTTGCCCGAGATTATCACATGGGGCGCAGGAGCCACATCTACAGTCGCCCTGATACAGCACGTCTGCCCGACCTGCGCCGAAAAAACATCGGTCACATTGCTCCAGTCCTCATATGCACGGGGGTAATTTCTGATAAGGTCCCCAACAGAATAAATGCCCAGCTTATTATAAAGCCGGGCACGTTTCTCACCTATGCCGTTAATTCTTTCGATCGGAATTTCGTATAGTGAAGCCAATTTAGATCAACCTTTATTCAACGGAGATGATGAAGTAGTAAACAGGCTGTCCGCCCTCTACGTATGTGATCTCCATATCTTTGCCGTATTTAGCTGTAAGAGTTTCAACTACCTTGTCAGCCTGCTCCTTAGAAACGCCCTCGCCGCTGATAACGGTGATGAACGAGGATTCCTTTGAAACAAGCGACTTTGTAAGCTTAACGGCTGTCTTTACGATGTCCTTCTCGGTAACTGTAAGCTTGCCGTTTTCAAGACCGATGATATCGTTCTCCTTGATCTTATGAGAACCGAACTCGGAGTTTCTTGCAGCGTATGTAACAAGACCTGTCTGAACATTTGCAAACGAATCCTTCATAACGCTGACAGCCATATCAGGCTCAAGCTCTGAGTCGTAAGAAAGAAGCGCCGATATACCCTGCGGAATAGTTCTTGTGGGGATAACGATAACCTCTCTGTCTGTTACGAGCGGAACTGCCTGCTCTGCTGCCATGATGATGTTCTTGTTGTTCGGGAGCACAACTACCTTCTTTGCAGGCGTTGCGAATACTGCCGAAAGGATATCCTGAGTGGACGGGTTCATCGACTGACCGCCGCTTACAACGTGGTCAACGCCGCAGTCCTTGAACAGCTGAACAAGACCCTCGCCTGCTGCAACTGCAACGAAGCCGATCTCTTCCGTAGGCTCCTTAACTGCAAGCTCCTGCTCCTTTTCAAGGCGCTCTGCAAGGCGTGCCTTTGCTCTTTCCTCTGCCTCGGCTGCCTTTCTGTGCTGCTCCTTCATGTTCTCGACCTTAACTTTGAGAAGCTGGCCGTATTCAAGAGCAGACTGGAGAGCTGTGCCGGGGTTCTCGGTGTGAACGTGTACCTTTATGATCTCTTCATCGTCAACAACAACAACGCAGTCGCCGATAGTGTTGAGGAAATCTCTGAGCTCCTGTGTATCCGTGTGGATATCGGGATCCTTGCCTACGATGAACTCTGTGCAGTATGTGAATGTGATGTCGCTGTCAAACTGAGCTGCTGCGCTGCGGAAGTAATCTTCCTCCTCAACGTTCGGAGCTTCCTTAGAATCGTCAAACTCGATAACGGTGCCGTCTCTGAATACGGAAAGCATACCCTCGAAGATAGTGAGAAGGCCCTTGCCACCTGCGTCTACAACGTTAGCCTTTTTAAGCACGGGAAGAAGCTCCGGAGTAAGATCGAGAGCCTTCTGTGCAGCCTCAACAACGGCGCTCCATACAGCAACGGGATCGGAATTAGTAGCGGAAAGCTCGCTGCCTGCCTCGTAAGCCATACGTGCAACTGTGAGGATAGTACCCTCTGTCGGCTTCATAACTGCCTTGTATGCAGCCTCAACGCCTTTGCCGAGTGCGTCGGTGAGGTCTTTGCCGTCTGCCTCTTCCTTATCCTTAAGACCCTGTGAGAAGCCTCTGAAAATAAGCGAGGAGATAACGCCGGAGTTGCCTCTTGCACCTCTGAGCATAGCCGAAGCAGCCTTTGAAGCTACGATGGAAACATCGGCAGCGTCGTCCATTTCTTTAAGGATAGCCGCAGCCGAATTGATCGTCATAGACATATTCGTACCCGTATCGCCGTCGGGAACGGGGAAAATATTAAGATCGTCGATCTGAGAACGGTGGTTGCTGATATTATTAGCACCCGAAATGATCGCATTTTTTAAACAAGTACCGTTTATCATTATCAATACACATCCTATCAAGATACAAAGTATATTATTTACAAAAATCCTAACTTAGATTATATCACATAAACCCGGGAAATTCAAATAATTATCAAAAAATTTCGTAATATTCACAAAAAATTAATCAAGAATTATTCTTTTTAAAAGAAATTGGTTTGGTTTATAGTAACATAGACTGTATTCTTCGAGTCCGCTTTCCCGTAATACTCTACTTCTTTTTGCCCTCCATTGCCGGGCGGCAACTTACTTTTGCTGAGCGGCAAAAGTAAGCAAAAGCGCTCTTAAGGGGGGACTCATCTTTGGCTACGTGCGATGGGATACTTCTACGCAGGCCGTCCCCCCTTAAGAATCCCCACAGCTTTTTTCGATGGGAGAATATGGTAAGGCGGATTTATTGCACATGCTCGATTTATCCAATCATTCCGCCCACGCCACCGTTGACGGCGTGCGGCTGCTTCTGAAAAAGTGCGGTTTACCGATATACACTAATATAAAATCAAGCACGAAGTGCTTCCGCAATTGTCAATTATCCATTGTCAATTGTCAATTGATTAATATTCTTCTTCCTCATCATAATCATACTCAAAGTAGAAGCCGTCGTCGTTTTCGTCGTTCTGATCCTGCTCGTAGTCTGCGTAGCTCTCGTCGTAGAACTCCGTATCGGTATCGGTGTCGGTATCGGTCTCGACTGCGCCGGACTCGTCCTCTTCTGCCGACGAGCTGCGCTTTTTCTTCTTTTCGGAATCGGTGTCGGACTCGATGTGGATGTGAGATACCTCCGGACCCGACTTCGTGTTGTAGTTCTTCATCTCGTCGGTGAACTTGTCGTAAGCGTCCTGATCTTCGAGGTAATCGAGCTTCTCAACAACGTATGTCGAGGTCTTGTAAACATCGGACGACATATCGCTGTATTCGGGATATGAACGGGGCGAGTATGAGTGCGAATTCTGCAAAACGCTGTTCTCATAGAAAAGATTGTTCTTGATGTCAACGCTTGCACCGGTAAGCGAAACTGTAACGTAAAGCTCGCCTACAACTGTATCGCCTGCATTGATGTAGCCCGAACCGGAAGTGCTTTCGCACACGAACGTTCCCTTTACTTTATAAACGGAGTAGAACGCATTATCGCTGTACTGGAGCGGATTGAGCGCATAAAGGCACTCAACGGGCGTATACTCGAACTTCGCCTTGAAGTCGGAAAGCGAGAAGTCGTCCTTTATCTTCTGAACATTCGTCTTGCGCTTTACTTTTGAAGAAGCGCCGCCGCTTTCATTGCCGGACTTTTCGCCGTCGTCTTCGCTGTCTTCATCGGAAGAAACATCTTCTCCATCGTCGGAGGGCTGCTCCTCAAACTCATTTGTGTTTTCATCGTCGTCAATGAAGCCGTCGGAATCGGAGTCGGAATCCTCGTCGCCGAAGTACCAGTTGAGCGACTTATACGCAGTTTCCGTGCCGCCCACGAACTGCTCTGCCATATATCTCATTCTTGCCGTGACAGGCGTATAGTCAACGCCCATCATAGTTGTAACGTACTTTGAAAGACCAACGACTGTAAACTTCTTTACGTCCTCGGTGAATACGTAGCCGTTGCGCTCTGCTATCTCCTTATTGAACTCTGCCTTGACAATTACCTTATCGCCGTTTGAAAGGTCATGGTTATCGCAGATAAATGTAACGTTGTCGATAACGTACTGTATACAGTTGGACTTATCGAGCTGAACTGTACCGTAAGGCGCAACGCCGCTGAACTTAACGCTCAGACCCTCGAACGGACTTGTTTCGAGCTTATCTTCAAGCCCCTCGATAGTATAATCGAAAGAGGAGTCGGTAAATGCGATACCGAGGTCTTTCGCCATAGACTCATCGTAAGTTACATTGATAGTAACTATATCCCCGTTTGTAAAGAACGAGTCATCCTCGTTCTGACCCTCATATGAAAAGCGGAACGTTTCGGCAAAACGGAGCGCCGCTGTTTTATCTTTTTTGCCGTCGGCATAGATCCTGTTAACGGCTGCGTCGCTGACCTTGATAGACAGGCTTCCATGCTCCGTATAGCCGACTACGGTGATATCGGCGAAATCCTTAACGGAATACTCTGCCGTACCGCAGCCCGAAAAGATCATCAAAAAAAGTACGGAAAGAATGCAAAAAGTACATTTGCAAATAGTCTTCATAC
The DNA here is from genome assembly GCA_902785425.1 of uncultured Ruminococcus sp. Taxonomy (GTDB): domain Bacteria; phylum Bacillota; class Clostridia; order Oscillospirales; family Acutalibacteraceae; genus RUG592. Next base: position 298 of record CACZYP010000063.1, on the reverse strand, counting down.
AATATATCCTCCAAACAAAAGTATCAAACTGCATTTTCAGACTTTCAATATATTATATCACACGAAACTATCTTTTTCAATAATGAAAAGCGATATGCAATAAAATTGGGAGAGTTACATATATATCACAATATTTATCATTGTTATACTAAACACTTTTATTAAGAGCGGTCAGGCTCACTGCGTTCGCCTTTTTTATAATTGACAATTGACAATGGACAATGGACAATTAATGAGTCGCTTCGCTCCTGTTTTTTAATGTGGAATGTGGAAAGTGGAAAGTGGAATTGCGGAGTCG
>CACZYP010000062.1 GCA_902785425.1 uncultured Ruminococcus sp. | reverse complement strand
GCAAGCCGTAAGGCGCAGACCGATCGGCATGTGTTACAAGTGCCCTTGGGGTGCAAGCAAGATGGGTGCTCAGCCCGTAGGGCGTGATTTATTCAGTGGCTCCTTAAAATTATTTATAACTGATCAATCTGATATTTGTTATTTTTCCGTCCGGCACATTAGCTGCGCCTCGTGCCTGCTTTATCCGTAACGCAGGTTACGTTTTTTGTGCTTCGCACGCCTTGTCTCCGACGGCTAAGGGGCTTTGCCCCTTAGAACCCCACCCGCTTTTTGAAAAAAGCGGGGCAAAAACTTCCGACAGTACGTTTTTTACTTTTCCGGCAAATATTATCACAGCGATGCTGTGATAATATTTGCAATATCCTGCTCGGAAAGCGGAACGTAAGCGTTTTCCAAGCCTTCGTTCACAGCAATATGATGGGCCATCTCTCCTATTCTTGAATCATCTATCCCAACGTCCCTTAAGTGCATCGGGATACCTATCTCTTCAAAGAAAGCATAAGTCTTGTCTATCGCTTGCTGTGCTATCTCGAACTTATCAAGCGTCGGGTCGATACCGAAAACGTTTACGCCGTACTTTACGAATCGGTCAACCGTTTTATCGGAAAGAACGTACTTCATCCAGCGAGGTGTTATGATAGCCAATCCCTCGCCGTGAGTTATATCGTAATATGCGCTCAGCGCATGCTCTATGCCGTGAAGCGGCCATCCCGACGGGCTGTTTCCGAGCGAATAGATACCATTGCAGCCAAGCGTGCATGCAAACATCATCTCGGCTCTTGCTGTATAGTTTTCGGGATCTTCAATGCAGGTTCTGGCATTGACCATAAGGCTTTTTAAGCCTGCTTCACAGAAACCGTCGTTCAGAAGCGTTGTATCCTCCGTGAAATACTGCTCCATGATGTGGTTCATGGCGTCGGCACAGCCTGCCGCAGTCTGCTTTTTGGACACGGAGAATGTATAGGTCGGGTCAAGGAACGAACAGACCGGATAAACGAGCCTGTCGCCGTAACCTATCTTGTCGTTCGTCTCTGTTCTCGAAATAACGCCGTAATAGTCGTACTCACTGCCCGTTGCAGATAAAGTGAGGATATCAACGATAGGCAGAGCCGCCTTCGCCTTGACTTTATAGGAAATGAGATCCCAGGGGTCGCCGTCGTACTTTGCGCCTGCCGCAATAGCCTTTGAACAGTCAAGCACACTGCCGCCGCCGACAGCAAGGATAACATCGATATCGTTTTCTTTGCAAAGACGCACGCCGTCAAGCACGCTCGGGTCATACTTCGGATTCGGCTGAATATCCGAAAGCTCTGTGATCTCAAAATCTTTAAGAAGCTCAATTACCTTATCGTAAAGACCGATCTTTTTGATACTGCCGCCTCCGTAAGTAAGCAGCACACGTTTGCCAAGTGAAGTCATTACCTCCGGAAGCTTTGCGATAACATCTTTTCCGAAAATAAGTCTTGTAGGCGTTTGATAATCAAAACCTTGCATTGTGATCTCTCCTTTTTTGTGATGATCCGAAGATATGCAGGCCGCTGCCGAATATCTTCTTTATATAATTCTATCATTATCACAGCGGAGTGTCAATCAATATCTATAAATTATTTAAACAAAATTGCAATTAAGTGTAAAAAATTAAAAACATTGCAAATACAATGCTCACTTTTCACGCTTATCTTCTGCATCTACTCTTATATCATAAAACAGACGGAATACCTCCGGTTCGTTTTCTATATCCTCGCCTAATCTTTTCAGCGTTCGTTTTCCCACTCTTTTGTCAAGAACAGCGAATATGCGAACAAGCATATTCTCGCTTGCCAGACTTTTCTCTATGCTTTGGTTGTCGAACTCGTCAAAAGCCTCATAAAAGCAGCGCTGATCGAACATACCGAGTCTTAGCGCCGTGTCGTCCATAAAAGGGAACTCTCTGTGAAGCCGCTGCTCAAGCTTTTCGTCCTGCGGAAGCAGGTGCGCTTTTACCCACTGATTATAATATCCGCCCGAAATTATCTCTTTGTTGTCAAGCAGTATCGCCGCTCTGCCCTCATGGTCGGGGCAATAGCTGTATGATGTGCAGAAGTAGCGTATATGTCCACGCAGGCTTTGAGCAAGATATTCGTTTTCAAGCTTGTGTCTTATATTTGTCCATTTTTTCATGATCTACATCCATTTTTTCTTTTTGAAAACAAGCACATTGATTATAACCGTTGCGGCGCTGACGCATATCAGAACAGGGTAACTCCACCTGTACTCCAGCTCGGGCATATATTTGAAATTCATGCCGTACCAGCCAACGATAAGCGTAAGCGGCATGAAAATAGTTGTTACCGCAGTAAGTATGGTCATTATGTTGTTTTGCTTGATGTCGAGGTGCATTTTGTAAAGATCTCGTATCTGCATAGTGTACTCGCCGATAGCTGCCGAGGTGTCACGCAAGCGCTCCATCCTGTTTGCAAAAAGCCTGAAATAGCGCAGATTATTCTTATTGAAGAAATTGTTCTCGTTTTCCTCAAGTATTTCGGCAAGATCAAGAAGCTGCTCGTAGTGATTATGAAGATCTCTTACATCACCACGTATATCGTTCACTCTGTCGATCTTGCTTGTCTCTTCGCCCCGGGTTATGGTATCTTCCATTGCGTACAGCTCCCACTCGTAACGTGAAAGGAGCTGCTGATCGCCGCTTACGAGCTTATCGAGAAAATCGTAAAGGAAGCGTTCAAGGCTCGGCATGCGCCATTTTTTCTCCGTCTTTATCTGCTCCACGATCCGCTGCGCTGTACCGCTGTCGTCTATAAAAACCACGCCCTTTTCATCGAGCGCAAAAGAGAACGTTGTATCTTTCCGTGTGAAATCCTCTCTGTTCGGGATAGAGAACGTGCCTGTTATCGAGTCATAGTTTGCCTCGGCTTTTGTAACAACGATCTCCGCCTCTTCGGGGTCTATCTCAATTCCCATATCGAACAGCTCTCTGCTTTCCTGCCATTGCTTTTTTGTAAGGATAGCAACGAACGGTTTGTTTTCAGCAGCCTGAGATGTCTTTTTGAGAGGAACAAGAGTTTCCTTGATCGTAAATATCATTGTCCGCACCTCCTGTCTGATATCAGTTTTATTATAACTCATCGATGATTGCATTACAAGGTTACACGCAAAAAAAGCCTTACCGAGCGCCTGTTTTCCCCTTTAAAAAAGCGGAAGCTGCAAAAGATAAAGCAGAACAATTGATTTTTTCTGATCATCGTGATATAATTTAGTTATCAGATAGATTTGATAGGTGGAGTTGAATTATGAAAAAATTAGGTCTTGTAGGCGGCATGGGTCCCGAATCGACGATCCCCTACTATCACGGGATCGTATACGGCGTTCAGAAGGCTTGGGGCACAGCTGCTTTTCCCGAGCTTTCGATCGAGAGCGTAAATGTTTTTAAGGTACTGAAACTGTGCGGCGAAAAGAAATACGACGAGATGACGGAGTATCTGCTTGCAGCAATAAACAATCTTGCAAACAGCGGCGCCGAGTTTGCTGTGTTGTCTGCAAATACGCCGCATATCATCTTTGACAGGATCAAGGAAAGATCGCCTATCCCGATGATAAGCATAGTTGAAGCAACATGCGAAGAAGCAAAGCGCAAAGGTCTTAAAAAGATCGGTCTGCTCGGCACTGTCTTTACGATGAAAGAAGATTTCTTCAAGGAACCGTTCATAAAAAGCGGCATTGAGATCATAGTGCCCGATGAAAGCGACATGGAATATATCAACGAAAAGATCTCTTCCGAGCTGGAGCTTGGCATTGTAAAGGAAGAAACGTTGAAAGCTTTCTGCAATATCATCTCAAAGATGCAGCGTGACAGTTCGATCGAAGCGATCGTTCTGGGCTGCACGGAACTTCCGCTGCTGCTCAACGATGAAGTAAGCCCTGTTCCCTGTCTTGACACGATGCAGATACACATCAAGGCGATAGTTGATAAGATCCTGGAATAATTTGATGTATAATAAAGAGGAGATCATGTTTGGTGATCTCCTCTGTTTTTATCGTTATTATCTTTTGAGCCTTTTTCTTCTTTTACGATCGCCTTGGCTATCCTGCGCTCGTGGCGGCGGTCACGGCGTGCTTTTCTTCTGGCTATGAGCTTTCGGCGTATCGAATTTCTTGCCCTTGCTATGTGAGCTTTGAAATATTTGTTTAACACGCCGCCGATAAGAAACAGATTGACGCACGAATAAAGCCAGATGAGGAAAAGAGAGACTGTAGTCAGGCTGCCGTAAAACGAATTGTAAATATTGGAGCCGCTTGTATATGCCGCAAAGTATACCGAAAACAGAGATATCGAAACAGATGCAAAGAGCGCTCCGGGAAGCTGGTGCAGAAAGCTTCGCTTTCCTGCCGGGGCTACTTTGTAGATGATCGCCGTAAGTACCGTAGCGCCCGAGATAACATACAGCTTTTTTATCCTCGGTATTACCTGCTCATACACTTTGTCTGACTGCATCGCCGATTTTATAAGCTCTTCGGCGGTCAGCTCCTGAGTGTACAGAACAAGCAGCAAACTCGCTCCAACAAGAAGACAGACTGTATAGAATATCGAGAACATATACAAGTCGATTATATTCCTGTTATCCCGTTCGTCATAAACAATATCGAGCGACCGGACGAGCGCCACAACACCTCGTGACGACGACCACAGCAAGATCACGATCGAAAACGAGAACACGCCGATACGTGAATTGTACGCCTCCGATATTATCGAGTTGATAAGGTCGGCCACCGTTTGAGGAACGAGCTGATTAACAGCCGCCGTAAGATCACCCTTGCTGATACCCGTCATAGGAAGCTGCGAGCAGAGCAGGATAAACATCGGGATTATAGAGATAAAGACGTAATATGCAATGCTTGCCGAATTGGCCGCAACTGATTTACGCCCGAAATCCATAGCGAAAGACGAGACGCTTTTGAAAAATTTAGTTTGAGTTATCTTTGTGATAGCTTTCTTGCCTCTCATCTGCCCAACCTCATAAAAAAATATATACTATAAGTATATAACATTGTAACAGAATTGTCAATATTATATGTACTGTTTGTCACTATCACCCATACAGAATATCGGCAATAAGAGTATTTGAAACGAGAAAGCCTTTCGGGGTGATCGTGATACCTTTATCATTGACATCAACAAGACCTGTCTTTTTAAGCTTTACGGCATTTTCGATATACTCCGCAGGAACAGCATCATTAAAGCGTGCTTCATATTTTTCAAAAACAAGCCCCTCCCCGAGTCTCAGAGCAAGAGAAATATACTCCTCAATGCCGCCGCCCTCGCCGTCGTCTATAGAGATATCATTGTAAAAATCATCGAGCGAACGGCTGTAAAAGAAGCGTTTTCCGTCAATAAACGAATGTGCGGCAGGACCTAAGCCGAGATATTCCTCACAATGCCAGTATTTGAGATTATGGCGGCTCTCATAGCCGCTTTTTGCGAAATTTGATATCTCGTACTGCTCATAGCCGTGTTTTGCAAGGCGTTCGACGGCGTATTCGTAAAGACTGCACACGGAATCTTCATCGGGAAGGTCAAGAGAATCACGTTTTTTGAAATACGGTGTTCCCTCTTCTATTTTCAGTATATAAGCGGAAATATGCTTTGCTCCGAGCGATGCGCAGAAATCTATGCTGCGAGCAAGAGAATTCTCCGTCTGACCGCCTATGCCGAGCATCAGATCAAGAGAAATATTATCTATCCCCTCGCTTTTTATCTTTATGAAAGCCTCTTCGGCGCTCTGCGCTGTGTGCCGTCTGCCGAGCAGCCGAAGCTCTCTTTCGTTTGCAGACTGAAGTCCCATAGAAACTCTGTTCAAGCCATGCTGCGAAAGCTTTGTAAAATCGAGCTGCATAGCCGAACGTGGATTGACCTCGATCGTTATCTCTCCGTCTGAGAAAAATGCGTCACGGGCTGCGTCAAGTAGTGTGCACAGGCGCTCTGTTCCGAGCAGGCTCGGTGTGCCGCCTCCGAAATATACCGTATCGGCATGATATCTGCCTTTGTATGAAGCAAGCTTATCTGCAAGATATGATGTGTAACGGTCCATCTGCTCTTCTGTTGCTGCTACCGAATAGAAATCGCAGTACGGACATTTTCCGCTGCAGAACGGAACGTGAATGTATAATCCGATGTTTTTCATTATATAATTATAACCTCAAAAGATCTTTATAAAAGGGGACGGGCAGAAGTACGAAAATACTTCTGCCCAGTTTGGAAGGTATATGAAAATTAGTAGAACGCTTAATTAACTATTGTTATTATACACATTATTTGTTACCAAAATATGAACAATAGGTAATTTTTCAAAATTTGGTAGGTTTATTTAATTGTTTTGCAAATACCATCGTTTTATGGCAATAGCGCACAAAGGTCATGACTAACATTTATTAATCAAATGCTTATCAGTTGAGTGAAAAAACATGCGGACATGATGCAAATCTGCCGATAACAGCCTTCCATGCAGGATCAATGCTGCCGTGATCGGCAATAAAGACAGGCAAGACGCCGTATTTCATGTATGCTCCGCTTTTTATAAGCGCAAGCAGCTCTTTCGGCGGAGGCGGTGCATTATCTTCCTTTCTCGGCACGGCAAAAATACATATCTGATAAAGAAACGGCGTTTTCTTTTCAGCAAATCTCCGCTTGTTTATCTTTGCAAACGTAATATCACTTTCTTCATTGAAACGTGCATATTCCGCCTCGATCTTTTCGCACTGCATATCAAGCACGGAGAAAAACGTTGTACAGCCGCTGTTATCGGAAAAAAGGCGGATCTCGAATTTATCTGTCGAGTAAACGCCCATGATAACGCCGTTATCGGAAATACCCCTGAACTGCCTGCAATCAAGCAGAGTATGCGGTTCGGAAACGAAATCAAAGATATTCACCTGCATAAGCGCCCTCGGGTCGATCTTACACAAACTTCTGATGTAGCGGAAAATAAACAGCTTTATAGTTTCGGCAGGCTCGTCAAGACGTCTTTTCGGCTCATAATACAGCACATGCGGTTTAAGATCATGACGGATCACCGTAATACGTGAGCTGCTGTCTATGCACACTCTGTCAACAAGGCCGTGCATTCTTGACGAAATGCTCGGAGTTTTTTTCCACTCACGAATAGCATTTTCGGTGCGGTCTTTAAGCGCCTGCAAGCGCTGTTCACGCTCGCTTTTTAAGCGGTCGTCCTCGGCAAGCGACGCATTTTCTTCTTCAAGCGCCGCCGTGTTCTCGGAAAGCAGCTCATATTCATCTTCAAGCGCCTCTGTATCTTTAGCACAGATATTCTTTGCAAGCTCGATAAAATCAGGCTCGGGCGGACGCTCGGAATCTATTTTCATTATCTGCTCATCAAGACGTTTCCTGCGTTCTTTTATATAATTCCCCACTGCCTCTTTTTCCGATTCACGGCTTTGCAGCAGAGACTCCGCCTTTGAAAGCTCTCTGCACGCTTTTTCAAGCTCGCTGCGGTTTGATCTCTTCTTTTCCTGTATCTCGTCACGCTCTTTCTGGAGCTTTTCCATTATAAGGTAATCCTTAACGGGATGGTGACAAAGGTAGCAGAAGATCATGAAGCTGTACATTTTATTGCTTTCGTTTTCATATTTCAAAAACAGATCACGGCGTGCGCTGTCTTTCAAAAACGTTATCCTGCCTATATATTTCTTAGCAAGCTTAATAGTCATAATGCGGTGCAGAAGGCAGCCGCATGCACCCGAGTAAATAAGCGACAACAGCAGCGTAAAAACATTTCTGTAAGGCGCAAACAAGAAGAAGCCGATGAAAAAGCCCGGAACACAGCCCAGTACAAACATTTCGATCAGCATAACACGCTCGGCGACCGGCAGCGATCTGACCTTTGGGTATTTCTCACGGATAACATGAGTAACGCTTGCAAATAATCCTCCGAACGATAACACGCTTGCAGATGTGTGCAGGATCATTGTGAACACATTCGGCTGAAAAGCATACAGCACAAGCGAGACAAGCACTGCAAATGCAGTAAACACTGCAGACACCGACTTTGCAAACTCGGCGAATATCTTATCGGTCACTTTTCCTTCAAGAAGACTTTGATAAAAAGTTGTACTTACAAGCTTTTTTTCGAGTGCGATATGATCCTCGCATCGTGATAGTCTTCTGTGACAGACAGTGTTTACGTTCGACTCGATCATCTCTCTCTGAACGGGAGAAAGCAGCTTTTTCTTCTGCGCCCGCTGCAAAAAAGCAAGAACATCGGTATCGGCAGGTTCTTTATCTTCCTCATTGAAATCATCGAGCGACTTCTCCCTTGATTCAAGATCTTCATACTCTGATTCAAGCTCATCTATCATTTTTTTCAGCGAATCGACATTCTTTCCGGCATTATTAACAGCCGCTCTGAATTCGTCTTTCTTATTCTGAATATCTTTTTCGGCGTTCATACGAGCTACCGCTTTTTCCTGCGACAAACGAACATCGAACCGAGCCTGGTTTTTCTCCCACAGCTCTCTTTGATTTTTCGCCTCTGCCCCGATCACAGCATTATACTTTTCTCTGTTCTCGGCTTCAAGCTTTCTCGCATCGTTCAGCTTTTTTTCGGAAGCACTATGTCTTTCACGGGCGATACCTGCCTTGATCACAGCCCTCTCAAGCTCCGAGCAAGTATCATCGTATGTGAAAACGGCGCTGAGATAATCCTCATAGGAAAGCTCATCGCCGCCGACCGTTCGTTTCAAAGCGTCATTCTTATCAGCCATTATTTCACCGCCGTTCAAAATAATTACAATACATATACCTTATCACTTTATATTTTACATTGATAAATTATTTATGTCAACTATTTGTAATATTTTTATCAATAAAAAAGAGAACCCGCTAAAACGAGTTCTCTTTAATTCTCTGAATAGATGTTAATTCGCAATCAGACCGAAACTTCATCAGCAGCTTGTACACGAGCAATAGTGTCTTTCGATATAATGATCTGCACTATAGAACAAGCTATATCAACGATATGGATAAAGGAACCTGCACAAAGCAGCACACCGTGCGATAATTTAGCTTTTTTTCTCACAACGAGCGATAAACAAGCGCCGATATTAACACAGCCGTCAAATACCAACACTGAAATGCCGCACACCAAAGGAACCCAGCTCAGAAGAAACAAAAAAGGATTCAAAGCACTGAGCGTGCAAAGGATCATCAGCAGATGAATAGGGATATGACAAAGCTTCAAAATAAGATTTCGACGTGCCAAAACAGCAGGTTTATCATAAGCAACAGATGCAATATTATACAATACACACAGCCCTATACCTACCAGACCAAGTAACAACAGCAGGATAAATATCGTAATAACGATAGGCTTAGAGACCTCTTCATTGGAAAGCTTTAAAGATAAAACAAATGTACCGATAATCACATACGGCATCAGCAAAAAATAAATAAACGAACCTCTTTTCATAGTGAACCCCTCCTTAAATGATTTTATCATAGAAGATGGTATGTGTCAATAAAAGAAAGAATATATAACGAAAAAGAGATATCCGACAGGATATCTCTCAACAGTGCTTCAAGCACCCTCAAAACTGAACAAAGCCCGATAAACATTCGATAGACCAAAGAACTGGTCAAGCTTTCGACCTATTAGTACTGCCAAGCTGAA
>CACZYP010000061.1 GCA_902785425.1 uncultured Ruminococcus sp. | reverse complement strand
TCTCTAAAAACTCACTTTTTAAAAACACAAATTCAGCATTCAAGCGGTTTATTCTAACTCGATTTGCTAAAATCAAGGGTTTTTAGAGGTTCCCAATTGATAATTGACAATTGCGGAGTCGCTTCGCTCCTGTTTCTTAAAGTATTAAGATTAGGGGATTAAATATAAATATCAAGGCATTATAGGGGAGGGCAGCTTTCGCCCTCCCGTAAGCCGTTTTTATGAGGGTGGAAAACTTTTTGCTTTTTCTTCCCGACAGAGAATTAAACACGAGGTGAACAGAAAGTGCAGCTTTGGAAAGGACGTTTTCAAAAGGCGTTGAGCAAGACTACGAACGACTTTAATTCGTCGATCTCGTTCGACAGCAGAATGTACAAAGAGGATATCGAGGGCAGCATCGCTCATTCAAAGATGCTCGGCGAATGCGGCATTATCTCGAAAGAGGACGCTGCGGCTATCGGTGAAGGCCTTAAAGGTATTCTTGCCGACATCGACAGCGGCAAGCTTAAAATAGATCCCGAGGCAGAGGATATCCACACATTTATCGAGGGCGAGCTTACTGCCCGTCTCGGCGATACTGGAAAGAGACTTCACACCGCAAGAAGCCGAAACGATCAGGTTGCAGTTGATCTGAGACTTTATCTGAGACGTGAGGTAAAGGAAGTCAAGAAACTTCTTTACGGACTTCTTGATGTTATCTGCTCAAAAGCCGAGGAATATGCCGAGACGATCATGCCCGGTTATACTCATCTCCAGAGAGCGCAGCCTATCACGTTCGGTCATCATCTTCTTGCTTACGGCGAGATGTTCAAAAGAGACATAACACGACTTGACGACTGTGCAGAGCGTATGGAAGTAATGCCGCTCGGCTGCGGCGCACTTGCAGGAACAACGTACCCGATCGACAGAACGATCACAGCATCGCTTCTCGGATTCAAGGGTATTGCCGAAAACTCTCTCGACGGTGTTTCCGACAGAGATTACTGCATCGAGCTTGCAAGCGCACTTTCGATCATCATGGTTCATCTTTCGAGATTTTCCGAGGAGATGATCCTCTGGTGCAGCCATGAGTTCAAGTTTATCGAGCTTGACGATGCATTCTCCACAGGCTCAAGCATTATGCCTCAGAAGAAGAACCCCGACATTGCGGAGCTTGTAAGAGGTAAGTCCGGCAGAGTGTTCGGCGACCTTATGGGTCTGCTCACAGTAATGAAGGGTATTCCGCTTGCATACAACAAGGATATGCAGGAGGACAAGGAGGCTATCTTTGATTCTGTAGATACGGTCAAGATGTGCCTTACGGCTTTCACACCTATGCTCGACACGATGAAGGTGCTGCCGAAAAACATGAGAAAGGCAGCGGCAGGCGGCTTTATCAATGCTACCGACTGCGCAGATTACCTTGTAAAGAAAGGTCTGCCTTTCAGAGACGCATATAAGGCAACAGGCGAGATAGTTGCACTTTGCATAGAGAAAGATCTCACGCTTGAAACTCTTCCGCTTGAAGAGTACAAAAAGATCTGCGATATGTTTGACGAGGGCGTTTACGAGGCGATCGGCCTTGAAAAGTGTGCATACGAAAGACGTTCGCAGGGCGGCCCGTGCCCCGATAATGTAAGAAAAAATGCGGCGGCGCTGAGAGCGGTAATACCGACAGAGTGAAAAAGAATAGCTGAAAGTTTTTTGCCTCGCTTTTTTTCAAAAAAGCGAGAAGGATCCAAGGGCGGGTCTCGGCAGCCGCCTCGGTCGGTGCTTCTGCTGCGCAGAGGTCTCCACTGGAGACCCGCACCCCTTTGTCGCCGAAGGCAAACAGCGTGCGAAGCACAAAATATAATTGTAGTTTATGAATAAAACAGGCACGAGGCGAAGCCAATGTGCCGATCTTCGTGAGAAATAAATCATCGTTTGCTTTTTCGCCGTGTAACGGCGAGGGAGCTTAGTCCGGAGAGAAGCTTAGGGGCATTTTCTGCCAAAATGCCCCTCTTCCCAAAACAGTCCACCGGACTGTTTTGGGAATTCACCCCTAAAAGGGCTTATGCGTGTCTCCGACGGCTCAGGGGCTCTGCCCCTGAGAACCCCGCCCGCTTTTTGAAAAAAGCGGGGCAAAAACTTTTGGCAGTGATAAAGGCAAGTTTAATATAATCGATAGGAAGTAATTAAAATGATAAAAGTAGGTATAGTCGGAGCAACGGGTTATGCAGGCGCTGAGCTTGTAAGGCTTATCAACGGTCACCCGCAGGCAGAGATCGCTGCCGTAAGCTCCGTTTCATTTGAAGGAAAAAAGCTCAGTGAGGTATATCCCTCATATTACGGTATCAACGATATGATCTGTGAAAATGCCGATGCAGTTGTTGAGAAGAGCGACGTTATCTTTGCTGCTCTTCCGCACGGACTTTCACAGGAACTCGGCGCTAAGTGCATCGAAAGCGGCAAAGCTTTCATCGACCTCGGCGCAGATTTCAGACTTGAAAGCGAAGACGAGTACCACGAGTGGTACGGCGGCGAATTTCTCGACAAAGAGCTTCACAAGCAGGCAGTTTACGGTCTGCCCGAGTTTTTCAGAGACAAGATAAAGGGTACAAAGCTCATCGCAAACCCCGGCTGCTATACAACATGTGTTCCGCTTGCGCTTGCACCTGCCGTTGTAAACGGATTCATCGAGATGACAGGCATCATCGCAGACTGCAAGAGCGGTGTTACAGGTTCGGGCAGAGGTCTTTCTCAGGGTACTCATTATCCCGATCTCAACGAGGGTTTCCACCCCTATAAGGTAGCTGCTCACCGTCATACTCCCGAGATCGAGCAGACTCTTTCAAAGCTTTCCGGTATCGACAATGTTAAGATAACATTTGTTCCGCATCTTCTTCCCGTTAACAGAGGTATTCTCGCAACGTGTTACGCTCGCTTGAAGCCCGGCGTTACAAAGGAGCAGATCAGAGCGGCTTACGAAGAGTATTACAAGGACGAGCCGTTCGTTCGTCTTCTTCCCGACGGTCAGGCTGCCGATATCCACAACATCAAGTACTCAAACTTCTGCGATGTTTCAATATTCACAGACCCGAGAACCGGCACATTCGTTGCGGCTTCCGCTATCGACAACATGGTAAAGGGTGCAGCAGGACAGGCTATACAGAATATGAATATTATCTTCGGTCTTGAAGAGACGACGGGTCTTATGATGACTCCGCCGGCATTCTGATGAGGTGATACGATGAAATTTTTGGAAAACGGAACCGTTACCTCGCCGCAGGGCTTTACGGCGGCAGGCGTTATCGGTTCGGTAAAAGCGTCCAACACAACAAAGCGTGACATTATGATGATCGCAAGCGATACGCTGTGCAGCACGGCGGCAGTTTTTACAAAGAACCTTGTAAAAAGCTCTGCGATACTCGTTACGAAAAAGCATATTGAAAACGGCAAGGCTCAGGCTGTTATCGCAAACTCAGGCAATGCAAACACCTGCAACGCAGACGGCATCGAAAAGGCCGAGCGTATGTGCGAGCTTGCAGCCGAAAACCTTAACATAAATAAAGACGATGTTATCGTTGCTTCAACAGGCGTTATCGGTCAGGTAATGCCGATCGAGCCTTTTGAAAAGGCAGTTCCCGAGATCGCAAAGCTCATGAGCAAAGACGGCGGCACAAACGCAGCCGAGGCGATCATGACAACAGACACCGTTAAGAAGGAAGCTGCCGTAGAGATAGAGCTGGGCGGAAAAACAGTAACTATCGGCGCAGTTGCAAAGGGCAGCGGCATGATCCACATAAACATGGGTACGATGCTCAGCTTTGTAACGACAGACGCAGCTATATCGAGTGAAATGCTTGCTTCGGCGCTTTCCGAAGCAGTTGAGGTAAGCTACAACATGGTAAGCGTTGACGGCGACACATCAACGAACGATACTCTTGCTATTCTTGCAAACGGCAAGGCAGGCAACGACGAGATCACAACGAGAAACGCCGATTACGCAGTATTTACTGAAGCTCTTACCGAGCTTTGCAAAAAGATGGCAAAGAAGCTTGCAGGCGACGGCGAGGGCGCAACGAAGCTTATTATTTGTTCCGTTGACGGAGCAAAAACAAAGTTTGACGCAAAGGGCGCAGCAAAGGCAGTTATATGCAGCTCGCTCGTAAAGGCAGCTATTTTCGGTTCCGATGCAAACTGGGGACGTGTTCTCTGCGCTATCGGTTATTCGGGCTGTGATATAGATGTCTCAAAGGTAGACGTATCGTTTGTTTCGGATGCAGGCGAGATCGAAGTCTGCAAGGACGGCGCAGGCGTTGATTTTTCCGAAGAAACTGCAAAGAAGATCCTGCTTGAAAACGAGATCACGATCAAGGTATCGCTTAACGACGGCGACGGCAAGGCCGAAGCTTATGGCTGCGACCTTACTTACGATTATGTCAAGATAAACGGCGACTACAGAACGTAACGGAAGGAGAACAAAGCGGTGAATATTTCCAATGCTGAAAAAGCCCACATTCTTGTGCAGGCTTTACCGTACATTCAAAAATACTACGGCAGAACGGTCGTTGTAAAATACGGCGGAAACGCCATGATAAACGAAGAGCTTAAAGAAGCCGTAATGAACGACATTGCACTTCTCAAGCTTGTAGGAATAAACGTAGTGCTCGTTCACGGAGGCGGTCCCGAGATAACGGATATGCTCAAAAGAGTGAACAAAGAGAGCCGTTTCGTAAACGGTCTGCGTGTTACGGATCAGGAGACTATTGACATCGTTCAGATGGTGCTTGCAGGCAAGGTAAACAAGAGCCTTGTTCAGCATTTGCAGAAGGCAGGCGCTTCCGCAGTAGGTCTTTGCGGACTTGACGGAAAGATGCTCATTGCCGATAAGCTCATCACAGGCGAGGATATCGGTTTTGTAGGCGAGATCACGGAGGTTAATCCGAAGGTCATCTCCGATGTTATCAACAACGGTTTTGTGCCGATAATCTCGACTATCGCAGGCGGCAGAAGCGGCGAGGTATACAACATCAACGCCGACATTGCTGCTTCAAGAATAGCAGCGGAACTCGGCGCATGCAAGCTTATCCTCATGACTGATATCAGAGGTCTGCTTCGTGACAAGGACGATGAAAACACACTCATTCCGAGCGTAAACGTTTCCGAAGTGCCTATGCTCAAAAGAGAGGGCATCATTTCGGGAGGCATGATCCCGAAGATCGACTGCTGCGTTGAAGCAGTAAGACGAGGTGTTTCGAGAGCGTACATAATAGACGGACGCATTCCTCATTCCATACTCATTGAAATGCTTACGGCAGAGGGTATCGGAACGATGTTCTATTGATTAAAAAAGGCGGTTGATAAGCTGTGCAGAATTTTGAGATTACGGTTCGTCCGATGGAGATCGGGGATTACGACGAGATCTTCGCCATGTGGCAGATCACGTCAAAAAGGGCGCTTTCACAGGCGGACAGCAGAGAGAATATCCTGCGCTACCTTGAAAGAAACCCGGGAATGTCGCAGGTCGCACTGGCGGACGGCAAGATCGTCGGCACGGTTTTGTGCGGTCACGACGGCAGAAGGGGATTTATACACCATATGGCGGTGCTTCCCGAATACCGCCGTCATCAGATCGGCATGAAGATGGCGAAAAGAGCCATTTCAACACTTGCCGAAGCAGGTATCGACAAAACGCATATCTTTTGCTACATAGACAACTCGCTCGGTCACAGCTTCTGGAATGCTATGGGCTGGAAAAAGCGGGACGATATAGACGTTTTTTCGTGCTTCAATGTGATTGAATGACCCCGATTTTACTGATTTGGAGAGATAAAATATGAAAGAAAATGTCCTGAAGCCTCACACGGGCAAAAAGGAACGCTATGCGCTTCGTGCGTTTCTGTGGGGAATACTGATAGCGGCGCTGTTCATCGTGCCGTGCATGATAATCGACGGCGGCAGGTATATCTATTACGGAGACTATAATTACCAGGTCGTACCGTTTTATCAGAATATGGTAAGCTCTATCCACAGCGGCAACGTCAGCTGGAGCTGGAACGCCGACTTAGGTTCTTCGTTTGTTGGAGCTTATTCGTTCTATAACCTCGGCAGCCCGTTCTTCCTCTTGCTGCTTCTGTTCCCGGCAAAAGCGGTAAGCTATCTTATGGGTCCGCTTACTATCTTAAAGTTCGGCGTATCTTCATGGTCGGCTTACCTTTTCCTCAGAAGATACACTAAAAACAAAAACAATGCCGTTATCGGCGCAATGCTTTACGCATTCTCAGGCGCTGCCGTTTATAACATGGTGTTCCATTTTATAGACTCAATGGCGATCTTCCCCCTGCTTCTTGCAGCGCTTGACGATTATATCTACGACAACAAAAAGGGACGTTTTGCTCTCGTAACTGCTCTGTGCGCCGTTACAAACTACTATCTGTTCGCAGCAGAGGCAGTTTTCTGCCTTGTGTACTGGATAGTAAGAATGGCAACAGGCTCATTCAAGATCGATTCAAGACGTGTTCTTTATCTTATTTTTGAAGCTATCATCGGTACGGGCATCGCAATGGCTTTGCTTCTTCCGAATATTTATTACATTGCAGGCAGCTCCCGTGCGTCGGGCGCAGATTTCAACGGAACGAACATGTGGGTGTTCGAGAACGGCTACATTTATCTGACAACGCTCGTATCGTTCTTCATGCCGCCCGAAAATGCTCAGTCTGAGGTGTATGTTCCGATGTATGAGCATGCGTGGTCTTCGATCACGGCATATCTGCCGCTGTTCGGCATGGCAGGCGTGTTTGCTGTTATCTTCAACAAGCACAGAAACAAGTGGATGCGTGTATTCTACGGTGTCTGCGCCGTTATGATGTGTGTGCCTGTTTTTAACAGCTCGTTCCAGTTTTTCAGTGATTCGCATTACATGCGCTGGTTCTTCATGCTCCTGCTCGTTATGGCGCTCGGCTCCGTAATGGCTCTTGAAGATCCGTCCACAAAGTGGAAAAAGGCTATCGTTACAAATCTTGTTATCACATCGATCATCATATTGATAATAGGTCTTACTCCGTATAAGCCGACATTTGAAGGCGTTACGCTCGGAACAAGGATCGGAATCTACAACGACCCGAAGCTGTTCTGGTTCTATTCTTCCGTTGCTCTTATCAACATCGTTCTTTGTGCATCGTTTATCGTACTGTACAAGAAGAATAAGGACGCATTCAAGCGCTACGGTTCGGTCATCGTTTCGGCAGCGATCGTTCTTACGCTCGGCTCGACTTTTATTCCCGAAAAAGTGATCACGGAAAAATACTGCGATCCCGATAAAAACGGAATGTTTGCTTCTGTCGAGGACGCAGGTATTGCAGATATCGACCTCTGGAGAAGCGATGTTCTTACAGCTTCTACATATTCAAAGGATATGTACGACAAGGACAGCGCCGCAACAGAAGATATCGCTGCTCTTCAGCAGGCAGACCTTGAATATGTAAATACTGCCGCAGCAGGCACGAACGAAAAGAAGAACGTTCTTGAAAACGCTGCTTCGTTCTGGAATATCCCGTCGTTCGGTTCTTTCCACAGCATGGTAGAAAGCTCTCTCGGCGATTTCTATTACGGCATCGGATACGAAAGGGCGTCGTGCTCCGATCTTCCGATCGGCATGTACGGTTACAGATCGGTACTCGGCACAAAGTATTTGTTCGCACGCTCCGACAGTGCTCTTAAGGTAAACGGCAGCGACGGAAGCTGCGCTCTTCCCGGCTGGAATTACCTCAAAACATGGAACGGCTACGATATATATGAAAATGAGTACGCTGCTCCGATAGGTACTTCCTACAAGAAGTTCATGACTACGATCGACTTCGACAAGATTCCGCAGCAGTACAAACACCTCGTTCTTTGCGATACTATCGTTACAGACTCCGTAAATCAGATGTTCAGCTTTGCAGAAGCAGGCTACACTCAGGTGTTCGCAGACGACTACGATTTCACACAGGAAGAGTATTTTAAAAACTGCTCCGACAGGATCGAAAACGGTGTTTACGATTTCAAGCGTGACAACAAGGGCTTTGAGGCTAAGTTCACAGCAGGCTCAAATGACGATTACGTATTGTTCTCAGTTCCGTTCGATCAGGGCTGGACAGCTACCGTAAACGGCGAAAAGGCTGTTGTTGAGAAAGCAGATTACGGCTTCATGCTCGTTAAAGTCCCTGCAAATCAGGAGAGCGTTATCCGCTTCGATTACCACATTCCCGGAACGCTTTACGGTACATTCGTAACAGTTATCTGTGCTCTTATCTTTGTTGTTTATCTTGCTGTTATGAAAATGAGAGACGCAGGAGAGGCAGACGAGACGACAGAGAAACCAGACGAGAAGAAGTCTGACAGCAAGTCGGACAGTGCCGATAAGAAGGACAAGACCGAAGCTGCAAAAGATGAAAAGACGGAAGCTTCCGATGAAGAGCTTGAAGATATGTCGATCTTTGATATCGTTAAGCAGACGGAAGAGCAGACGATGATGCACGTTTACAAGCGTGTTCCCGTCGTTCTTGAAAGAGGCTTCGGCGCAGTCGGCTACGACATCGAGAACAAGAAGTATATCGACTTCACATCCGGTATCGGCGTTAATGCGCTCGGCTATTCCGACGGCAGATGGGCAGAGGCTGTTGAAAAGCAGGTCTACAGCGTACAGCACACCTCTAACCTTTACTACAACACAACACAGATACAGCTTGCCGAAATGCTCTGCATGAAGACAGGCTTCAGCAAGGTGTTCTTTGCAAACTCGGGCGCCGAGGCAAACGAGTGCGCTATCAAGATCGCAAGAAAGTACGGTTCCGACCGTTTCGGCGAGAAGCACACGCACATCATCACACTCGAAAACTCGTTCCACGGCAGAACGATCACAACGCTCTCCGCAACGGGTCAGGATGTATTCCACAAGTTCTTCACACCGTTTACGGAAGGCTTCACCTTCGCAAAGGCAAACGACATGGACAGCATCAGAGAATGCACCACGGAAGACACCTGTGCTGTTATGATCGAGCTTATCCAGGGTGAGGGCGGCGTTAATCCGCTCGACAAGAAGTTCGTGACTGAACTTGCGGCTTACTGTAAGGAAAAAGACCTGCTCCTCATCGTTGACGAGATCCAGACAGGCGTCGGCAGAACGGGCAGACTTTACTGCTACGAAAACTTCGGCATCGAGCCTGATGTTGTTACATCGGCTAAGGCACTCTCCGGCGGACTTCCGCTTTCGGCGTGCATGTGCAACGAGCGTCTCAAAGACGTTCTCGGACCCGGCTCGAACGGTACAACGTTCGGCGGCAACCCGATCGCATGCGCAGGCGGCCTGAAGATCCTTGAGATCGTAGGTGAAGAGAAGTTCCTTGCAGACGTAAGAGCAAAGGGCGAATACATGAGAGAGCGCATCAAGAATATGAAGGGCGTCAAAGAGGTTCGTGGCCTCGGCATGATGATCGGTATCGTGCTTGAAAAGAACAACGCAGGCGAAGTTCTCGGCAAGTGTGCCGAAAACGGACTCCTCGTTCTGACAGCAAAGAGCCTTATCCGTCTCCTGCCGCCGCTCAATATCGAATATGAAGATATCGACGAAGGCCTTGAGATCCTCGAACGCTGCATACTCGAAACGCTTTCTGATTGATAATGGACAATTGACAATGGACAATTGCGGAAGCACTTCGTGCTTGATTAGTATTGGTATGATCATGTTCGTCGGTTTTCGGTTGCCGGTAAACTAAGGAACCACTGAATAAATCACGTCCTGCGGACTGAGCACCCATCTTGCTTGCATCTTTTTGTCATATTGCACTCAACTCCCTTGAAATACGTCAGGCGGGTATGCACCCGCT
>CACZYP010000060.1 GCA_902785425.1 uncultured Ruminococcus sp. | reverse complement strand
GGATGTCAAAATGTTAATAAATCGAAGAAATAACATGGCACTGATAACTAAAATCTACATACCTTTTGTTTCAAAAGCGAGTTTTTAGAGGTGCCCAATGGACAATGGACAATTGTGGAAGTGGTGCCGCTTGATTCTAAATTAGTTTGTTCTGATTTAATTTTAATAGTTATCTTTCGGCAGCAAGGAAAGTTTAGCTTTGCAAAACTAATACAAATCCAACTCGCCGCAGGCGAGTTCCTAAATTGTCAATTATCCATTGTCAATTGTCCATTATCAGAGGGGGGTGTTTTTTTGCCAACGATCTCCGAATCGGATCTTAAAAAGATAATAAGCAGAGGTGATTTCGGTACGCTGTATTACCTGTGCGGCGATGAGAAGCTGCTCGTTTCGCATTACACCGATCTGCTGATTGAAAAAACTGCCGGAAAGCAGCCCGACGATTTCAACTTTCACATTTTCTCCGATGAGTTCGATGTGTCGGACTTCGAGGCTGCGTCACAGATGATCCCGTTTATGAGCGATTACAACGTAGTCGTCGTCCGTGATATCGATATGACGAAATTCGGGGCGAACGAATCGGCGAAGATACTCGACACGGTTTGCAGCGTTTCGGGCAATACGGTTATTATTTTTACATTCCCGACAAAAGAAGAAACGGGCGCAAAGGACAGCAAAGCCCCCAACGCCAAGGATACGAAGCTCAAAGCCGAGATAGCAAAAAAGGGCACTGTAGTCGAGTTCAAAAGGCTCACTCCGGCTTCGCTGAAAACGAAGCTCGTTTCGTGGGCGAGCAAGAGGGGCGTTGTAATATCGTCACCGAATGCAGGACTGCTTGTCGAGTATGTCGGAACAGACCTCAACAGGCTCAGAAGCGAGCTTGAAAAGCTGTGCGCCTATGCAGGTCAGGGCGGCGAGATAACGAAGGAGTCGATCGATCTTCTCGTTACAAGAGATCTCGAATCAAGGATATACGACCTTTCAAACGCTGTGATCGGCCACCGTGCTTCGGATGCGTTTCGTGTGCTCAATACGCTGCTGTATAACCGTGAGGACGAGATGAGGATCATCGCAGTGCTTGCTTCCGCTTATGTGAATATTTACAGAGCGAGGATAGCCGTAAAGAGCGGAATGCGTGTCGATGAGCTGAAAAAATGGTTCAAATACAGCGACGCTCAGCTTAAATATGCGGAGCGTGATTCACGTGGCACAACTACGGCAGCTTTGAGAAAGAGCATAAATGCGATAGCCGAAACCGATATGGCGCTCAAAAGCACAAGAACGTCAAAGCGGCTATTGCTTGAGCTTCTTGTAGAAAAGCTGCTCATAATAGCAAACGAGGGCAGACGGCGATGATAAAGATAAAAGAGGCGATAGTTGTCGAGGGAAAGTACGACAAAATGCGTGTGCAGCCGCTGTTCGATACGGTAGTTGTCGAAACGGGCGGTTTTCGTGTGTTCAAAGACAGCGAAAAGCGTGCGGTCATCCGTGCGCTTGCCGAAAAGCATGGTATAATCCTGCTGACCGACAGCGACGGTGCAGGGCTTATGATAAGAAGCTACCTCAAAGGCATGTCGGGCGGCAAGGTAAAGCAGGCGTATGTTCCGGAGATAAAGGGCAAGGAGCGCCGCAAAAAAGAGTATTCAAAGCAAGGTCTGCTCGGCGTTGAGGGCATGACAGACGACATTATAACCGACGCCGTGATGAAAAGCGGCGCAACGCTCTGGGGCGAAGACGAGCCTTTGAAAAGCGGCATTACAAAAGGTGATTTTTACGAGCTTGGTCTTTCCGGCAGAGAGAACAGCTCGGAGCTTCGTTCAAGGCTTTTAAAAAAGCTCGGATTTCCGCAGTATATGACGGCAAACGCACTGCTTGCGGCGGTGAATATGCTTTATGGAAAAGACGAGCTTGAAAAGCTGATGAGCGAAATACAATAAAGTAAGGAAGTTATACAAATGAAAAAGCTTAAAGTTGACCGTTTTGACGGCACGATGGTGATCTTCACCGACAAAGAAAAGAAATATTTTGCGATAGAAAAAGCGGAGATACCGCATGAGCTGAAAAAAGGCGATCTTGTAGAGATAGACGATGAAGGCAAGATAACGCTCATCAAAAAGTGATCGCTATGGAAAAGACAAATGTTATGCGTGTGCTCGATCAGAAAAAGGTGAACTATACGCCTCATTCGATCGGCGATAATTCGACAATGACGGGAACCGACGTTGCAACGGCACTGGGTGCTCCGCCCGAGCAGGTTTTCAAAACGCTCGTAACCGTCGGCAAAACAGGAAAAAACTACGTTTTCGTAGTGCCTATAGGTGGCGAGCTTGATCTGAAAAAAGCCGCAAAGGCAGTAGGGGAAAAGTCGATAGAAATGCTGAAAAGCCGTGAGCTTCTGCCGCTTACGGGTTACATTCACGGCGGCTGTTCGCCTATCGGCATGAAGAAGTTCTTTACTACGACATTTGATATATCGGCAGAGGACAAAGAGACGATCTATTTTTCTGCCGGCAAGATAGGCTATCAGGTACAGCTCTCCCCGAAAGATCTTTCAAAGGTCATACGGTTTAAGTATGCGGATATAGCGGCAAGATGAGCCGATATCGAAATGTGAAATTTGGAAAGTGGAAAGTGGAATGAATGAACTCGCCTGTGGCGAGTTGAATTGTATTAGTTCTAACGATTTCATACTTTCATTCGCTGCCAAAAGATATGTATTTAAAATCAAGCACGCAGTGCTTCCGACATTCGCCACTCCACATTCCGCATTCCACATTATGATCAAGTCAAATGCATTTTTTTATATTTGGTTTTCGATTGCTTTTGCGTATCAGTAATGCATAAAAGTATGCATAATCCGAATATTTATTCATTGCATTCTGAAAAATTATCAAAAAATCATTGATTTATCTTCATAAATGAGGTATAATTATCTTTACATGGTAAATTAATAAAATATTAACCGGTAAAATTCACGACAAAGGAAGTGTTAAACATGGCGGACGGGATCAGATTTATCGAGAAGAATTTTCTTCATACGCTGCCCGATATTCAGAAGTATGCGGACAAGTGTGTTGAAAATACAAGCTTCGACCCTGAACTCTACTATAAGTACGACGTAAAGCGAGGTCTTCGTGATCTTGACGGTAAAGGCGTTCTTACAGGCCTGACGGAGATCTCTGAGATCAGACAAAATAAGATTGTCGATGGTAAAGTAGTGCCATGTGACGGCAAGCTTTTTTACAGAGGCTATAACGTTGAGGACATAATCGCAGGCTTTCCGAAGAATACAAACTTCGGTTTTGAAGAGGTAACATACCTTCTTATTTTCGGTCAGCTCCCTACAGAGGACGAGCTTGAAGAGTTCAAGGCTATTCTTGCAACTTACAGAGCGCTGCCCGATACATTCGTTCGTGACGTCATCATGAAAGCGCCCAACTCAGATATGATGAATGCGCTTGCAAAGAGTGTGCTCACGCTTCATTCCTACGACAACCAGGCGAACGATATCTCTATCGGCAACGTTATGCGTCAGTCGCTGCAGCTTATTGCAGAGTTCCCGATGATCGCCGTTTACGCTTATCATGCCTATAATTACGCAAAACGTCACAGCCTGTTCGTACACAATCCGAATCCGATGAAGTCAACGGCTGAGAATATCCTTATGATGCTCCGCCCCGACAGAACCTACACCGAGCTTGAGGCGAAGGTCCTCGATATCGCTCTTGTGCTTCATGCAGAGCACGGCGGCGGCAACAACTCGACATTCACAACAAGAGTTGTAACAAGCTCCGGCACCGATACATACTCGGCTATCGCTGCGGCTCTTTGCTCGCTCAAAGGCCCGAAGCACGGCGGCGCAAACGTAAAGGTCTGCGGTATGTTCGATGAGATAAAGGAAAAAGTCCGTAACTGGAACGATGAGGACGAGATAACGGCTTACCTTGAAAAGATCCTCCACAAAGAGGCGTTCGACCACTCCGGTCTTATCTATGGTATGGGTCACGCCGTTTACTCGATATCTGACCCGAGAGCAAGAGTGTTCAGCGGCTTCGTTGAGCAGCTTGCCGAAGAGAAGAATATGACAGATGAGTACAAGCTTTACGAAAATGTCCGCAGACTTGCACCTATCGTTATCGGCAAGGAAAGAAAGATCTACAAGGGTGTATCCGCAAATGTAGACTTCTACAGCGGCTTCGTTTATTCGATGCTCGGACTTCCGATAGAACTGTATACTCCGCTGTTTGCAATTGCAAGAATCTCAGGCTGGAGCGCTCACAGAATGGAAGAGCTCATCAATGCAGGCAAGATCATCAGACCTGCTTACATGAGCATTGCCGAGGAAAGAGAATACATTCCTATGGAGAAGAGATAACTTCTTTAGTTGTAAAAGTGCCGGGAGCACACTGTGCTTTCGGCATATTTATAAAGCGCTGATTTGATATTGTTTTGGGGGAATACACTTTTGCAGAACATGATGCAGTATTTTTTACAGATAAAAAGCAAGTACGACCGCCTTATGCAAGGCAGGCACGGCTTTGATACACTGACAGGCGATGTGCTCGTTTTGTGGCTTATATGCGGCTTCATAAACGGTTTTGTCGGCAGCCGTATCGCTGCATTTGTTATACTTGTTTTTCCGGTGTTTGCATTTTGGCGTATGTTTTCAAAAAATCTTGCAAAGCGTTCGGCGGAAAACGAGAAGTATCTGGGATTCCGCCGTAAGGCTGTCGAGTCGTTCAAGCTTTCCAAAAGAAAATTCGATGAGCGCAAAACTCACAAATACTATAAATGCTCCAACTGCGACGCTCAGCTTCGTGTGAGGAGAGAAAAGGGCGAGCACACAGTTGTCTGCCCGAAGTGCGGCAAGGAGCTGCATGTTAAAATCCGATAAATAAAGAAGCAGCAAGCCCTTTATGCGGCTTGCTGATTTTGTTAGGAGTGCTGATATTGAACCATGATGTTTATAATGTAACGTTCCCCGGGTTGGGGCTTTCTTTCAAGGTAGACCCGATAGCGTTTACCATCGGCTCGTTTTCTGTCTATTGGTACGGGATTATCATCGCCGTCGGCTTTACGCTTGCTCTTTCGTACTGTATAAGCCGGACGAAAAAGCATAATATCGATACTGATAAGTTCACCGACTGCATCATAGTCGGTCTTATCACTGCGATAATCGGCGCAAGAGCGTATTACGTCGCCTTTTCATGGGACAAGTATAAAGATAACCTTTCCGAGATATTCAATGTTCACGGCGGCGGTCTTGCCATTTACGGCGGCATTATCGGCGCTGTTATAGGCGGCCTTATCATGGCAAAGATCCAAAAGGTGAAGATACTGCCGCTGCTTGACGTTGCGGCAGGCGGTTTTCTTATTGGTCAGGGCATAGGCAGATGGGGCAACTTTATGAATCAGGAGGCGTTCGGCAGTGAAACGTCGCTTCCCTGGCGCATGGTCTCCGAAGGTACGGGCGGCGTGGCGGTACATCCCTGCTTTCTGTATGAATCGCTGTGGTGCCTTATCGGTGTTCTGATACTTCACTTTGTTGTGAGCAAGCGTCAGCGTTATAACGGACAGCTCATGTATTTCTATCTTGTATGGTACGGCTTTGAAAGAACTATTGTTGAAGGTCTGCGTGCCGATAGTCTCTACCTGCCGTTTGCCGATATACGGGTGTCGCAGCTTATATCTCTTGTCATGGTCATAGTGGGCGTTGTCATGCTGATAATACACCGAAAGACCGCAGATGAATGCTTTGTTGAAGCCGCTGATAGCGCAGATACGGAAAAAGCCGAATGAATTTTTCATATTTCCCATTTAATTGCTAAAAATGTATTGAAAAAAACAAAGATTCGTTGTAAAATAGAATACGGTAATTTTACGATAATTACGTCCGGCCGCTGACCGGAGTTGACAATTAAAGGAGAGTTAAAAAATGGCTAATCTTATAAACGGAAAAGAAATTGCCGCTCAGGTCAAAGAGGAGATCAGAAAAGAAGCAGAGAACCTTGCAGAGTACGGCGTTACACCGGGTCTTGCAGTTATTATTGTAGGTGACGATCCTGCTTCCAAGATCTATGTAAGAAACAAGAAGAAGGCTTGCGAAGAAGTAGGTTTCTATTCCGAAGAGTTTGCTCTTCCCGAGAAGACATCTCAGAAGGAGCTTCTCGCTCTTATCGATACGCTCAACAAGCGCTTTGATATCGACGGTATCCTCGTTCAGCTTCCGCTTCCGAAGCACCTCAACGAGAAGGCTGTTATCGGCGCTATTTCCCCGAAGAAGGACGTTGACGCATTCAGCCCGTTCAATGTAGGCCGTGTTATGATCGGCGACTACCGTTTCCTCCCCTGCACACCGGCAGGCGTTATGGAGCTTATCAAGTCCACAGGCGTTGAGGTAAGCGGCAAGAAGTGCGTTGTTATCGGCAGAAGCAACATTGTAGGCAAGCCGATGGCTATGATGCTCCTCAACGAGAGCGGCACTGTTACAGTATGCCACAGCAAGACAGAGAACCTTGCAGAGATCACATCCGAGGCAGATATTCTCGTTTCGGCAGTAGGCAAGGCTAAGTTCGTTACAGCAGATATGGTAAAAGAGGGCGCAGTTGTTATCGATGTCGGCATGAACCACGACGAAGACGGCAAGCTTTGCGGCGACGTAGATTTCGATGCGGTAGAGCCGAAGGCAAGCTGGATCACACCGGTTCCGGGCGGTGTAGGTCCTATGACGATCGCAATGCTCATGAAGAACACGCTCACAGCGGCAAAGATCAATGCAGCGGCGGCTACAAAGAAGTCGGGCAAAAAATAATAATAACGACAACAACCGCACAAAAACGTGCGGTTGTGTTTTTATAATTAAATCATAGTGAATACAGATCTGCTTCGTTATCGTTTATTATTTAGTGTGGAATGTGGAAAGTGGAGTGTGGAATTGCGGAAGCACTTCGTGCTTGATTTTATATTAGTTTATTCAAACTTATTGCATCTCTCTCGGTAACGAATAAAGAATAGATTTCCGGGAACTAATACAAATTCAACTCGGCAAAGCCGAGTCCATTCATTCCACTTTCCACATTCCACATGAAAAGGAGCAAAGCAACTCCGCAATTTATAATTAAAAAAGGGACGGTGTTATTATGAATAAATTAAACATTCTTATCCCCGATGCAAAAACTATCACTAACGGGGATATTTCATTTGACAGATTCAAGGACTTCGGTAATGTTAACGTATATCAGTTGAGCGGTACCGAGCTGCTTCCCGAAAGATCGAAAGACGCCGATATAATTCTGTGCAATAAAACGCCGATGAACGAAAAAACGCTCGGCGACGCTAAAAATCTCAAATATATCGGTCTTTTTGCAACGGGCTACAACAATATAGACCTTGATTTCACAAAAAGCCGAGGCATCACCGTCTGCAATGCGGCTTCTTATTCGACAGACGCAGTGGCTCAGCATACGTTTGCGCTGATACTTGAGCATTGCTCCAAAGTGAGCGAGTACGATAAATTCGTAAAAGACGGCAATTGGATCAAGTCGGATATATTCTCTCCGTTCGTGTTCCCGACAATGGAGCTTGCAGGCAAAACGCTCGGAATTATAGGCTACGGCTCAATAGGCAAGGCTGTTGCAAAGATAGCTCTTGCGTTTAATATGAACGTTCTGTTTTATGCCCGTTCGCCGAAGCAGGCTGAGGGCGGCGCCATTCAGGTGCCGCTTGAAACGCTCGTTGCGCAGAGTGATTTTATCTCGGCTCACTGTCCGCTCAATGATGATTCGCTTCATATGTTCGGCGACGAGCTGTTTGCAAAATTCAAGCAGGGTGCATACTTTATAAATACGTCACGAGGCGGCACAGTTGACGAGCCTGCACTCGTTCGTGCGCTGAAAAGCGGCAGACTTTCGGGCGCTGCTGTAGACGTTATCGACAAGGAACCGATGAGCGCTGACTGCGTTCTGATGGACGCACCGAACATAACAATAACGCCGCACATAGCCTGGGGTCCCCTCGAAACACGTATCAGATGCGTTGATATAGTGTACGATAACCTGAAAGCCTTTCTCAACGGCAAACCGATCAACGTAGTAAATTGAAAATTGAAAATGGAAAATGGAAAATTTCGGAGTCGCTTCGCTCCTGATTTTTATATTAGCTTATTAAAATTTATTAGTTATCTCTCGACAGCAAATTAAAGTATTGCTTTGTGATGACTAATACAGATCAACTCGCCGAAGGCGAGTTCCTTCATTCCACTTTCCACATTCCACTTTCCACATTAAGAATCAGGAGCGCAGCGACTCATTAATTGTCAATTGCATAAGCTTGCAGTTCTCGATACCTGCACTCCAGAAGTCTTTTACGGGCAGGCCTTTTATGCGGCATACGATGCTCGAATTCATTGCGCCGTGGCCGACTATGAGCACATCTTTTCCATCGGCAAGCTGAGGCTCGACAACATTTTTCAGAAATTCGCCCGTTCTTGCGAAAAGCTCGTCAATGCTTTCGCCGCCCTCTACGGGGTGCGTGTATTTTTCGGGCGTGCAGAAGAAGGTGTTCATCTCGCAGTCTGCATTCTCAAAGCTGTACGGTTTGCCCTCGTAAACGCCGAAGCTCATTTCAATAAGACGCTCGTCGATGATTATCGGCACATCTCTGCCCGACAAAAGTATGTCGGCAGTTTCTCTTGCACGGTCAAGAGGGGAGCAGTAGCAGACGTCAAAGTGTACGTCTTTGTATTCGTCCCTTGCATGGCGAGCCATTTCTCTGCCTTTTTCGTTGAGCGGTATATTTGTTCTTCCCTGGAGCTTTTTCAAAGCGTTCCAGTCGGTCTGACCGTGACGGATTATGTAAAGCATAGCGACCTCCGAAAAGTAAATTCCGTTTGTGATTATATCACGGAAAAACACAGCGGTCAAGCAGACTTATCAAATTGAAAATTGAAAATGGAAAATGGAAAATTGCGGAACTCGCCTGCGGCGAGTTGGATTTGTATTAGTTCTCAAAACATATTCTATACTCGTTGCCAAAAAAACATTAAATTTGAAAACACCAATATAAAAACAGGAGCGAAGCGACTCCGAAATTGTCCATTGTCCATTGTCAATTATAAAAAAGGCGAACGCAGTGAGCCTGACCTCAATTTTCCATTTTCCATTTTCAATTTTCCATTTAAATAAACCTCGCCGCAGGCGAGTTCAGCAATTGTCAATTGCCTGTACATTCCAAATTAAATAATTATATTGAAAAGAAGGTTGTGCAAATATGAAAGCACTTATAATAAATTGCAGTCCCGTTAGAACGGGGGCTACTGCCGAGATAGCTTCGATCATTTCGGGGGAGCTTTCAAAAAAATACGAAACAAGATCGATCTGTATAGACGACTACAGCTTTGCTTTCTGCAAGGGCTGCCGAAGCTGCCATAAAACAGCAAAGTGCGTTATCCAAAACGATGATATAATGAAAATAATGGACGAGTTTGAAAACGCAGATATCATTGTTTCCGTTGCGCCGTCTTACTGGGCTGATATCCCCGGTCAGTTCAAGGCATTTATCGACCGCTGTACGCCTTGGTGCGATACACATGAGCCTCATGCTTCGATCAGCGGCGGCAAGCGTGGTTACACGGCAGCGCTGCGTACAGGCCCTACAATGAGGGAATGTGATACTATAGTCAGAACGATAGAGCATTTCTACGGTCATTTAAAGATAGAATGCTGCGGAAGTATCGGTCTGTGTTCTGTTGAAAACAAAGCCGATGTCGAGCCGAGAAGAGCGGAGATCGTGGGATTCTGCGAAAAGATTTAAGGAACCACTGATTAAATCACGTCCTGCGGACTGAGCACCCAGGTATGCACCCGCTTGCAGAACGCACTTAAAGAATCATAATTGAAAGTATTTTTGCGTGCGGAGCAAGCTATCATAAATCAAAGTGTGTAACGCATATCTGGCTGCGGACACTGTCCGTAAATCTGACTGCGCAATATGGGCACTCGATTTAATCAGTGCTTCCTTAATTTTTACGGGATTTCGTAATATGTATGTTTCGGAAAAATTCAAAAACTTTACAATTTTGAAATTTTTTCATTAAAAAAGGTTGACAAAACAGTTACAATAATGTTATAATTCATTTTAGTAAAAGATGGGAGATCAATATGCGTGTTATTACAGGCTCCGCAAGGGGCAGAAAGCTTGAGCAGCTTACGGGAAACGATGTTCGTCCTACAACGGACCGTGTTAAAGAAGCTGTATTCAGCGTGATACAATTTCATATAGAGGGCAGAAGCTTTCTTGATCTTTTTGCAGGCTCCGGACAGATGGGCATCGAGGCTCTCAGCCGAGGCGCTGCCCGTGCCGTGTTTACCGATGCATCGAAGGAATCTATCGAGATCGTAAAGCGCAATCTCAAGACAACGAAGCTTGAAGAGTGCGCCCGTGTGTACCGCACCGATTCGATAGGCTACCTTACAACGTGCCGTGAGAAGTTTGATCTTGTATTTATGGATCCGCCTTACGGAACGGGACTTCTGCAGCAGGCTCTTGCAAACGTTGAGCGTGTGATGAACAAGAGCGGTATAGTTATCTGCGAGTCGCCGTCAACAGAGGAGCTTCCAGAAAGCTTCGGAGAGTTTGTAAGGCTTCGTGAGTACCGTCACGGCAAGATCAAGATAACGACATACTGCCACACCGATTTTGCAGAGTAACAACACCTGTCTTCCGAATCTACTAAATCTACGTTTTGTAAGCAACACTCTTTAAATAATTGACAATTGACAATGGATAATTGACAATTGCGGAACTCGCCTGCGGCGAGGTTCATTTAAATGGAAAATTGAAAATTGAAAATGGAAAATTGCGGAGTCGCTTCGCTCCTGTTTTTATATTAGTTTTTTTGACTTAATAGTTTTCTTACGACAGCGAGTAGAAACCATATCTCTGATAACTAATACAAAATCAAGCACGAAGTGCTTCCTTCATTCCACTTTCCACTTTCAACATTCCAAATTAAATAAAAGGCGAGCAAAGCGAGCCTGACCGCAATTTTCCATTTTCAATTTTCAATTTTATCGTGTTGCTCATAAACAAAGGGGGTTATGCCGTGCAGACTGTTATTTGTCCCGGCAGCTTCGATCCCGTAACAAGGGGTCATATTGACATAATAAAGCGTGCGTCAAACACGTTTGAAAGAGTGATAGTTGCGGTTTTCGTCAATAAGGCGAAAGTACCGTGCTTTACTATTGAAGAGCGTATACACTTTCTCAAGAAAGCTCTTGCGGGTATGGAGAATGTTGAGATAGTTGCGTGCGAAGGTCTTCTGGCGGACTACGCAAGAGAGCGGAACGCCATTGCTGTTGTTAAGGGGCTTCGTGCTATGTCTGACTTTGAATATGAGTTCCAGATGGCACTTACAAATAAAATGCTCAATCCCGATCTTGAAACGCTGTTCATATCTTCCTCTACGGAGAATATGTATGTAAGTTCAAGCATGGTAAAAAGTGTAGCAAGTTTTGGGGGAAATATCAGGGATTTCGTTCCGGAATGCATTCACGACGAGATCCGTGACAGATTATGTGGAGGAGGAAAAAACCATGAAAGTTGATGAATTGCTGGAAGATCTGACCGATCTTCTTGAAGATTCAAAGGAACTGCCTGTCGTAAACAAGGTTATGGTGGATAAAAGTCAGATCACTGATATCATAGACGAGATCAAAGCCAACCTTCCCGCAGAGACACGTCAGGCGAAAAGAGTTGTTTCTGAGCGAAACAAGATCATTGAAGAGGCGAGAAAGCAGGCTGAAACGCTTATAAGTGCGGCTAACAAGCAGCGCACCAATATGCTTGAAGAGCAGGCTATCGTAAAGCAGGCTCGAGAAGAGGCTCAGAGGATCATCAAAGAGGCTCAGATGAAGGCTAAGAAGTATCAGATTGCTACCGATAATTACATCAATGCCGTTTTACAGAAAACAGAAGAGTCGCTTATGGCGAACCTTAAGGACTACCACGCAAAGAGACAGGCTATCATGAACCTGAAAAACTCGATGAACCAGTCCGAGGCGGCAATGCCTGTACAGCAGAGCGTTGTACAGCCCGAGGTCCGGCCGAGCACAGAAGAAACAGATACAGCCGAGGAAGGCTGATAATGACATAACACCGCCCTTTTATCGGGGCGGTTTAGTCATATTATTCGTATCACAGGAGATGATATATTATGAAAAAATGCGAATACTGCGGCAAGGAGCTTGACAGCTACCATATCATGTACTGCCGTGACAGCGACTGCGAAGAGCGTGCCGAAAAGTTTTACGAAAGGCGCTCAAAGACAGAGGGCTTCTTCGGCATTGTAAATATCGCCTGCGTATTGTTTATCATGGCAGGTCTTATCGCAGCGGTGTTTGTTCCCGTAACGGGAAACGTGATCGTTTCGTGTGCGCTCGTTGTGCTGGGTATAATTATCCTGATACTGCCGTATGCGCCCGAAAACTTTTACAAGAAGTGGCGCATAAAGACAACGAGCATTATCGTTCGTGTTTTCGGCGCAGTCTGCCTCATTGCAGCAGGGATATTTGCGGCAGTGGCGATGTACTACAGCGGAAAGTAACAAGTTGAAAATTGAAAATGGAGTCAGGCCTTTTTATAATTGACAATGGATAATTGGGCACCTCTAAAAACTCGCTTTTGAAACAAAAGGTATGTAGATTTTAGTTATCAGTGCCATGTTATTTCTTCGATTTATTAACATTTTGACA
>CACZYP010000059.1 GCA_902785425.1 uncultured Ruminococcus sp. | reverse complement strand
ACTTAAAGAATCATAATTGAAAGCTTTTTTGCGTGCGGAGCAAGTTATCATAAATCAAAGTGTGTAACGCATATCTGTCTGCGGACACTGTCCGCAAATTTGACTGCGCAATATGGGCACTCGATTTAATCAGTGCTTCCTTAATACTTTGTTTACGTATTCAATACATATGGTTTATTTTTATCTCTTGACATTATTACGGATTTGTTATAATATTGTAATGACGCAGTGCGCTGAATTGCAGCTGTGCTAAATTATTTTAAAAGCTTCTGCCTACGGGCAGTGTTTTTCACGGCGCTGCCGTGTACTGAAAGGACGTTTTTTATGAAAATCAAGGCAAGCTGGGTGGCTTTTGTGCCTGTAGCGGTGGGTGCTGTTCTGCTGCATCTTTATTATCTGTTTTTTATTGGCGGCGAAGAGATATTGCAGCCGCTTTTCGGAGAGTATTCATTGCTTATCAATAAAACTACAGAGCCTGAGATAATCGCTGCTTTGGCAGGCGTTTTGCTTCTCTTTTCGGCATTCTTCTCGCTTATCGACAGAAAGACGGCTCCGTATTGTGAGATAAAAGGCGCACCGCTGAGCGGAGTGTTCCTGATAATCGGCGGTCTGCTTCTCGGAATGCAGAGTGTTATCGGTATCACAGAGCAGATGTCAGCCGAAAAAACTGCGATCCTTTACATATTGTTCCATGCGTTCGGCGCTGTTACAGCTTTGCTGTTTGCTATAGTCGGCATGGGTCTGCTTATGGGCTTCAATATTTCAAAGAAGATCAGAGCGCTTATGCTGCTCCCCGTTATCTGGTCTGCATTGAATATGGTGGTTTGCTTCTGGGGTCACCGCAAAGAAGCGTCTTCTTTCGCTTTTTACGATATGCTCGTATGGATAACGCTCACACTCTTCCTGTTTAACAACGCAATGGTCCTTTGCGGCGTTGAGATCAGTAATCCCGTTAAATCGTCGTTTATATGGGGTTTGCCGCTTGTTCTTTACTCTGCTATATATGCTATTACCGATATCAACAGCATGGTAGCCGAGAGCGGTTCTCTTGATCCGCTGCAGCTTATCCCGCAGTTCTTTGCTGCTTCGCTTGGTCTGTATGCTTTGTTTATGCTTTTCAAGCTCTCACGCTCTATGATAACAAAAGAGCAGGAAGAGGCTCTTGAAGTTGCCGACGTCACAAAGCCTGCAAAGAAGAAAAAGAAAGCCGATGACTATGATGACGACGATGATGATGAGCCGGAGGCGGCTTACGGCGTTGGAAGCACAAAGTATGTAACGGCTGAGTTCGAGAAGATCAGAATGGAGAAGGCTGCAAAGAAGGCTAAGGAGCGTACAGGCGCTCTGCCTCAGGTACAGTCGGGTGATGACGCTTCCGATGAAGAGGACGAGTCGCTTTCAACTCTTGATAAGATAGATCAGCTCATTCAGGAGCTTGCAGATGATTCCGAGCCGAAAAAGGGCAAGAAAAAGAAATAATACCGATCATTCCCGTGTGAAGGCAAAACCTCACACGGGATTATTTTTGTACTTGTAAGGTGAATATTATTGACAAAATGTTAATTTTGCAAATATCTCGAAAAATTGTTTAAAAACTATTGATTTTTCTTTGAAATTGTGTTAGGTTATAATTAAGAACAAAACGAACAAATGTTCTAATTAATTTCAAAGGAGGAGTTGTCAATAGCTATGACCTACAGAGATTACAGAAAGTGGGCTAATGATTATTTGCAGCAAGCTGAGGTTTTGGAGAAAAAGATCTCAGACAGACGAAGCAGGGGTTATTTTGAGAGCGCAGAAGAGCGTGAGGCAAACGAAAGAGCGGTTGCTCAGCTTTATGAAATGCGCCGTGATTGTATGTTTACCCACGATCTGCTGATGGAAAGGGCAGAGCAGTTTAAGGAGACAGGAAATGCGTAACGTTTATGCTGTGGGAGAGTACATCGACAAGATAGCGGACAACAGCTATAACGAAGAAAATGTTACGAACAACAAGGAGGAAATGAAGAGGCTTCTCAAAAATGCAATGAACAGAGTTCTGACCGAGCGTCAGAAGAGATGCATTTGTATGTATTACTTTGACAATATGAGGATCGAGGACATAGGAAAGGAGCTTGGCTTACATAAATCGACCGTATCAAGACATATTACGGCGGCGAGGAAGAAGCTTGCGCTTATGAAGCTCTTCTTTTAAGCCGTAAATGTGAAACGGAAATATCTGCTTTGAGTGTCGGCAGCCGAAAGATTTCGGCTGCCGCATTTTTTTAAGAAACGCCCGAACGGAAGTTTTTGCCCCGCTTTTTTCAAAAAAGCGGGCAGGGTGCAGGGACAGCGTCCCTGCAAAAGAAAAAGATAAAAACAATGCAATAAAATAAGCGTGCGAAGCACCAAAAAGTAATTGGCGTTACAAATAGAGCAGGCACGAGGCGCAGCCAATGTGCCGGTCGGAAAACTGACAAAGTTCAAATTTCACAAATAATAATTATTGGATTCTGCGGACAAAACTCCGGAATATAGGTTTATCGACAGACTTCGGCAGCCGAAAAAATACGGCTGCCTATATTTTAAAGAAACAAAACAACAATCCATAAGCTTTCTGCTGTTTATAAGAGATGGCAAAAATACCGCATAGAAACACCGGTTTTTCCGAAAAGGGTTGACATATGCGAGTTAGTGTTGTATAATCAAACTGGAGAATTAGGCTCTTCTAATTGTATTGATCTGCGGAGGTGAATGTTTATGACGTTAAAGGATGTTAAGGTTGGACATACAGTTACCGTAAAAAAGCTCAACGGTGAGGGTGCGATAAAGCGCCGTATTATGGATATGGGTATCACAAAGGGCACACAGATCACTGTCCGCAAGCTTGCACCTCTCGGCGATCCGATGGAATTGACGGTAAGAGGGTATGAGCTTTCTTTGCGTAAGGCAGACGCAGAGATGGTCGAGGTCACGGAGTGATGGTATTGCCGGGATGCTGCTGCGGCAGCAAAAGAAAAGAGGGAAAAGAAAATGGGGATCACGATTGCGCTTGCCGGAAATCCGAACTGCGGTAAAACCACGCTGTTTAATGCTCTGACAGGCTCTAATCAGTTTGTCGGCAACTGGCCGGGCGTTACGGTAGAGAAAAAAGAGGGCAAGCTTAAAAAGCGCAGCGATGTTACAGTTACCGACTTGCCGGGAGTATATTCGCTTTCGCCGTATACTCTTGAAGAGGTCGTTGCGAGAAATTATCTTCTGAACGAGCGCCCCGACGTTATTCTTAATATTATAGACGGTACGAACATAGAGCGTAACCTTTATCTGACTACACAGCTTGCGGAGCTTGGAATACCGGTAGTCGGCGCTGTAAATATGATGGATATCGTCAACAAAAAGGGCGATGTGATCGATCTTGAAAAGCTCGGCGAAAAGCTCGGCTGCAAGATGGTAGCTATATCGGCGCTCAAGGGTGACGGAATAGACGAAGCGGCTCAGCTTGCGATAGAAATGGCAGGTTCGGGCGAATTTGTTCCGAAGCATAGTTTTTCGGGGCCTGTAGAGCATGCTCTGGCTCACATAGAAGAGGCAGCCGTGCATGAGCTTGACGAAGCAAGTCAGCGCTGGTACTCTATCAAGCTGTTTGAGCGTGACGAGAAGATCATGGAGCAGATGAAGCTCTCAAAGGAAATGATCGCTCATATAAATAAAGATATCGAAGCCGTTGAAAAAGAGATGGACGATGAGGCAGAGTCTATTATCACAAATGAGCGCTATGAATATATCACAGGCGTTATCAAGACCTGCTATAAAAGAAACAGCGACGGCAAGCCGAGTGTGTCGGAAAAAATAGACAGGATAGTTACTAACCGTTTTCTTGCGCTGCCTATTTTTGCCGTTATTATGTTCCTTGTTTATTATGTTTCTATTTCAACCATAGGAACGGGAATGACCGACTGGGTAAACAACAGCTTGTTCGGCGAGGGTTTCCATCTGTTCGGTATCAGCGGAACGTATGAGGAGAAAAAGGACGCATGGGCAGACGAATATGTGTTTACCGATGAGGTGAGTGCAGTTATCGACGAAGCCTGTCTTGATGAAAACATAAAGGGTGCAGAAGAGATAAAATCAGCTTTTGACGAAAGAGACTTCGGCGCATTTGAAGAGAATTACAGCCTCTATGCGGAGGAGTTTTACAAAAATAAGGAAACCGGCGGCAAGGTTTACGATATCACTGCGGCGCTCGGTGAAGCCCTTGATGGATCGGGTGAGTTTACGGCTCCCGATCCCTCGGATTACGGTAAATGGGTGCCGGGTATACCGGTGCTGCTTGAAAGAGGTCTTAACGCCATAAACTGCGGCGAGTGGCTGAAAAGCCTTGTTATCGACGGTATTGCAGCAGGCGTAGGCGCTGTGCTTGGATTCTTGCCGCAGATGCTCGTGCTGTTCATCTTTTTGGCGTTTCTTGAAGCCTGCGGATATATGTCACGTGTTGCGTTTATCATGGATAAGCTTTTCCGCCGTATCGGGCTTTCGGGAAAGTCGTTTATCCCGATACTTATCGGCACGGGCTGCGGTGTTCCGGGTATCATGGCAAGCCGCACGATCGAAAACGAGCGTGACAGGCGCATGACTATAATCACAACTACGTTTATCCCGTGCGGCGCAAAGCTGCCTGTTATTTCGATGATAGCAGCGGCTTTGTTCGGCGGCGCATGGTGGGTAGGTCCGAGCGCATATTTTCTCGGCATGGCGGCTATAGTTATTTCGGGTATCATGCTGAAAAAGACAAAGCCCTTTATGGGCGAGCCTGCGCCGTTTGTAATGGAGCTTCCTGCGTACCATATGCCCACCGTGGGGGCGATACTCAGCTCTATGTGGGAGCGTGGCTGGTCGTTCATTAAAAAGGCAGGCACGGTGATCCTGCTTGCGTCTATCGTTATATGGGCAGGCAGCGTTCACGGATGGAAGGACGGTGCATCGTTCGGCTTCTATCCCGGTATGCTTTTAAGCGATTCTATTCTCGGTCATATCGGTGATGCTATAAAGATCATATTTGTGCCGCTCGGCTTCGGAAACGCAGCGGCCTCGGTGGCAACTATCATGGGACTTATCGCTAAGGAAGAGATAGTCGGTGTGTTCGGCGTGCTCGGTTTTGATGGGTTGTCGCCGCTTGCCGGATACTCGTTCCTTGCGTTCAATCTCCTTTGCGCACCGTGTGTTGCGGCAATGAGCGCTATCAGACGAGAAATGAACAGTGCAAAATGGACAGCGTTTGCTCTTATGTACCAGTGCGGTTTTGCTTATGCGGCGGCGCTCGTGATGTATCAGTTCGGACTGCTGTTTATAGGCGAGGCAAATGTTGTCGGTCTGACAGCGGCATGTATCGTTATAGCTTTCATAGCATATATGCTGTTCAGACCGTACAAGGAACCTACAAAACTTGAGAAGTGATGTGAGGTGCTATTATGGCAGCTTGGTTTTCGGAAAACATCGGTTCGATAATAGTGGGACTTATACTTCTTGCAATAGTTGCGGCTGTTATCCGCACTATGATAAAAGACAAACGATCGGGCAGATCAAGCTGCGGATGCGGCTGTGCGAACTGTGCTATGAGCGGCAGCTGCCATAAAAGCTCTGTCAAAGACCGATCGTAACGCAGAAGCGCTCACTTTGTTCGCTTAGTGAATAGTGGTTAGTGGTTAGTGGTTAGTGATAAACTGCATATGCTGTTTTATTTTTTCAAAAATGATGCCCTGCAAATTGAATTGCAGGGCATTGGTTTTGCTTCATTGTCCGTGTTTTCAACATTGTATCAATATCATGTTGAAAACTCAGAATTCTTCTCTGCGTTCAAGAAACGTATGCAGAAAATCGCCGAAGATAGGCTCCCATGCCGATTCATGGTGCTTGTTATCAAGCAGTACCACTTCGTTGATAAGTTCAAGCGGATAGCATTCCGTCAGAATATCGTATGTTGTTTCTACGCTTTCAAAGATATCATGTTCAAGTTCATCGCCTGCGCCGGTGTAGATGTACAGGTACGGCATTTTATCACGCATAACAGACTGCACCCAGCGGCGCATATCGTCTTCACTGTATAAAAGAAAAGCAGGTGAAAACACGCCTGCTGCGCAGAATTTGTCGGGGTGAGAAAGTGCGGTGAAGAATGACTGCAGGCCGCCGGAGGAGCTTCCGCAGAATGCGGTATTGTTCCGTCCTTTTAAAACAGGGAATTGCTTTTCCACCGCAGGCATAACGGTGCTGACAACAAATTCATCGAAAAGCTCACCCTGAGGTTTTAATAACATGCGCAAAAAAGGCGGCAGAGCTTTTCGTGCGTCTGTTTTACCGATAGATTTCGGAGTAAGCTCGTTTGTGCGTTCCATGGGATTTCCGTCATTATGTATTCCTACGATCACAGCGGCTTTTCCGCTTAGTTCACGTTCGGCTTTTATTGTTTTCGGTGTATACCAGCAGCCGAAAGCAACGTTGTCGTCCTCAAAAAGATTCTGCCCGTCCGTCATGTATATAACAGGCAGCAGCTCGCCCTGCTCGTGTTCGGGAATATATACCCGAACGGTTTTGCTTCGTTTGCCGTGATATGGAAGGTGCAGCTCGGTGATGGATTCTTTTATCATGGTCATTCCTCCCGGTTTGTAGATTGAAAATTAAAATGGAAAATGCGGAGCCGGAAACGCTTTATTCTTTTCTGTTTAAAAAGATGTTTGAACGGTCTATATGATAATTTTATCACATCAAGTATGGTATTACAATTAGAATTAAACGGGCATATATTGGTGAAACAGTACAAACAGTTATCAGGAACGAGATTTTACCTTGACTTTTTACCGGCGATATAGTACAATAATAAATGCTGATACGCCGGTATGGTGAAATTGGCAGACACAAGGGACTTAAAATCCCTCGATAGAAATATCGTACCGGTTCGAGTCCGGTTACCGGCACTGAAAGATCCTCTTCGCACTGTGCGGAGAGGATTTTTCTTTTATGTAATATTGTCTAAAAATCGTAACAAAATTTTAACACACAAAATTGCAAATTCTATTGACTTTTATACCCTGAATGGGGTAATATAGAAATGTCAATATAATTACTGTAGATACGTGTATTCAGTTTTGTGAAAATTGCTGTTGATACGAAACAGTTAGTTACAAAATGAACAAAAAACCTGAAAAATACGGTCATTATAGCAATTTAATACACAGGTGTGGTGTATTATCGGTTGATATCGGCAGCTTTCTTTAGTATATTTACATTATATACTGCGCCGTTATCACGGTCTAAGGAGACACTGATTAAATCGAATATCCATATTGCGCCGTCAGATTTTCAGTCAGGTTGCACGAAACGGCCGCCGGGTGCGGAGCTCCGGTGGAGATCTCTGCGCAGCAGAAGCACCGACCGAGGCGGCAGCCGAAACCATACTGATGTATTTCAAGGGCGTTGAGTGCAATATGAAAAAAAGATGCAAGCAAGATGGGTGCTCAGCCCGTAGGGCGTGGTTTGTTCAGTGGTTCCCTAACATCTAAACTCGAAATTATTGAAAAGAGGGGTAATAATATGGCTCATAATCTTGACACTTATTCTCAGCTTGAACTGTTCCTTAACGGTCAGTCAACACACGCTTATAAATTCTTAGGCTCGCACTTTATGAGCATCGCAGGCAGAAGCGGCGTTGTTTTCAGAGTATGGGCGCCTAACGCAAAGAGCGTTGCCGTTGTAGGTGATTTCAACGGTTGGGACGAGAATGCAAACTATATGTACCGTATGCTCGGTACGGGCGTATGGGAGTGCTTTATCGAAGGGCTCGGAGAGTACGATAACTACAAGTACAGCGTAGAAAATCCGTGGGGCGGACGTCAGCTTAAGGCTGACCCGTATGCTTTCCATTCGGAGACAAGACCCGAGACAGCTTCAAAGGTATACGATATAGAATGCTACGAATGGAACGATTCACAGTGGTATGAGTACCAGAAGAAGAATCCGCATAAGAATCAGCCTATCAACATTTACGAGATCAATGCAGGCTCGTGGAAAAAGAACGAGGACGGCTCGTATTATTCGTACCGTCAGCTCGCTGAGAATCTCGTTCCTTACGTTAAGGAGATGGGCTTTACACACATTGAGTTCATGCCTATCACGGAGTTCCCGTTTGACGGCTCCTGGGGCTATCAGGTAACAGGCTACTTTGCCGCTACATCACGTTACGGTACGCCTAAAGACCTTATGTATTTCATTGATGAGTGCCATAA
Source organism: uncultured Ruminococcus sp. (assembly GCA_902785425.1). Taxonomy (GTDB): domain Bacteria; phylum Bacillota; class Clostridia; order Oscillospirales; family Acutalibacteraceae; genus RUG592. The sequence goes on along the minus strand of CACZYP010000059.1, from coordinate 1,666 downwards.
GGCAGGCATCGGCGTTATTCTTGACTGGGTACCGGCGCACTTCCCGAAGGATGCTCACGGTCTTGCACGATTTGACGGCACAGGCTGCTATGAATATGAAGACTGGCGTATCGGCGAGCATAAGGAGTGGGGAACATACATCTTCAACTTCGGCCGCTATGAGGTCAAGAGCTTCCTGAAGTCGTCCGCTAACTTCTGGGTAGAAGAATTCCACTTTGACGGTATCCGTGTTGACGCAGTTGCTTCGATGCTGTACCTCGACTACAACCGTAAGGACGGCGAGTGGCTGCCGAACCAGTACGGCGGAAGAGAAAACCTCATTGCCGTTGAGTTCCTGCAGGAGCTTAACACAATGATGCACGAGACTCATCCCTATACGCTCATGATCGCAGAGGAGTCTACTGCATGGGCTAACGTTACGGGTTATCCGATCAAGGATTACGGTCTCGGCTTCGACTACAAGTGGAACATGGGCTGGATGAACGATATGCTCCGCTACATCGAGGAAGATCCGCTGTGGAGAAACTGGCATCATAACGAGCTTACTTTCAGCCTTATGTATGCTTTCTCCGAGAACTTTATCCTGCCGATCTCGCATGATGAGGTAGTTTACGGCAAGGGTTCGCTTATCAACAAGATGCCCGGCAGCTATGAGATGAAGTTCCAGGGTATCAGAGGCTTCTTAGGCTTCATGATGGCTCACCCCGGAAAGAAGCTTCTCTTTATGGGTTCCGACATCGGTCAGTTCGACGAGTGGAACGCCGAGGAGCAGCTCCAGTGGAATCTTCTCGATTACGACAAGCACAGAGACCTCAACCACTATATCGCAGAGCTTAATAAGTTCTATAAAGAAGTTCCGGCAATGCACGAGAACGATTACGACTGGAACGGCTTCCGCTGGGTAGCTCTTGAAGACGCCGAGAGAAGCATCATCGCATTCAGAAGGATCGCATACGACGGCAGTGAGATACTCGTTGTCTGCAACTTCCAGCCGATCACAAGAGAGCATTACAGAGTAGGTGTTCCGAAGTACGGTATCTATAAAGAAGTTCTCAACTCCGAAGCCGAAGAATTCGGCGGCTGCGGCATCGGAAACGATGGCGAGATCAAGGCTGAGATGATAAACTTCAACAACCTCGATCAGTCTATCGACATTACTATCCCGCCGCTTGGTGTTCTTTACTTCAAGCTTGACAAGGAGCTGCCCGCTCCTCCCGTTGAGAAGAAGGAAGAGAAGAAAAAGCCCGTAAGAAAGACTGCTGCCAAGAAAACAAAGACAGCAGAGAAAACAGAAGATAAGAAGGACGCTGCAGCAGAGGAAAAAGCAGCCGAGTAATTATTTTCGATAATACAAAAATTCCCGTCGGGAGCAGCATCACACTGCTTCCGGCGGCTTTTTTAAATGGAAAATTGAAAATGGAAAATTGAAAATTATGGAACTCGCCTACGGCGAGTTGCAGTCTGTCGAAAAAGTTAAGAAAGGCATAGCCGAAGAGTTTTCGCCAAGCCTTTTTAAAAAGGCTTGCAGGGTTCTTAGGGACGGAGTCCCTAAGCCGCCGGAGGCAGGCTCACGCCCTTTTAGGGGTGAATTTCCAAAACAGTCCGGTGGACTGTTTTGGAAAGAGGGGCATTTTGGCAGAAAATGCCCCTAAGTTTCCAATAACAT
>CACZYP010000058.1 GCA_902785425.1 uncultured Ruminococcus sp. | reverse complement strand
TATGATTCTTTAAGTGCGTTCTGCAAGCGGGTGCATACCCGCCTGACGTATTTCAAGGTTTTTGAGTTCAATTTGACCAAAAGATGCAAGCAAGATGGGGGCTCAGTCCTCAGGACGTGATTTATTCAGTGGTTCCTTATATCAAAACTGCTATGTTCCGTAAAAAATTCCATCGCCCCGCTTACAAAATGACAAAAAGAAGCGGGGCGATGATTTTAGGAAGAATTATGAAAACACACAAACTAAGTAATGATAATAAACTATTTCAAAAGATCGAATAATATAAATTTAACAAAAACATTTGTTGATATTTATTTCTTCGTTCTATTGTAGTCAATTATAACACATCTTTTAAAGAATTGCAATAGTTTTTTGAATATTTTTTGATCAAATTAAAAAATTGATAACGCCGCAATTCTCCTGTGCGATAAGAACAGTGCCCCATAAATGGCCACATGTAGAAAGGACATAATTTAGCACTTGTTTTCTTGATAAAAAAGATGTATAATATAATTTGTATATACGTCTTGATAAAGGAGATGTTTGAATGGACGAATTAATGAATGAAAATATTGCAGGCGGCGAAGCTGTTCAGCCTGTTTCACTTGAAAAGAACACTTTGCCCGAGCAGTCTGCTCCCGATCAGCCGAGCGTTTACACCGAAGCTGCACAGCAGACCATCTATCAAAAGGCAGCTTCACAACAAGTACAGCAGCCTGCCCCCGATATGCAGCAGCGTCAGTTTGAATACCGACCGCTGCCGCAGCAGCCCGGAGCACAAGGCAGACCGAATCCGTTTGTCGGCAGACTTCCCTCTTATCACCCTGCTGCGCAGTATCCGCCGTACAATGCGCCTGTACCCGGCGGCTATGCCGTGCCGAATTATCCGCAGTATGCTCAGGCGCCCGTTTATGCAGGCGGAACTCCTTACGGTGCCGGCGCAAGCGTAATGGGAAGTGCAAACGCTTATCCCGTTTTCTCTTTCCAAAAAACACCTCAGGAAACAGAGCGTGACAATATCAAGGAAGCGGCAGGCAAAGGCGGCGCTCTTTCGATAGCTGTTACCATTGCAATGGTCGTTGTAGGAATAATCGTTGGTATTACCGCATTTCTGACAGGCACATTTACAATGGAATCAGACGGTTCCGACCCGTATATGGGCTTCACACCCATAGGCTACTATACATTTGAAGGACTTGCTTCGATGATATCGATCTTTATTCCGTCGCTGATAATACTCTTCTCAATGAAGAAAAAAGATAAGCTGCGGTATGAAGATATCCTGCCGTTTGAGAAGATCAAAGGCAAAAAGCTTGCAACGGTTGTTTTTGCCGGCATGGGAGTCTGCATGATCGCTCAGATCATGTCTGCAATGCTGTCTTACAACTTCTCTTTATTCGGCTTTGACGTTGAAAGCGCCGTAAACACAACGCTCGGAACGACAGGCTTCGATCTTTTGATGAATACCATCTGCACGGCGTTTATCCCTGCTATCGTTGAAGAGTTCGCATTCAGAGGCGTTGTTCTCGGGGCGCTCAAAAAATATGACGTCAACCTTGCGATAGTCGGCTCTGCGTTCCTTTTCGGAATGGTTCACGGCAACCTTGCACAGATCCCGTTTGCCTTTGTTGTAGGTCTTGTGCTTGCTTACGTAAGAGTAAAATGCGATTCCATGCTGCCGAATATCCTTATCCACTTCGGCAACAACTTCTACGCCGTTATCCTTATGACAGTAAGCGAGACCGCAGACGGCACCGTAACCTCTATTGTTGATGCGGCATTTATAATAACGCTCGTTATCATCGGTCTTATCTCGTTCTACAGTCTTGCAAAGAACGATAAGGATTTCTTCAAAACGGAGACAACAAGATCGTACCTTACATTCGGCGAAAAGCTTAAAGCTTTCTTTACATCGGGTCCCGTTATAGCAAGCACGATACTTCTGTGCCTCGAAACGCTAACTATGGTAAAACTGTTATGACCGAAGCCGAAAGAAACGAGTTTTTCATGAGAGCCGCTATCGAACAGGCTATGAAAGCATATGATATCGGCGAGGTTCCCGTAGGCGCAGTCGTTGTAAAGGATGATGAGATAGTCGGCACAGGTTTTAACCGCCGTGAAACGGGCAAAAATGCACTTTACCACGCTGAGCTTGCGGCTATAAACGAGGCGTGCGGGAAACTTCACGGCTGGCGGCTGTGGCAGTGTGACCTTTACGTTACGCTTGAACCGTGCCCTATGTGTACAGGCGCAATAATCAACGCACGTATCCCCCGTGTTGTGTTCGGAGCGTATGACTACAAAGCAGGCTCGTGCGCAAGCGTTACCGACTTATTCAAGTTCCCGTACAACCACAAAGCAGAGGTCACGGGCGGAGTTCTTGAAGAAGAATGCGGCGAGCTTCTGAGCAGGTTCTTTAAGGAGCTGCGAATGAAAAATAAAAAATAAGAAGTAAAGCCATAGTTTTTCGAGCAGACATCGGAATAGCTATGGCTTTATATTTATCAGGTGCAAGAAAAATGTATGACGAGATTTTTGAAGCTGTAAAGAAATGGGTAGAAGAAACAGCGATACAACACTCAAAGAATATCGCTTTTGAGATAAAAAAACACGAGCATAAATGGTTTGATATGCACACTCGAATCTGCCGATCATCTTGGTGAGATCATTATTTCAGAACCCGAATGCAGACCATTCCGATATGTACAGTTTACCGTATTTGGTGTTAATAATGATAAATATGACGAGCCGGTTTTTCTCTTTCAAGATGATGAAAATGATCCCGTTTCCGATATAATCAATAACCTCGAAAAAGGTTTAAAGTATTTTACTGCCAAACAATAAGTGATCGTTGTTGATTTGTAATAAATTATCAAGGAAAAGTCAGAGAAATAATGGGCTTCGTCAGCACGCCTGCTCGCTTGACTTTTTCTGATCGTGTGTTATAATGAAATATGGTGTAAAATATTGATCGTAATGTGTATATAGAGAAATAACGTTTAAGAAAAGGAGAAATGAAAATGGCAAAAAGACTTTTTACGTCGGAATCGGTCACAGAGGGACATCCCGATAAGGTGTGCGACCAGATCTCCGATGCTATTCTTGATGAGATCTTAAAGCTTGACAGCGACGCTCACGTTGCCTGCGAGGTAACTGCTACAACGGGTATGGTCCATGTTATGGGCGAGATATCAACAGACTGCTACGTTGATATCAGTTCTATCGCCCGTGAGGTGATAAACGGCATCGGCTACGACCGCCCCGAATGCGGCTTTGACGGCAACACATGCGCCGTTCTTACATCTATCGACAGCCAGTCGCCCGATATCGCAATGGGCGTTAACGAGAGCCTTGAGCGCAAGGACGGCGAAAAGGACAGCGACAACCTTATCGGCGCAGGCGACCAGGGTATGATGTTCGGTTTTGCTTGCAATGAAACTCCCGAGCTTATGCCTATGCCTATCTCGCTTGCACACAAGCTTGCAAAGCGCCTTACACAGGTTCGCAAGGACAAGACACTCCCCTACCTTCGTCCCGACGGAAAGACTCAGGTAACGGTAGAGTATGACGGAGACAAGCCTGTTCGTATCGACACTGTCGTTATCTCCACTCAGCATGATCCTTATGTTTCGCTCACTCAGATCAGAGGCGACCTTCTTGAAAACGTAGTAAAGCCCGTTATCCCTGCTGAGCTTCTTGATGAGAACACGAAGTATTTCATCAACCCGACAGGACGTTTCGTTATCGGCGGCCCCGTTGGAGACAGCGGTCTTACAGGAAGAAAGATCATCGTTGACACTTACGGCGGATATTCACGCCACGGCGGCGGTGCTTTCAGCGGAAAAGACCCGACAAAAGTTGACAGAAGCGCAGCTTATGCCGCACGTCACGTTGCGAAGAACATTGTAGGCGCAAAGCTTGCAGACAAGTGCGAGGTACAGCTTGCTTATGCTATCGGCGTTGCAAAGCCTGTTTCTATTCTTGTTGACACATTCGGCACAGGCAAGGTAAGCGACGAAAAGCTTGCCGAGGCTGTAAATAAGGTATTCGATCTTCGTCCGAGTGCGATCATCAGAAATCTTGACCTCAGAAAGCCTATCTACCGTAAGCTTGCAAGCTACGGCCACATAGGCAGAGAAGATCTCGGCGTTGAGTGGGAGAAGCTCAATAAGGTCGAGGAGCTTAAAAAAGCAGTAGCAGTACAATAAAAATGGTACGGGCAGTTACAGAAGTGCTTTCACCCTGTAATTGCCCGTTTTGCATAAAAAAGGGACGGTTTTCGCCGTCCTCAATTTATTAATAAAGTGATAAGCTGCACAGCCGAAAGTTTTTTGCGCAGCTTTTTTTCAAAAAATCTGCCGGTTTTCGCCGTCCTTTTTTCATAATGTTCAATTGATCAGAAATCCACATCTTCCTGCTGCAGGAAATGGATAGCCTCGTTGTATTTCGCCATGCGCTCGAAAACAGTTTCGTTGTAATGATCTATTCTTGACATGTCGGAATTGTGCTTCAGATCTGCAAGCTTTACCTTCCGTGCAAGCTCGTTCTTCTTCAGAAGCTCAATGTATTCAATGTAAGGACGGTCATTCCGGTATGTAAGCAGATCAACAGCATCAACGATCTCATCGGGGAAACCGCAAGCTTCAAGCTTCTCGATCGTAACGGATGTATCCTCAACGACATCATGAAGCAAAGCTACACAAACCGCATATTCATCGTCACCCATCATTTCGGCTACGTGAAACGGATGGTAAACATAGGGCAAACCGCCCTGATCAACCTGGAACTGGTGAGCCGCAAACGAAATGCGCAGAGCCTTTTTTGTCAGGTCGGTATAAAGCATATTATGTCAATCCTTTCATTGATGTAATGTATGAAACAAAAAAGCAAAAAAATCCCGCATAACCGTAGGTGTTCAAGAATAACCTGCCTACTGATCGACAGGTGGGCGCCTCCTCACAGGTTCACGCTCCCTTCGTCCGCCGTAGCGGGAGGTCTGCAATCCGCTGCGAGAGTCCGGCTCCCTATTAAAAATTGTAGGGTTATAAAGAACACATTCACGCATTACGCAGGAAATTTTGCTGTATGATTATAATAAGAGCCGATGTTTATCGAAACATCAATTACTCATCGTCGCCGTCAAAAAGCGTTTCAAATCTTTCGGAGAAGATCTGTTCAAGCTCGTCACGAAGATCATCGTCTTCAACTTCTGCAAGCTGCTCTTCACCGTCTTCGTCAACTACTTCAAAAATGTAATACTGACCGTCGCTCTCGACCTGCTCTTCGGGATCTTCAAAAAGCGGAAGCAAAGCGTAGTATGTATTATCTTCTTGTTCAAGAGTGTCAAGGATCTCAAACTGATGCTCCTCGCCGTCGTCGTCAAGCAGCACGATAAGATCTGCCTCGTATTCGTCGTTCATTTCGGTATGCCTCCTTTTCCCGCCTCGGCGGTACTCATTCATTAATATTATTTTACCCGTTTTTGCCTGATAAGTCAATAGAAAAGAATAAAAAACCGGGTAAATCTTTCATATTTTTTTACATAAAAACGAAACACACACATATATTTATTATCCTCAATAACGATATATGATTTTTATAAGAAAAGTTGAACATTTTTTGTTTTATCTGTTTCATTTTCTTTTCAAATGTGTTATTATAGTATTGGTGCGGTTTAAGCGCCCTATATTGTGCCGATCGATACGTGTTTTCAGTGCAGCTGATCTTCCCGTATTGTAAAAACAGGCTTATGAGGTGTTTTGAAATGTATCTGGGTGAAGACACCTTCTTTGACGCATTGGTGAATATCATGTGGGAGCGTGAGGTCGATATCTTTGAGAGCAAGACTCAGACGCTCGGACTTGCCGCAGATATTGCGCCCTCTTGCAAAAAGCAATTGAAAAGGCTCAGAGCGATGTACGACTGCGGAGCCATGAAAAAGATAGAAAAAGCTGTAGCCGCCCATATGAAGGACGAAAACAGCGATGAATACGGCATACTGATGTGGCAGGCTGCCGACCTTGTGAAAAACTCGCTTGACATCAGCGAGGAGAACGCTGTATTTGCCGTAAATCAGATAATAGCGCTGTGGGACGGCGAGCTGCCCGAGCTGGAGCTTGATGAAGATGACGATAAAGACGAAAACGAAAAACCCGAGGAGGTTGACGAAAGCATGTTGTTTTTGCAGGATGTAACGGAAGCACAGACCGAAGAACCCGAAGAGAACACTCAGCCCGAAAGCAACGGCGACAGCGGCAGCAATGAAGACGAAGGACAAACGCAGGAAAGCCGTGAGTCTGTTGTAAAAAAGCTCGTTGATTTCTGGTGCGCTTCCGACTGTGAGGATGGCAGACCTTATCTCGCTGCCTGCCCTGTCGGCTGGTTCATAATGATAATGTGCGCAGCAGCAGGCGTTTTTATGATATGGGATATAGCTTCGGGCGACAAACTGACAGCGCCGGTGTTTCTGTTCATGTTTTCACTTATGCTTGCCAAAAGATCATATAAGTATGAAAGCGCAGGCAGACTCAGCCTAGGCATCTGTGCATTTTATATCATCGCTTGTGTACGGGCGCTGTGGCTTGGCAGCAATATCACTCTTCACTGCCTGCCTTTGGTGGCGGCGGCTCTCGTTATATTCAACAACGGCAGATTCACTGTGCTCTTTGACAGCGAAAAAAGACGCCCGGCTATCGCATATCCGCTGATGCTTTTCTTCCCGGCGGCTGTAACGGCAGGCGTTTACGTTGTACAAAACATAGTTACCTGACACGTCGGAGGCTTTTATGAGTAACAAACGCAAAATCATATTTAAAGAGGCTCTGTTCAACGTGCCGTTTTTGCTTATCGTCACGGTCGTGACGCTGCTGTTTATGTTTTTTTCGGGAAGATCGCCGTATGATGTAGAGCAGCTTGTAAAGCACGATCTGCACTCTGACCCCACTTTGAACATAACCTCGTTCCTGACTACAGAAGCAAGATCATATAAAACAGCATATTACTACGGCGACAACAAGGACAAAGTGAAATACGCCGAGTTTGAATACAAAGGCAAGGGCGACGCTCCCGAAAGCATACTCACGCTTTACGAAGCAAGAGACGGCTTCGACGCAGGGATATATTCGCTCGTCTGGTTCTACGATGAGCAGTATGTAACATACATACCGCTCGACTCGACAGGCGACAACAGCAGCTTTATAAAATCGCCCGTGATGGAAAACCCGCAGATGTACGAGCTTGTAAAGTCGTATTCATGGGAGGGCGCAATGCTCGGTTTCGGTGCAACGAACGAAACAGCGAGCGGCTATAAGCTGCTTGGTCTGCGCATGTACATCTGGAACACAGGCGACAGCGAAACGCTTCGTGAATGCTTCCTGTGGACAATAGGCGGCAATCCGCAGGAGATGTACTCCTGTATCCCCGGAAGTCAGGGCGAATACAGAAAGACTGTTTTTAAATAAGCCTACATAAAAACAGTTATATCTCTAAACGGGAAATATACTAACAAAAATTGAAAACGTACTCAATATTTTTTAGGGAATCATAAAAAGGAGCGCAGCGGCTCCGCAATTTTCCGTTTTCAATTTACAAAATTTCCCATTAACTCAGAGTGCTTTGGCTTTGCGTATGCAACTTATTCGATAAAGGCCGAAGTATTGAGAAAAAACGAACGAAAGGACGATCATATGCCAACATTTTCACACGGTTCGGCAGTGGCTCTTGAAAATAACAAGACTGCGTACATAAAGGGCAAGCTCGGTGAGGGCGGACAGGGAACGGTATATTTAGCCGAGCTTGACGGGCGTGACTGCGCCTTGAAATGGTATCATCACAAGATAAAAAACGGCGATAAGTTCTACCGCAACCTTGCAAACAATATCGACACAGGCTCACCATCGGAGCTTTTTGTGTGGCCGAAGTATCTCAGTCTCGTAGCCGAGGACGGCGAATACGGCTATGTGATGGATCTTGTTCCGTCAAACTACAAGAGCTTTTCCGATTTTCTTCTTACTAAGGAAAAATTCGCATCTATAACTGTAGTTGTAACTGCCGCTCTGAACATCACTCACGCTTTCCGGGAGCTTCACCGCAAAGGATTCTCATATCAGGATCTCAACGACGGAAACTTTTTTATCGACCCGAAAACGGGCGATGTGCTCATCTGCGACACCGATAACGTTGCCCCCTATGGCGACAGTCTCGGCATTGCAGGCAAGGCTCGCTATATGGCGCCCGAAGTAGTCAGAAACATAAAAGCGCCCGACGTTATGACAGACCGTTTTTCACTTGCTGTCATACTTTTCAGACTGCTTTTCCTCGATCATCCTCTTGAAGGAAGGCGCACACTCTGCCCGTGCCTTACGGAAGAACTTGAACACAAATTTTACGGCAAGTATCCCCTGTTTATCTACGACCCCGTAGATGACAGCAATATCCCCGTAAGAGGCGTTCACTGCAACGTTATGCGCCTTTGGGGGCTGTATCCCGAATTCGTAAGAGATATGTTCACCCGTGCATTTTCGCAGCCGTGCCTTAAAAGAGAAGTATCACGCCCGACCGACAACGAATGGCAGATACTCTTTACAAAGCTTCGTGACTGCATAGTAAAATGCCCGTGCGGCGGCGAGACGTTTCTTGATCTTGACTGCGAATCGAGTCAATGTCTCAACTGCGGTATGGATATCCCCCGTCCGCCTGTTATGAACGTTAAAAAATACCGTGCCGTTCTTTTCCCCGGCAAGAAGCTTTACGCCTGTCACACCGTTGAAGACAGCGACGATTACTCGGAGATCACCGCTTCGGTAATGCGCAGTCAGAACCGTCCGAACGTATGGGGCATCAAGAATATGAGCGATACCGAATGGACAGCAGAGCTTGAAAACGGCAAGCAGACGACTGTGCCGAGCGGTAAAGTTATCGTGATCGTCAAAGGCTCGACAATTGATTTCGGCACTTGCAAGGGCACGGTAGAGTGATCGTTTGTGTTCGCATCGGCATATGAAACAACTATAACACCAGATGGAGTATAAAACAATGTTAGAATTAACCGGTGCATATAACAAATGCAAAATTTTCACCGACAATGTTGATTCAGAAACGATCTCTCAGATCTATCAGCTGATCAATCAACAGTTTGTCAGTGACTCTCAAATCAGAATAATGCCCGATACACACAGCGGAACGGGCTGTGTTATCGGAACAACTATGGCTATAAAAGACAAGGTCTGCCCCAATCTTGTTGGCGTAGATATCGGCTGCGGCATGCTTGCCGTAAAGCTCGGGATGTCGGACATCGACCTTGACAAGCTCGATGATGTTATAAAAAATCATATCCCCTATGGTTTTTCCATCTATAATGATCCTGCTGCGAAGTTTGATCTTTCAAAGCTTATCGCCCCGGCTGACACAGACCGTGCATTGAAAAGTCTCGGTACGCTTGGCGGCGGAAATCACTTTATCGAGTGCGACAAAGACAGCAGCGGCGAGCTTTGGCTCGTTATCCACACGGGAAGCCGCCGTCTCGGAGTTGAAGTATGCAAATACTATCAGGACTCAGCTTACAGAGAGCTTCATTCACGTTCATCAATTGAAACGGAAGAACTGATAAGGAAGCTTAAGAACGAAGGCAGAAATCATGATAACGAAAAGGCTGTGAAAGAGTACAAAGCAAAACAAGCCTACGTTCCGAAAGAGCTTTCTTACCTTTACGGGGAGGGCTTTGAAAACTATATACATGATATGAAGATAGTTCAGATGTTTGCAAGCGCCAACAGGTGGACTATCATTCAAAGGATCTTCAGGTACATGGGCTGGGGAAAGCCCGATGAATGCAGCGCTGTTCATACGATACACAATTATATCGACACCGACTACATGATCCTGAGAAAAGGCTCGATCTCGGCTCGTGCCGGAGAAGTATCTATCATTCCGATGAATATGCGTGACGGAAGTCTCATCTGTACGGGCAAAGGAAATCCCGACTGGAACTTCTCCGCCCCGCACGGAGCAGGACGCATTCTTTCAAGATCGCAGGCAAAAGAAACGGTCACGCTTGATGAGTACAAAGACAGCATGGCAGGCATCTACACAACGTGTGTTTGTCAGGGAACGATCGATGAGTCGCCTATGGTGTATAAACCTATGGAAGAGATCAAAGAGAATATTAAAGATACGGTCGAGATCAATGATATTATTAAGCCTGTTTATAATTTTAAGGCGTGCTGACCGACCGCAAAAAACGCACGAAGCGGCAGATAACTGCTGTTCGTGCGTTTTTCATTACTTGTTGCGCCCTGCTTTTTTCCTGTCAAAAGACGGATTGAATGCGTAAAAATTCTTGCTGTCAAGATTGTCGGAAGCTATGCGCAAGCCTTCGCCGAACCTTTGATAATGAACGATCTCCCGTTCACGCAAAAAACGTATCGGGTCAATAACATCGGGATCATCGCAGTAACGAAGGATATTGTCGTAAGTTGTTCGGGCTTTCTGTTCAGCCGCTAAGTTTTCATGCAGATCGGTCAGGACGTCGCCTTTAGACTGGATATAAGCAGCCGTGAACGGCACACCTGCCGCAGACGCAGGATAAACGCCCGTTGTATGATCGACAAAATATGCGTCCATGCCGGCTGCTTTTATCTGTTCGGGAGTAAGATTCTTGGTCAGCTGATATATTATCGCACCGATCATTTCAAGATGAGCAAGCTCTTCGGTACCGATGTCGGTGAGGATAGCTTTAAGCTCCGGGTACGGCATCGTATAACGCTGACTGAGGTAGCGAAGTGATGCGCCGTGTATCCTCTTCTCCCCTCTCCACCTGCTTCTTTGCTACCTTAAGCCTCTCCGCTATCCACCGAGGGAAGCTGTCCGGGTTCGCAAGGTAGAGATTCTCGGCAACCGAGATCGCTTCGTTGATAATTATATATGCGCAGATAATAAGCGCAAACGGTGTGTCACCTGTCAGAGAAACGCCTGCATGCACCAGAACAGCGGCTGAGGCATAGTCAAGGAACATACCGAAAAACAGCGCCGCAAACAGCGACATTTTGCGCCAGAAGCCACGTTTTGCTTTTTCGGATGACAAGCCTTCGCCCGTTGCTTTCGCCTTTATAAGCCCCGTTACGACGTCGAGGACAACACCGACCGCCACAAGGACAAAGAACAGCCCGTACTGTCCGAAGAACGCAGCAGTTGCGCCGGATATGGCGGCTATGAGCCACTTAAAAAAGTTTGTGTATGTGTTCATTGTTATTCTCCTTCCGTTTCCGTTGGAAGTTCGGAGATTGGTTTTATCTGATTTGCGTATGTTGACCAATTCTGCGCTGCTTTGTAATCGTTAACAAGTTCATCGGGTACATAGATATAACCCGTTCCGGAAGCAACGGGGGTATTTGTAAATGCGTTTGAATTATCAAGTGTTGCAACTGTTTCTGCTCCAAAAATTATGGTAGTCAACGATGTACAGCCACTAAAAGCCTCAGTACCAATTGATGTAACACAAGGAAAGTTCAGTGTTTCAAGGGCAGTATCATTTTTAAAACAACTACCCCCTATTGTTTCACATAGTGGTACATTAACGGTTTCCAGTGATGTGAGGTCAATAGCAAAATTTATATAAGTTGCCACAGGAAGATAAACTGCTTTTAATGATGTACATAATACAAATTCACGTACTGCTATACCTCCTACTTTCTCTACTTTTGGAAGATATATCTCTTCCAGAGCAGAACACTCTCTGAATATCCTCCAAGAACTTCCCACTGTTTTAAGATTAGGAAGAGACACAGAAGTTAACGAAGGACAGTTTCTGAACAAATTTGCTCTTTCAAGACTTTCAAGGCTTGATAAATTCACAGATTCAAGGGCAGAACAGTTTTCAATATAAGCAGATGAGCTATCCATTCCTGAAAATTTACTAACCATTGGGAGATTTAGAGTTTTTAATGAAGTGCAGTTATAAAAAGACCTTTCTCCCCAATATTCTAATTGAGGTAAATCAACATTTACAAGTGAAGCACAGCCACTAAACCCAAAACTTCCAATATAATTTAACAATGGAAAATTAAGTTCTTCCAAATGAGTACATCCTGAAAAAGTATATATTTTTTCAAGTTTAGGTGCGATTACCGTTTTCAAATTTGTACAATCAGCAAAAGCACGGCTGGAAATCTCTTTTAATTCAGGACAAATAACTTCCTCCAAATTTGAACAACGATAAAAAGCAGTTTCCTTTATTAATGTAGCCTCCGGAAAATCCACTGTCACTAAGGAAGTATCATAGGCAAATGCCGATTCTCCAATTGTCTTAACGTTCGGCATATAAACACTTTCTACCACTTCGTTATTATAAGCGAAATAATCTCCCACTGTCTGTGCCGACCGGTTATAGATCGAGGTTGCTGTTCTTTCAATAATATCTGTAGCAGGAGTGCTTATTTCTCCCGGCTCTCCGAGCTTCATCCATCCGTCTTTTGTCAGGCGATAAACATCCTTTGTATCATCACACTGAGCCGATGACCCCGGAGCTGCGTTCGTGATAAGAGCAAGTTTGCTGATATCATCGGAATACAGCCCGTACTCATGCACCCCCGAAGCACCCTCACGAATACGATAAATACTCCCGAAATCCGGCTCGCTCCCCTCTTCAAACGTCATTCCCATTATACTTATTTTGCTCATGTCATCACCCCTTTACGAATCCCCGATCTCAAGCTTGATCCAGCCTGTTTTCGTCAAACGATATACTTCCATCGTATCATCGCAAAACGCCGAAGAACCGGGAGCAGCGTTTGTAATGAGCGAGAGCTTGCTTGCATCGGTTTCATTCAGTCCATACTCATGCACTCCCGAAGCACCCTCACGCACACGGTATATGCTTCCGAAGTCAGGCTCGGAGCCTGCCTCAAATGTCATGCCCATAATCATTACTTTACTCATGGTATCACCTACTTTTACTTTTAAAAGAATTCCTGCAAAAATTCGAGTTTCTTCTTCACTGCCGAGATATGCCTTGATACGGTCGATTTATGTAAGCCAAGCTCCTTCGCAACATCCGCCATGCGCATGTTGTCGTAGTAGTACATCACAAAGCACTCGTTTTGGCGGTCGGTCAGCAGTCGTTCCATTGCGTTTTTTGATGAGGATCATCATTTTTTCTTTATTGTGCGATTCGTTTACTTCCTCATAGCTTTCATCGGCAAGCGTGCGTTCGATGAGATCACCTATGTATTCGATGTTTCTCACGTTTTTCCATCTCCTCGATCTGAATGGCTTTTTTCATGAGAATATCGTGTGTTTTCAGGCAATCGACTCTCATCGCATAAAGCCGTTCAACGGCTCTGTCGTTTTTCTCACGTTCTTCGGCAGTCTTAAAAAACTGCTTTCTTCGCTTCTCGGTTATTTTCCGATGAAGCACCTCCGCTTCGTGGTAGTAACCGTCAGCCCATTTCCTGTAATCTTCCCCGGTCATAGTCGCTAACTCCCCATCAACCTGTTTACTTCGGCCTGCACCGCAGCATAGTCATACCCTGCCGCAGTCAGACGATTTTTTCTGTCCGAACCGTTGCCCCATTTTCCGGCGATCACTTCGTTTGCGATTTCGGTAACGGTCTTTTTGACTGTAGTT